>NZ_NHZE01000004.1:0-349750 GCF_002207995.1 Pantoea sp. VS1
GTACTGCAATCAACACAACGGCGACGATCGCCAGCGCGCGGCCGCACTGCTGGCTGATTTACAGGCGCGCCAGCAACCGCAGGCGCAGCCGTGGAATGGCGCGGTCGGTGCGACGCAGCTGGCATGGCTGGAAACGCAGCTTATCGAGGCCCGCGCCTGCGGCCAGCAGGTATTGGTGTTTGGCCATTATCCGCTGGCACCGGGCTACAGCCACAGTCTGCTCAACGGTGCGCAGCTGGCAGAGCTGTTCTGCCGCTATGGCGTGCGCGCCTGTTTTGCCGGCCACGATCACCGTGGCGGCTATCATCGCCGCGCGGATACCGTGTTTATAACCCTGCAGGGGATGCTGGATGGTCCGTCGCGCGTGCCCTTTGCGGTGGTGGAACTGACGGGCGAGACGTTGCGGCTGCGCGGATGGGGCGGTGAAATCAGCCGCGAAGAGGTATACGGTGCCACGCCGATGGCTAGCCGGCCAGGTTAAAACTGTTGTCAATGCGCAACAAAACCTCGGCCGTCGGGACTGATCCATCCAGACACAGGGTGACCCAATGCTTTTTGTTCATATGGTAGCCCGGGAAATAAACCTCGCCATCGACCAGCGAAGCGATGGCCTGCGGCGAGACTTTAATATTGACGATTTCAATCAGGCTATCATCCGGTCGGCCCAGCTTGCTGCTGTGAATCGTTAACAACGCGCCGAACCACTTTTGATTATCTTTGCGGCGAAAGATGGCGTTTTCAGGAAAGCGCGGCCATAAGAATTCCAGCTCAGTCTGATACTGCTGTTTCAGGTGCTGAACAATCGCATCGGCCTGCGCTGTTTTGAAATGCTTTTGCGGGAAACATTTTTCTGCGATATCCAGCAAGATAGCATCATGTTCTTCACGGACCTGCCCCACAAAGGCACCGGTGGCAGAAGTAATACGGTGAAGAATGTAATCTTCTCCTGTGACTTTATCGATAATGGTGGCGGCAATGCCACCCTGGGTGGTGATGTTTACCTGCAGGGTGAACTGCTTATTCATCACATCACAGCGGTAGCCGTAATCCTGCCCGTCCTTGCGGAAACCGTAAGCCAGCAGCTTTTTCACATTCATTTCCCGGCTGACGAAAAGATGATTTACGTTGTACATTTTCATGCCTGGTTAACGGTGAGATGTTCACAATACCCGGAGTTTGCTCAGGGGCGTGCGGGCTATTTTAACCGACAGGAGGGATTTTTATGTGCCATAAATCGCTATGGCACCCGGCACCGCTTTTTCGCCATATCACACCGCAAAGAACAACCGCCACCGGACGCTTAACCCAGTCTTACGCAACGCGCGCACATGCTGTATAGTCCGTTTTTTTTCGGAGGAACCATGCTGCCCAACTCATCCACGCGCCTGAATAAATACATCAGCGAGAGCGGAATCTGCTCGCGCCGTGACGCCGATCGTTACATCGAACAAGGCAACGTTTTCATTAACGGCAAACGCGCCAGCGTCGGTGCGCAGGTGTTCGCCGGGGATGAGGTCAAAGTCAACGGACGGCTGATTGAACCGCGCAACGAAGACGATCTGGTATTAATCGCCCTCAACAAGCCGGTGGGCATTGTCACCACCATGGAAGAGGGCGAGCGTGACAACATTGGTGACTTCGTCAACCACAGCAAGCGCGTGTTCCCGATTGGCCGGCTGGATAAAGACTCGCAGGGGCTGATTTTTCTCACCAATCACGGCGATCTGGTGAATAAAATCCTGCGCGCCGGTAATAATCACGAAAAAGAGTACGTGGTCACGGTGGATAAGCCGATCACCGACGAGTTTATTGCCGGTATGGCGGCGGGCGTACCGATGCTCGGCACAGTGACGAAAAAATGCAAAGTGAAGCGGGAGTCGACCTTTGTATTTCGTATTATCCTGGTGCAGGGACTGAACCGGCAGATTCGCCGCATGGCCAAACACTTTGGCTATGAAGTGACGAAACTGGAGCGCACGCGCATCATGAACGTGAGCCTGAAAGGTATCCCGCTCGGTGAGTGGCGCGATCTGACGGACGATGAACTGATCGACCTGTTTAAGCTAATTGAGGATTCGTCGTCAGAGGATCAAAAAACGCAGCAGGCACAGGCGAAGAAAAAAGCGGCGACGCCCGCCGCGAAAAAACCGGCCGTCAGCGCACCGAAACAGAGTGACAAAGCGGGTCAGGGCGCTAACCGCAAGCGCTTTACTCAGCCGGGACGCAAGAAAAAAGGGCGTTAAAATCACACCCGCGGCGCCCGCGACCATCACGTATCTTTAGCGCCGCACGTCTTCATTCCAGCCACGTTTTTATTATTTATAACCGGGCGTCAGAATATCTGCGCCCGGTCATGCTTTTTCACGCAATCAATATGCAAATCCGCTGCATATCCAAAGGAGAAAATGGCATTAGGGATAAATAGTGACTGTGATAATTTTCAGCTATACGCCGGATAGCAGGCGTCACTCACCTTATTTAGCTGAACCTTTTCCAGGGATATAAACAATGCATAAACACCGCCTGGCCGGACTATTACTGGCCTCTGCATCGCTGCTCGCCGGCTTGTCGCTGCACGCTCGCGCCGCTGACGCATCTATTCCCTCACTGGCCGGTAAACGTATCGGTATTACCGTGGCCGGTACCGATCACTACTGGGATCTGAAAGCCTATCAGGGACAAATTGATGAAGTAAAGCGGCTGGGTGGCACGCCTATCGCCCTGGATGGCGGACGCAAAGAGTCACAGCAGATCGCGCAAATTCAAACGCTGATTGCACAAAAACCGGATGCCATTATTGAAACGCTGGGCACCGCCTCAGTGCTGGAACCCTGGCTGAAAAAAATTCGCGACGCCGGCATTCCCTTATTTACCGTGGATACCGCCAGCCCATCCAGTATTAACGTCACGACCTCCGATAACTTTTATATTGGCGAGCAGCTGGCATTAAAACTGGTCAATGATCTGCGCGGCGAAGGCAATATTCTGGTGTTTAATGGTTTTTATGGCGTGCCGGTGGTGGCGATGCGCTATGACCAGTTAAAAGCCGTGCTGAAATGGTATCCGAAAATTAAAATCATTCAGCCCGAACTGCGCGACGTCATTCCCAATACCGTGCAGGATGCCTATGCGCAGATTAGTCAGCTGCTTAACAAGTATCCGCAAGGGTCAGTACAGGCTATCTGGGCGGCATGGGACGTACCGCAGATTGGTGCCACTCAGGCGGTTGATGCTGCCGGTCGCAGTGAAATCAAAACTTACGCCGTGGACGGCAGCCCGGACGTGGTCTCGCTGGTGAAAGATCCGAAATCCAGCGCGGCGGCGGTGGTGGCGCAGCAACCCTATCTGATCGGACAGACTGCGGTACAAAATGTGGCGAAATACCTTGCCGGCGATCGTTCACTTCCGCCTGCCACCTATGTTCCGGCCATTCTGGTCACCAAAGAGAATGCGGCGCAGGCGCAGCAAACGCTGGGCCAGAGCGATGATAAATAAGACAGTGCGACTGCAGCTGCGCCAGATCAGTAAAGCCTTTGACGGCATTCCCGCGCTGCAAGCGGTATCGCTTGATGTCCACGCCGGCGAAGTGCATGGGCTGATTGGGCATAACGGAGCCGGAAAATCGACGCTGATCAAAGTGCTGGGCGGCATCCACGCTGCCGATGAGGGCAGCGTGACGCTGGAAGGCCGGCCACTGGTGTTGACCAGTCCGGCTCAGGCACAACAGCAGGGCATCGCCATTGTTCATCAGGAGCGGCTATTGCCAGGCACGCTGACGGTGGCGGAAGCGCTGCTGCTCGGTAATGAGCCACGGATTGGCAGCACACCGTTTATCGATCGCCGGCGTATGCGTCAGCAGGCGCGGCAGCTACTGCAACAGCACTTCGATCTGCAGATCGATCCCGATGCGCTGATCGCCGGGTTAAGCGTGGCGGAACAGCAACTGGTGCAGATCTGTCGCGTATTACAGCGCGCGCCGCGCGTGGTGGTACTGGATGAACCGACCGCCGCGCTGGCGCGACACGAGGTGCAGGCGCTGTTTCGCGTTATCGAACGTATGCGTCAGCAGGGGATCGCACTGATCTACGTTTCTCACTATCTCGATGAAATACAGGCGCTGTGCCAGCGGGTTACGGTGCTGCGCGATGGTAAAGACGTCGCGCATTTTACCGGCGACGCCCTTTCTCCGCAGGCGCTGATTAATGCCATGATCGGTGAGACGCAGCAGGCGATTGCACCGCGCGGTCTGCCACCTGACGGCGAGCCGGTGCTGACCGTAGACGCCCTGAGCGCGCCGGGTCGCTTTCACAATGTTTGTTTCAGCGCACGACGTGGCGAGATCGTTGGCATTACCGGCCTGCTGGGCTCCGGAGGGAAGGCGTTAATCAGCGCACTGTTTGGTCTGGAACGTGGCGTGAGCGGGACGCTGCGCGTAGGTGAGACGCACGGAGTACCGGCTTCGCCACATGCCGCGGTGAAACGTGGCATCGCGCTGGTGCCGGAAGATCGCCGCGCCAACGGCATCGCGCTCGATGTGAGCCTGCGCGACAACATCACCCTGACGACCGTGCAGCGCCTGCTGCGCTGGGGCGGCGTCTCCGCAACCGCCGAGACCGCGCTGGTGGCGGACAACATCCGCCAGCTGGCGATCCGCACACCGGGCCAGTTGGCACCGCTGCGTCAGCTGTCCGGCGGAAATCAGCAAAAAGCGGTGCTGGCGAAATGGCTCAACACCCACGCCACGCTCTATCTGCTGGATGAGCCCACGGTTGGCGTCGACATTGCCGCCAAGGCCGCCATTTATCAAACCCTGCAGCAGCTGGCGGCCGCCGGTGCGGTGATTATCCTGTTTTCCACCGATCTGCTGGAACTGCAAACGCTCGCCGACCGCATTATTGTGCTGGCGCGCGGCGAGCAGGTCGCCACGCTGTCCGCCCGGCACACCAGTCACCAGGAGATTCTGTCCCTGGCTTCCGGCACGGGCGCATTGACGGAGCAAATCCTATGAGTGAACTGAGCCAACCGGCGGTGGTGACGGCGGCAGGCAAACCGCAGGGGCAGCCGTGGCTGCAGCACGTCGCGCTGCTGATTATTGTACTGGTGCTGGCGGTATTTGCCTGGCTGTCGCCTATTTTCCTCAGCGTGATCAACCTCGGTAACGTATTGCAGCAAACGGCGGTGGTGGGAACGCTGGCGCTGGGTCTGACGCTGGTGCTAAGCGGTGGCGGTGTTCAGGGGATTAGCGGCGGCATTGATTTATCCATTGCCGCTAATATGGGGTTGTGTGCCGCGGTATTCGCGGCGCAGATCGCTGAGCAACACTCTGTCACTTATGCGCTGCTGCTCACGCTGCTCACCGGCATCGCCGTGGGGATATTCAATGCCCTGGCGATTGTCTGGCTTGGTATTTTGCCCCTGCTGGCGACGCTGACCAGCATGAACATCGCCATGGGACTGGAGATGGTGCTGAGCGGAAACGCGTCGATTTCCGCCAGCAGCGCGCTGCAAAACCTGCTGATAGCCAGCGGACCGCTGGGCGTTTCCTGGCTCGGCTGGGGATTTCTGCTGCTGGCGTTGAGTGCACTCGGGCTCAGTCGTTTCACCGCGTTTGGCCTGCGCCTGCAGGCGGTGGGTAGCCATCCGCAGGCCGCCAACGCGGCGGGCATTAGCGTGGCGCGCTATCAAAGTCTGAGTTATGTGCTGTGCGGCTTCAGCGCTGCACTGGCAGCCATTGCCTCGGTGGCGCTGCTCAGCGGCAGTTCGCCGGGCGCTAACGACAATCTGCTGATGGTGATTGCCGCCGCGCTGCTCGGCGTGGTGTTTTCGCGTCGCCTGGTGCCGACCCTGGGCGGTGCACTGATCAGCGCGCTGTTTCTGAGTCTGATAGCCAACGGCTTTCAGTTGGTTAACGTCTCAAGTTACTGGATTAACGGCGTCGAGGGTGTGCTCATCCTGCTGGTTGTGGCGCTGACCGCGCTACTGCGGCGCCGTCAGGCGGGGAGGGCATCTCATGTCTGAACTGAGCCTGAGCGGTAAAAAAGTGCCGGGGCTGTTGCGCAGCCTGATGGTGCTGACCTTTGTTGCGCTGCTGCTGTTTTTCATCATCGCCGCGCCCGCGTTTGCCACTGTCGCCAACATTCGTAGCGTGCTGCTGAATAATGTCGCACCGCTGGCGATTGTGGCGCTGGCCATGACGCTGGTCACGCGTATCGGCGCGATCGATCTGTCCGTCGGTACGGCGATTGATGTCGCCTGCCTGGTGCTGGTGACGCTGGTACTGCATCAGGTCGCGCTGCCGCTGGCGCTGTTGGGTGCGCTGACGGCGGCACTGCTGGTAGGCGTGTTCAACGCTTTTCTGGTGACACAACTCGGCGTTGAGCCGTTTCTCGCCACGCTTGGCACGCTGTTTATTGGTCAGAGCGTACAGCAACTGTCGTCCAACGGTGGGCAGCCGGTCTATCTGCTAAGCCAGACGCTGCCGGCGGGTTTTACCGCTATTGGTCACGGCACGCTACTTGGCGTTCCACTGCCGCTCTGGCTGTTGCTGGGCGTGGTGCTGGTGCTGTATCAACTGTTGCACCGCAGCGCCAGCGGTCGCGCACTGCGCATGATGGGTGAACAGCTCAGCGTAGCGCATCATTCTGGCGTGGCGGTCAAACGTCTCACCGCGCTGGCATTCATATTCAGTGCACTGGTCGCCGGCATCGTCGGGTTAATTCTCGCCGCCAATGTCAAAGCCTGGGTACCGTTATCGGGCAATGCCTATCTGCTGAATGCCATCGGTGCCAGCTTTATTGGCGCGACCTTCGCGCCTTCGCGCCGCCCGAATGTGCCGGGTACGCTGCTGGGTGTCGTGCTGCTGAGTTTCATCGCCAACGGACTGTTGCTGGTCGGCTGGAACTTTTACTGGCAGCAGGTGGCAACCGGCGCACTGATCTTTGTGGTACTGGCCGTGGGTGCGCTGCGTGCGCGTCGCCCTGTCTGAGGAGGGTAACGGATGCCTTCACCGTTTTTGCTGTTTGCGTTCATGATGAATGTCCCTGGTCATCTCTCTGCCGGATTGTGGCGACATCCCCAGGATCAGGCGCACCGCTATACCGAGCTGGATTACTGGACGACCCTCGCGCGGCAGCTTGATACCGCAGGTTTTGATGCGCTGTTTATTGCTGATGCGCTGGGACAACTGGATGTGTGGCAGGGCAAGCCGGACGCGGCGTTGCGCCTGGCCGCTCAGATGCCGGTGAACGATCCGCTGCTGCTGGTCTCCGCCATGGCGGCCGTCACGCAGCACCTCGGTTTCGGTATTACGGTCTCTGCCACCTACGAACATCCTTATTTGCTGGCGCGCAAGTTCACGACGCTTGATCATCTCACCCGCGGGCGTATCGCCTGGAACGTGGTGACTTCCATGCTTGATTCCGCGGCGCGCAATCTGGGTTTGACCCGGCAGCTGCCGCATGATGAGCGTTACGATCGCGCACAGGAGTTTCTGGATGTGACCGCGAAGCTGTGGGAAGGCTCATGGGAGGAAGATGCGGTTAGCCGCGATAAAGCCAACAGCCTGTATAGCGATCCGCAAAAAGTGCACGCTATTCAGCATTATGGTCGCTGGTATCAGGTGCCGGATGCACATCTCAGTGAGCCCAGCCCACAGCGCACCCCGGTGCTGTTTCAGGCTGGCGCTTCGGCACGCGGTGCGCAGTTTGCTGCCCGCAACGCAGAAGTCATTTTCCTCGGTGGCGTCACCGCGCAGGCGATTGCCAGCGATATTCAGCGCATTCGTCAGCTGGCCGTGGCAGAAGGGCGCGATCCGGCGTCGCTGCGTTTTGTCACAGCCATCACGGTGATCACGGCCGAGGATGATGATGCCGCCCGGGCCAAACTTGAGGATTATCAGCAATACATCAGTGAAGAGGCTGCGCTGGCGCTTTTCTCGGCGTGGACCGGTATCGACTGGTCGCAGGAGGATCCGGACATGCCGCTGGCCTTTCGCGAAACCGACGCCTGCCGTTCGGCGCTGGCCAGCCTGACGCGAATTGACGATCAAAAACGCTGGACGCTGCGTGAGGCAGCCCGCTACATCGGTATCGGTGGTCTGCATCCGTTGCTGGTGGGCGGCGGCGAAACCATTGCCGATCGGCTGGATCAGTTTGCGGCAGAATCGGGCGTGGACGGCTTTAATCTGGGCTGGGCTATTAGCCCGGGCAGCTTCAACGATTTCATTGCCTGGGTCATGCCGGTGCTGCGCCAGCGCGGGCGGGTGCGTCCTCAGCCAGCACAGCCGTTAACCTTGCGTGAACGTCTCACGGGTCAGCCGCGCCTGGCAGCTGACCATCCGGCAACGCGCTTCCGCCGCCCTTAGCTCCACGCATGGCGCGGCGGCGGCGTGCCGTTGAGATAATAATTACCCACGTGGTAATACTTCCAGCGCACCGGATCGTGCAGCGTATGGGTGCGCGCGTTGCGCCAGTGGCGGTCCAGATTAAACTCCTGCAGCGTGGCGCGGGTGCCAGCCAGCTCAAATAGTTTGTTACCGGCAAGCAGAGCGATCTCCGTCGTCAGCACTTTGGCCTCGGCGGTGGCCACGGTCGCGCGTGCCACGCTGGTTTCATCGGGCTGCGCCAGCGCGGCGTCAATCGCTGCTCCGGCCTGCCACAGCAGCGCTTCGGCAGCGTGCAGGCGGATTTTCAAATCACCGACTGCCGCCAGCGTGAAGTGGTCATCGGCAGCGCGCGCCTGGCCACTGTCAATCCACGGCCGCGAGCGTTCGCGAACAAATTGCAGGGTGTCTTCAATGGTGCCGCGCGCAATACCGACATCCACCGCCGCCTGAATGATCTGTGAAATCGGCCCGGCAGCGGTTGGCCGCTCAAACGCCTGCCAGGTTGGAATAACGCGCGACAGCGGGGCGCGGACATTCTCCAGCAGTACGGTACCGGAAGCCGTCGTGCGCTGACCAAAGGCCGACCAGTTATTAATGACGCTGATGCCCGGCGTGTCGCGATCGAGCACAATCAGATGCGCCCGGTCCTGCTCGTCCAGCGCCACGGCATGGATTCGATGCGCCAGCAGCGCGCCAGTGGCATAAAATTTTTCCCCGTTAATCACCACCTCATCACCGTCACGCCGAAAGCGCGTCTGAAAATCGGCGACCGTGCGGCCATGCTTCTCCGAAAAGGCGTTACCCCAGCGCAGCCCGGCCAGTACCTCGCTCAGCAGTACCTGTTTTTGTGCTTCGCTACCGTCTTCCAGCAGATGGGCCACACCGGCCAGATGGTTTTGCGGCAGCTGACCGAGCGCCGGATCGGCAGCTGAAATGATGGCGATCACCCTGGCCACGGTGGTCCACGACACGCCCGCTCCGCCCCAGGCTTTGGGGATGGCCATTGCCCACAGGCCGCTTTGCGAGAACGCATCCAGCTCTTTGAGGGGCAGAATGCCCTCACGATCGCGCAGTGCCGCCTCGCGCGCGAAGCTGGCCGCCAGCTGATGGGCTACGGCGATAGCTTCCGCATCGTCGCGAATGATATGCGCGGCGCCAGCCGGTAATGGCACCGGTGCTTCCGCCTGTTGCGTATTGACTTTACGCGGCTGCGCCGCGGAGTCGGCTAAGGTCAGCGACATAATGACTTCTCCGGTAGAAGAGGATAGAGGAGGGCATCATCGCATGCGCACGCGGAGGGCTTATATCTCAATAGCGGTTAAGCAAAGCGCAAAAAAGCCTTAGTGCTCGCACACTAAGGCCGGATTTACAGTCGGGGAGAGAACCGCTGGCTACGCCACTTTCACCACGGTTTTGCCGAAGTTTTTGCCTTTCAGCATGTCAATAAACGCCTGCGGCGCATGCTCCAGCCCTTCTACCATGTGTTCGCGGTACAACACTTTTTGTTGCTCGACCAGCGGCGTCATCGCCTGCAGGAATTCCGGATAGCGATCGCCATAATCCTGGAAGATGATGAAGCCCTGCATACGGATGCGGCGTTTCAGAATCCCGCCCATGATCAGCGGCGTGCGATCGGGGCCGGGTGGCAGTTCGCGACTGCTGTAGCCCGACACCAGGCCACACACCGGCACGCGCGCGGCGGTATTGAGCAGCGGGAAGACGGCATCGAATACTTTGCCGCCGACGTTTTCAAAATAGATGTCGATACCGTCCGGGCAGGCGGCCGCCAGCTGTTCTGCGAAATCGTCACGATGATGATCGATACAGGCGGAAAAACCGAGGGTGTCAATCGCGTAGCGGCACTTCTCCTCGCCGCCGGCCACGCCGACGACGCGGCAGCCATTCAGCTTACCGAGCTGACCGACCGTGGCACCCACCGGTCCGGTGGCGGCGGCGACAACCAGCGTTTCACCGGCTTTGGGCTGACCGATATCCATCAAGCCCATGTAGGCGGTAAAGCCCGGCATACCCAGAATGCCCAGCGCCCAGGATGGATGGGGCAGATGACCAATTTTAGTCACGCCAGTGCCATCGGACAGGGCATAGCTCTGCCAGCCGCTGGCCGCCAGTACCCAGTCGCCGGCGCTGAAATCCGGATGCTGCGATTCCGCCACCTGGCATACGGTGCCGCCGACCATCGGCTGGTCGAGTTGCGCCGGCGGTGCGTAGGATTTGCTGTCATCCATGCGGCCACGCATATACGGGTCGAGCGACAGATAGTGGGTGCGCAGCAGCATCTGTCCCGCCTGCACCTGCGGCAGCGGTTGTTCGACAAAGCGGAAGTTCTCTTTCACCGGCTCGCCGTCCGGGCGTGACGCCAGCAGCCAGGCGTGATTGAGTGAAGCGTGTTGAGTCATAGCATTTCCTTGTTTCTGCGCGGGTAAAACAGCAAGTGTAGCCAATGATTGGGCAGGAAATGGATGATTGATGCGGGGCTGGATTTACTATCGCGCCTTAAGAGGCTTTCTCCTGAACGGTGTCTGCGGGTCAACATGCCCGCTCTTTTGCTGGTAGCCGTGGGTCAAGCAGTGCAAAGTTTTTCTTGCTTTCCTTCCTGAAAGGAAACCGCCCTGTCCTGTGTCCCGGGACGCAGGACAGGGCGAGGTTAATCGAAATGAAAGGTCAAGATGAACAGAGCAAATGAGCCAGCCTAAACCCGCAGGAATTAATGCGGCTTGCGTTTACATAAGAATGATACCAAACCGCTTCAGCATTACCGCCCAGAGGGCGAACAGCACCACGGTAATCACGCAGGAGAGCAGTAGCGTGAGCCAGAAACCGACGCGCTGGTAAAAAAACGGAAACAGGATAAACATCGGCAGTGTCGGCACCACATACCAGAACGTATACCAGGCGTGAGCGGCAATCTTTTCCTGCGTTTGTCCTTCTATTTTCATCCAGATAAGCACCAACAGGGTGACCAGCGGTAAAGCGGCGAGCAGGCCGCCCAGACGATCGCTGCGTTTCGCGGCTTCTGAGATCAGTACCACCATAAAGGCGGTTAACGCGTATTTTGAGATTAGCCAGAGCATCGTTGTTCCCGATAATTATCATTAAGCCGGCTGCGTGCCTGAGGCTCTATTTTAGAGGAGGCTGGATATGGCCGCAAAATCGCCGTGCATCGATCTCTGCGTGTTTGATACGAAAACCGGCTGGTGCGAAGGATGCGGACGCACCCGTGGGGAAACCCAAAGCTGGCGTAAGCTTTCGCCTTATCATCGCAAAGCAACAGAGCGGGCGCTTCCGGCGCGCCTGAAAGCGCTTAAAACCCGAGAGGCGTAGTCTTGTTCGTCAGGTCGAGGCGACACACATTGAGGGTGACGCTGCTACCGAAGATTGAAACCTGACGGTGTAGCTCAAAGGATTGCTGCTGGCATTTACCTTTATCTTTTTCATTCAGTACCTGTTCTGGGGCGTATTTACCTAGACGCCAACCTATCTTCGTGAAGTTAAGCATCTTGATTTTCTTCACAGCCTGAAATTTGTGCTGGCCCTGCAAACCGGTGCCATTGCTGGCTTCCTGGTGTTCTCACTGCTGGCCGATAAGTGGGGGCGCAGGCCGATGTTTCTGCTCTACCTGTTTATCGGTGCGGTGGCGGTCGGCATGTATCTGGCGACCACTCAGCCGCTGATTCTGATGGTCGCCATCTTTATGGCAGGGTTTGGCGTAAACGGTATTTTTGCCGGCTCCGGTCCTTTTCTCGCCGAGATCATTGGCGACACGCAGTCACGCGGCTTTTTAATGGGGCTGGCGTATAACGGCGGGCGCCTGGGCGGCTTTATCGCGCCGCTACTGATTGGCTTTGTGGCCAGCGTTGGTGGATTCACCGCCGGGCTGGCCACCACGGTGATCGCCTTTCTTGCCGCGATGGTGGTGGTCTGGTTAGCGCCAGAAACCAAAGGCGTGAAGTTGCAGTAAGCTTTGCGCCTGTCGTGAAATCGGTACGCTAAAACCTGTAACACGGCTGAATACCTGACGCGCTGTCAGGTGTTCAGCCGGTTTCATCTTAGGGTTACGATTGAGATACGGAAAGTATTTTACGTTGGGTGATTTTTTCTATTCAGGCGTACTACCGGCAACCTGAAGCCGAAGATTTTGGTTAAGTCATGATTGAGGTATGATGCGCTGACTTAATAACCACTTCATTCATGAGGGATTATGGCGACGGGTTTTTTTCTGTATCACCTGGATAAAACTACCTGCGGAGGACGGATCCTTTCCGGTGCGTCTGACGACACCTACGAAATCGGTGGCATTCTGCGACAGCAGGTCAGGGAGGGCGACCCGGTGACGTGCGGGAAGCATGAGGGGCGCTTCCGCGTGTGCGGCGGCACTGGGGACACCTATGAGGTGGGCGGAGAGCTGAAAGAGTGGGCGGGTTCGCTGGACAGCTACAGCTCCTGCCCGTGCCGCGCCCGTTTTATTCCATCAGTCCAGACGCACACCTACGAGCGCGACAGCAATGCCGGACGGGTAGCCGAACGGGCCGAGACCGCGAGGAAAAAAGCGCAGGAGTCAGAGCCTGAACAGCGAGCGCAGGCCGCGAAGAAGAAACGGGAAATTACGCTGACCATCGGTGTGTTCTTTGATGGCACAGGCAACAATGCGAATAACAGCGGTGATCGTCAGGCCGCCTGTTCCGGTGAACATTACGGGATGAATGATGCTGATGCTGGATCTGCGTATTCCCAGTGCGTGAGACTAAAACGTGGCTACAGCGGCACTGCTGCAGGGAGCTATATCGGTTACTACAGCAACGTACACTGGTTGAATACATTGTATAGACAGGATATCAGGCCCGATACAGGAGCCGGTCAGTACGCTATTTATATCGAGGGTATCGGTACGGAAGACGGGGCTGGCGACAGCACTTACGGAATGGGAACAGGCCGGGGCGATACTGGCGTAGTGAGAAAAACCGATAAAGCAGTTGCAGCACTGGCTTCCGGTATTCAGGGTTATTTACTCCAGCATGCCAACAGCAGTTCCTGCACCATTAAAGAGCTGCAGTTTGATATTTTTGGCTTCAGCCGGGGAGCAGCGGCGGCGCGCCACTTTGCCAATCGGGTGTTCAGCCAGGATCACGCCATTATCACGGCGATTAAAGCAGGTCTGAATGGTATTGAGTTTTCCGGGACGCCCGGAGGAAAAACCCGCTTTGTGGGTATATTCGATACCGTAGCCGCCATCGGGACACCCGTTAACGGCCTCAACCCGCACAGCGCCGACACCGGGGATGTCAATCTGGTGCTGCGTCCGGGCGTGGCAGACAAAGTGTTCCATATCACCGCCCAGCACGAATGCCGCTTTAACTTCGCGCTGAATAGCGTAAAACCGGCGTGGCCGGAGCTGGCGCTGCCCGGTGCACACTCCGACATTGGTGGTGGCTACAACCCCGACGAACAAGAAGCATACTTTCTTACCCGACCAGAGTTTGAAACCGTCCCTCACTCCACCCCTGATACGGAAACCCGGATTTATCGGCAGGCCTGCGCGCAGCTTACAGCACTCGACGGCTATCCGGCGATAGCGCCCTTGTTGAATGCGGTAGAGGTGAATGTTGCTACCTGGTATGACGACAGAATGCCCGCCGACCGTTACGGAACGCTACAGAAACGTAGCGGTGCCGCACTGGTTATTGACCGTCCGACGCATAATGACTGGTCGAAGGTGGTATTGCGGGTGATGCTCGATGCGGCGCAGGATGCCGGGGTGGAATTTTCCCTTATTTTACCTAAAGACGACAACCTGTCACTCAAGCCAGAACTGAACAGCCTGTGTGAAAAAGCGATTGTAATGGGCCGTGCCATAAGGAGAGGGCAATCTGCCCCCGGCTTTACCACGCCAGAAATTCTGATGCTGGCCGAAAAATATATTCACTGCTCAGCCAACTGGAATAGCGTGGTGAGAGACGGCCAGGGGAGTATCAGCGGTGCAGTCAAACCAGCGAAGCTGGTAACGTTCACCAACCGGCCAGACGAGCGCTGGCAACGTACAGTTTATGATATGGACGGGAATAAAATATGGAAATAATCCGTGCAGCCTGGTTTTTTCCGTTGCTGATTCTGACGGCCTGTCAGGGGAAATCTTTATCCGACACCGCCGCGCAAAGCAATGTACCGGCAGAGTGGACTTTTAACTTTTTCACACCTAAAGCGTTGCCAGCAGTGGTGACGTTTGCCGCTATTCTTGACTCTGATGGAAAGGACTATCGCTTTAACACGCTGAACAGTACGCCCGACCTGCCCGAAGTTATCGGCGAGTGGAACGACAAAGACCGTGCGCCTGGTGGCTACTGGAATCACGTTAAACGACCTCCCAGACATATTATTTTTTGCTGGGACTCGATTATCGATAAAAAAGTGTATGAAACTCACCTGACGATCCCTAAACCTGTACTGGAGAAAATGCTCAGGCCGAGTGAGTACAGGGATTATCGGGGAAGAACTGCGTATTACGACAGAGTACAAATTGGTCTGGCTCCGGAGGGGAAAGTGGCAGTCTGGTTACAGGGAAGTGGTTCTGAGCCTAATTATCGCGTCACCCCGTCAGTCCTGAAAACCGTATCAGGGGATAAATTAGATATTTGCAAAGGAATAACGCGGTTTTCTAACGGCTATGAGTACGGAAAAGATACCGAGGATTTTATCAAAGGGAAAAAATATCCCTATGGTAGTTGGTAAGAAACCTATTTACCCCTGAAGGATCTTCCCAGGATCCTTTGGGGTTTAGTGGTCAATTTTTAGTCTTAACGTACAATATTTTCCGTTTACCAAACTGACTCTTTTCATATCCGCACCGGCTGCACCTTTCCCGTCCTGTCCGGGGGTTTGCAGACTGGCTGACCTTACTGCTGCAGGAAAAGATGCATCTTAGCCCGGAGAAATAGTGCAGCCATCAGCGGCATCACCGCAAAATCCTGCACCACATCGCGGCCACGCCAGGTGAGCGCGCGCACAAACCCGGACAAAACATCAGGTTCGCCGGCGCGCTAATTGCCTGATTAGCCTGGCTTGCTGGAGAAGTGCCCAGGTGACGTCGGGCAATCTCACATAACAGGCGCGTGCTTTACTGCGTATAACCGGGTCTGATTACCCTCATCAAGGAGAACACCATGATAAACAGCCTGCGCACCGTTACGCTGCTGGCGGCAATGACGGTGAGCGCGCCACTGCTGGCGCAGACCTTTGTGTACGTATCCGCCGCCGACGACGGCACCATCGTGCGCTATACGCTGGACGCGCGCACCGGCGCTTTGCAGCTGCTTGGCCACACTGAGGCCGGGGGCAAAGTGATGCCGATGGCGCTGAGTGCGGATCACAAAACGCTGTACGCGGCGATTCGCAGTAAACCGCTGCAGCTGGCGAGCTGGCAGATTGACTCGCAGAGCGGCGAGCTGAACAACCGGCGCACCGTGCCGGCTGCGGCCAGTTACCCCTACATCAGCACTGACCGTCAGGGACGCTTTCTGCTGGGGGCCTCTTATGACGACGACGTGGTGCAGGTTTATCGTCTGACGGCCAGCGGCACCATCGCTACGCCGCCGGTCGGCAGCTATAAAACCGGTCATGCGGCGCATTCGGTGATTGTCGATGCCAGCGGTCGTCACGCTTATGTGGGTAATCTTGGCACCGATCGCGTGCTGCAGCTCAGGCTGGGCGCAGACGGCACGTTGAGCGCCCTCGGCAAGGGGGAGGTAGCAACCGCCGCCGATAACGGTCCGCGCCACTCGGTGTTGTCGCCGGATAATCGCTATCTGTACAACATTGGTGAAATGGGCGGCATCATTACCCAGTTCCGACGCGAAACCAGCGGCGAGCTGGTGAAAGTGGCGGAAACGCCCAACGCGGTGGCGGCGCAGTATCATCTGCAACATGGGCGTGAACGGCCGCCGGGTTACAGCGACAGCACGCCGCGCATCTGGTCAGCGGATATCCAGCTGACGCCGGACGGGCGTTTTCTGTATGTCAGCGAGCGCACCAGCAGTACCGTGAGCGGTTATCGTGTTAACCAGCAGGATGGCAAACTGACGCTGATCGGCAGCTGGCCGGTGGAGAAACAGCCGCGCGGCATGGCGATCAGCCCCGATGGTCGCTGGCTGGTGGTGAGCGGTGAGAAGAGTGCGGTTATTGGCAGCTACGCGATTGAGGCGCGCAGCGGAGCGTTGCAGCGGGTCGGCGAGGCGCCAGCCGGCCGGGACGCGAACTGGGTGACCATCGTCAGCTATTAAAATGATCGGGCGCAGGAAACTGCGCCTTATTGCGCGAAATTATTTTATGGATAGCATCGTCTGGCAGTAAAATGTGATCTGCGACACATTTCTGCCGCTGAAGGCAGATTGCTGCTTTCTGCGGCAGTGACAGCGCAGATATCCCGCCGGCGACCCGCCGATCGCTGCGTTCGATTAGTTTCCTTAAAGCATTCTGTGCCTGCTGTCAGGCGTGTATGAACACCGTTTTCGATTACGAAACAATTTGTCGTAGTTATCGGGATGAGTGCCCGCCAGATTCTGGCAGGATACGCCGCACTTAGCGCCTTCTGGTCTCCGTGACATGCAGTGGTTTTCGAAAAACGCCGTTTTTTTTGCCGTAAAAACCTGTCTGGCCGCCTTTCTGGCATTGTATCTGGCTCTTGAACTGAATGTTGATCGTCCTGCCTGGGCGCTGACCACGGTGTTTGTGGCATCGCAGCTTTATTCGGCCTCCACCATCTCCAAATCGCTGTTCCGCCTGCTCGGCACGCTGCTCGGTGGCGTCTTCATCTTTTTTATCTTTCCGCTCACCGTGGCGCATCCGCTGCTGTTCAGCCTGTGTATCTCACTGTGGGTGAGCCTGTGTCTCTATCTGTCGCTGCACGACCGCACGCCGAAAAGCTATGTTTTTATGCTGGCGGGCTACAGCGCCGCGATTATGGGTTTCCCGGAGGTGACGACGCCGCTCGGTATCACCAGTACCGTGCTGTCGCGCATTGAGGAAATTACTTTAGGCATTGTGTGTAGCAGCCTGGTGCACGCGCTGTTGTTTCCGGTCTCGATGCGCAGTCTGCTGGAGCAGAGCGTCAGCCAGTGGTATCTCAACGGGCGCAAGCTGTGCCGCGATTTACTCTCTGGCATTTCCGCTGACCGATCGCCAGAACGCGACGAAATCCTCACCCGCATGGCCACTAATCCGCAGCAAGTTGAGATCCTGATTACCCATTGCGTGTACGAGGGCGACGCGGCCCGGCGGCTGATTCGCCTGGTCAGCACGCAGTATCAGCATCTTTCATACTTAATCCCCACGCTGACGGCGATTGAGATGCGGCTGCAGCGGCTGGCGGCGCGCCAGATTGCCTTTCCTGCCTGGGTTGAGCAGACCCTGCAACAGTTCCTGCTGTGGCTGAATGACGGCGAAGCGGTGGGCGATGTCATTGGCATTCAGCTGGAGCTGAGCCTTTGTCAGGATCGGCTGAATGCAGCGTGGCGCAACGGCGAGCTGTCTACCGAACACTGCCTGCTGTTTACCGGCTTGCTGGAACGGCTGGTGGATTTTGTGCGTATCGCCGGGGCTTACCAGAGCGTGGGCGGGCTGGTAAGCGATCTGTCAGGCGACACCACGCTGGCGCGCGGTAAACGCACGCATCGCTTTTTCGACAAAGGGCTGATTCGGCTCTCGGCGCTGACGGCATTTTGCGCCACCTTTGGCTCCTGTCTGTTGTGGATGGCGACCGGCTGGCGCGACGGGGCATCAGCGCCAGTGATGGCCGCGATTCTCAGCTCCTTCTTCGCCAGCCTCGATACGCCGCTGACCTCAATGAAGCTGTTTATCCGTGGGGTGATCGTGGCGATCTTTATCAGCGTGATTTATGTCGCGCTGCTGCTGCCGCAGGCAACCTCGTTCGAGGCGCTGATCCTCTGCCTGGCCCCGGGTCTGCTGCTGCTCGGACTGATGATTGCGCGACCGGCCAGCAACATGATCGGTCTGAGCGTGGCGATTCAGATCCCCGGCTTTATCGGGCTCGGACATCATCTGAAACCCGATCTGGTGCTGCTGGTGAATAACGCGATTGCTTCAATGGCCGGCGTGCTGTTTGCGGTGATCCTGACCGCGCTGATGCGCAATAAGCGGCCATCGTGGACCGCGCGCCGTGCCGTGCGTCACGGCCTGCGTGAACTGCTGCGCTTTATCAAGGAGATTGAGCGCAACGGCTCATCGCTGCTGGGACGCCAGCGTTTTATTGGCCTGATGCTGGATAAGGTCAACGTGGTGCTGCCACGCCTGCACCTTGATCCGCAGTCCGATATGGCGCCGGCGGGAATGCTGCTGACCGAGGTGTGGCTGGGGGTCAATAGCTTTGACTACTATGCGCGCCATCAGGCGCTGCTGAGCCGTTATCAGCTGGACAGCGGGCAGATGTTTCACGAGCTGGGACTGTTTCTTAAGCGCAGGCTGAAGTCACTGCAGACGCCGCCGCATGAGGATTTGCAGGAGGAGCTCGATGTGCTGCTGATGCAGCTGGAACAGCTGGCGCAGCGTGACGAGGCGCTGCTGCTGCCGCTGTTTCATCTGTTCAGCATCCGGTTATACCTGTTTCCGCAACTTAGCTGGCCGGTGGCCACGCCGCGTCAGGCCGAACGCCTGCAGCAGCATCGTTACCGCCTGCAGGTTTAGCCATACCAGCTGTAACCTTTCGGCACGCGGGAAAAGCCGATGGCTTTCAGGGCCGGTAGCAGCGATGACTGGCTGGCCGGCTGATCGTCCACCCGTTCGAGAATGAAGCTGTGGGTCTTCTCCCGGCGTAAGGCCTGGCCCAGCGCCACGATCGCGGCCTGGCGTTGCTCCTCACTCATGTCGCCAAAAGTTAACAGCTCTTTACCACCCGGCGGCAGCCACAACATAACGCGCCCATCGCCAATCACCACCAGTGCGCCGCTGCGGCGGGTAGGCCGCACGCCACCGACGCTGAGCGGCCACGCCAGTTGCACGCCAAAGGGATTGGCGGGATCCAGCACCGCCAGCGCCACTGGCGGGTGCGTGGCCTGCGCACTGCCGAGCTGGCGCAGCCGATCGATGGCCGGATTTTCAGCAAACTGCGCGCCGCCCATACCGGCAACAAAGCGCCCGCGCAGCAGCCGTCCGGCATCCTCCATACCGCGCAATAGCGGCTGCAACGCCGGAAACCCGCCGGGAATCTGCTCTGCCACGGCGGCACCGCGCGTGATCACGCCAAAGCGGTCGAGCATATTTTCAGTCAGCGCCAGGGCGCGTTCGGTGTCGGTCAGCGGCTGCCGCACAATCAGCGACCAGCGTCCGGCCATGCTGTTGAGCGAGGGCTGCGCAGCAGCACTGCGGCTGGCCGCGAAACTGGCCCGACTGTGGCGGCTGCGCGCAGGACGGGCCGGGCGTGGACGCGGCGTGTGGCTGGTGGTGCTGAGCTGGCGCAGCGCGGCCCAGGTATCCATGGTCAGATAGCCGCGCCATACCAGCTCCCACATCGCGGCAAAGACTTCGCTGGGATCGACAGCATGTTCAGGCTGCGCCATCACGCGCGGCAGCAGCTCGCGGGCGAACCAGCCGCCGCCGTCCTGTAACTGCGCCACAATCGCCTGCTGCAAAGGTGACAATGTCACATTATTGCCCTCATCTGGCACCGGTAACGTTTCGCTGGCAAACTCACTCAGGTGCAGTGAAACCAGTCCGTCCTGCGCGCCAGGGGCCCGCTGGCCACTCCAGATGACTTCACCGGAAGAGAGCAGCTCATCCAGCATCGCTGGCTGATAATCACGCACCCGCGCCGGCAAAATCTGGCTTTCCCACAGCGAAACCGGCAGCGCCACGCCAGCCAGCTGTTCAATCACCCGCACCACGCCGTTGATACCGGCAAAGGCGCCCTGTGCCGCAGCTGCCGCGACGTCGCTCAGCAATCCTTGGCGCTCAAGCAGAAAAGCCACGTACGCCGGCGCTTCGACCGGTCGAGTGGCCTCACGCGCCGCCTGTAGCGATCGCACGCGCAAACGACGAAATACGCTTTCCGCTACCCACTGCGTTGACGCATCGACCGCAGGCGAGAGGAAATCGCCTTTCAGTACGCGTTGCTGCTGACGCAGCTCTTCCAGCGTGTGGTCGACCACGGCGCGGCCCAGACCAAAGCGGGCAGCGATTTGCAGACTGGTGGCGACAGCGTGGGTGCGCAGATAGCGATTAAGTAAGTCATGCAGCGGACGGGCCACCGGCGCGAGCAGCCCGGCGGGCAGATCAGCTGGCAGCGCCGCGCCCAGTGCGTCGCGCAGCCGCACGCCATCTTCGGCGACAGCCCAGCGCGTCTCTGCCGCAATCGTAACCTGAATGATGCGTTGCGCCTGTTGCAGCGTGGTTAGCAGCGGCATCAGCGCCGCCTCGCCGTTGTAGCGCGCCGTGATTTCCGGCACAGTGAGCGGCCCCAGCTCGCGCAGCAGATCAACCACGGCTTCCTGAGTGCTGGCCTGATAATCGGAAACGGTGCGCTGAAGTTCCTGCTCAACGCGTGCCACCACCTCGGGTGCCAGCAGCTCGTGCATCTCAACCTGGCCCAACAGATCGCTCAGCAGCGTGCTGTCGAGCGCCAGCATTGAGGCGCGCCGTTCCGCCTGCGGCGCATCGCTGGCATACATGAATTCGGCGACATAGCCAAACAGCAGCGGCGCAGCAAACGGCGAGGGCGTATCGGTGGTAACTTCAGTCAGCTTAACCTCGCCCTGTTGTATCCGTGCCATCAGCTGATGCAGTGCCGGCAGGTCATACACGTCTTGCAGACATTCACGCGCGGTTTCGATCAAAATTGGGAAATCGTCGAACTGCCGCGCCACTTCCAGCAGCTGCCCGGCACGCAGCCGCTGCTGCCACAGCGGAGAACGTTTACCGGGATTGCGGCGCGGCAGCAGCAAGGCGCGCGCGGCGCATTCGCGGAAGCGGGCGGCAAACAGCGCAGACTGTCCCACCGCAGCCGTCACCTGTCGCTGGAGTTCGTCCGGCACAAACAAAAACAGTTCAGCGCCTGGCACCCGGCCTTCGCTGTCAGGGAAGCGCGCGACAATCCCATCATCGCTGGCGACCACGGCCGGATCGAGCCCCATCTGGCGGCCAATCCGCTCAGCGATGGCCAGCGCCCATGGCGCATGCACGCGCTGACCATAAGGGGAATGCAAAATCACGCGCCAGTCGCCGGTTTCATCGCGACAGCGCTCAATCAGCAAATTGCGATCGTCAGGCACCAGGCCTGTGGCGGCAATCTGTTCGTCGATGAGCGCACGAATGTTGTGTCGGGCATTGGCGTCAAGGTTGTCGCTGCCGGGCAACACCCCGCTGGCGGCATGTCGCAAATAGCGGCCAATGGCTTCGCCGAGTGTCGCCGAACGCCCGAGACTGTCGCCGTGCCAGAAGGGCAGGCGCGCCGAGCGACCGGGTGCCGGCACCACTACCACCTGATCGTGCGTAATTTGCTGGATGCGCCACGAGGTGGCGCCAAGCGTGATGATGTCGTTAATCCGCGACTCATACACCATCTCCTCATCCAGTTCGCCGACCCGGCGCGCACCAGACTGTTCTTCGCCCTCCGGCAGCATCACGCTGAACATGCCACGATCCGGAATGGTGCCACCGCTGGTGACGGCCAGATGCTGCGCGCCCGGGCGGCCGCTTAAGGTTTGCTGTTGTCGATCCCAGATGATGCGCGGGCGCAGGTTAGCAAACTCGTCCGAAGGGTAGCGGCCAGACAGCATATCCAGCACTGCATCAAAGGCGTTACGCGGTAACGTTTTGAACGGATCGGCACGACGTACCTGTTGATACCACGCCTCGACGGACAGGGTGTCCATGACCGCCGCCGCCACCGTATGCTGGGCGAGAATATCGAGCGGATTGTGTGGCAAAGCGATAGCATCCAGTTCACCTGCCAGCATTGCGTCCACCGTCACGGCCGCATCAACCAGATCGCGGCGCGTGCGCGGCCAGATAATGCCTTTCGGCGTACCGCCGACCTGGTGACCGGCCCGGCCAATACGCTGCAGCGCGCTGGCCACCGAAGGCGGTGCCCCGACCTGAATCACCAGATCGATATCACCCATGTCAATTCCCAGTTCAAGACTGGATGTCGCCACCACGCAGCGCAGTTCGCCGGCTTTCAGGGCGTTCTCAATCTCCAGCCGCTGCTCTTTCGACACCGAGCCATGATGCGAACGGGCAATATACGCTTCAGCAGGCGTGGCGCGTTTTTCGGTTCCACCACTAAAAGAGCCATAGGCGAGGGCGGGCTCCGTAACGCCATGCTCTGGCGCGGAGCGTCGCGCATACAGTTCGTTGAGCCGTGCGGTGAGTTTCTCCGCCAGCCCACGCGAATTGGTAAACACCAGAGTCGCGCGATGGCGCAATACCTCATCCAGAATGCCGGCTTCAATATGCGGCCAGATGGAACCGGCGGCGAGGCTGCTCTCCTGCGCGGCGCGCGCATCGGGACGCTGCTGGATGTCCGTCATGTCCTCTACCGGCACGGTAATTGTCAGCTGCAGCGGCCGCTGCGCCGGCGGGTTGACGATGCGCGCAATACCCGCGCCACCGAGGAAAGCTGCCACCGCTTCTGGCGGTCGCACGGTGGCCGACAGGCCAATGCGCTGAGCAGGCTGCGCCAGCAATACATCGAGCCGTCCCAGGCTGAGCGCCAGATGGGCGCCGCGTTTACTTCCCGCCACCGCATGAACTTCGTCAATAATCACGGTCGAGATGCCACGCAGCGTTTCGCGGGCTTTTGACGTCAGCAGCAGGAAAAGCGATTCCGGGGTTGTAATCAGGATGTCCGGCGGCCGGCGCTGCAGCTTTGCCCGTTCGGCACTGAGCGTGTCGCCGGAGCGCATGCCGACCTCCAGCGTGATTTCCGCCTCACCCAATTCCGCGCGCTCAGCGGCAACGCCCGCCAGCGGTAGCGCCAGGTTACGCTGCACGTCAGCCGCAAGCGCTTTAACCGGTGAAATATACAGAATGCGCGTCTTGTGACTGCGCGCTACGGGTTCGTCACGGCTGCGCTCGCGAAACAGCGCGTCGATCGCATGCAGAAATGCCGCCAGCGTTTTGCCGGAGCCGGTTGGAGCAATCACCAGGCAGTGTTGTCCGCTGGCGATGGCGCGCCAGGCTTCCTGTTGTACGGGGGTCGCCGCCGGGAAAGTGCGGCGAAACCACTGTTGCGTGGCCGGGGTGAACAGTGAAAGCGCTGAGGCTGGCATCCATGACTCCTGCATTCTCGAAAGGGCGATCAGCAGTGTAGCGTGCCGCAGCGTTTACGGCATTATCAGGATATTGCCGATGCGGGCGGCGCGAAAACACGCGCCGCAGCACCAATATGTGACAACGTCACTGAGGATAAACAGAGTCGGCCAGTTTCCCGCGGCGATCAAAGCGACGTGCGGCCAGCCACAGCAGCGCGGTAACAAACCAGCCGATGATCCATGACACATCGTTGCCGGCAAAAATCCACGTCAGGGAACCATGATGCAGCGGGTTATCAATGAACGGCAGCTGTACCAGCACCCCAAGGAAGTAAATGATAATGCCGGCCCAGTTCCAGCGACCGTAGCGGCCATCCGGTTGCGACAGCGCGGGCACATCGACTTTCCCTTTGGTAATCAGATAAAAATCCGTCAGGCTGATGGCGCTCCACGGCACAAAAAAGGCCAGCAGGAACAGCAGGAAGTGGGTAAATGATTTGAGAAACGCCGGTTCGCTGAGCAGCGCAATGATGCAGGAGATCGTGACCATCAGCACCACAAACAGGATACGTCCGCCACGGCTGATCGCGGTTTGCTGGCGAAAACCGGACACAATGGTGGTCAGCGACATAAAGCTGCCGTAGGCATTGAGCGTGGTGAAGGTGATTTTGCCAAAACAGATGGCGAAGTAGATAACCATCGCCATGGTAGCGCTGCTGCCCAGCCCGACGATGTAGCCCACTTCATTACCGGAGAACGCTTTACCCGCAATTGCAGCTACAATGACGCCCAGCGTCATGGATGCCTGCGTGCCCAGCACGGTGCCAAAAAACACCGAACTGAACAGCTTTTTCGCGGAGACATCCACCGGCAGATAGCGCGAGTAGTCCGACACATACGGGCAAAACGCAATCTGCCATGACGAGGAGAGCGATACCGCCAGCAGAAAACTGGCAACGCTGAAGTGCTGATTTTGCCAGACGGCCGCTAAATCGTGGCTGGAGAGCAGGGTGATGAACAGGTAAACAAAGGCCAGCACGCCGATGACGCTAGCCACTTTGCCGAGTTTATGAATCACCCGATAGCCAAGCACCGCAATCACAATGATGATGGCGCTGAAGATGATCATGCCGGCTGCATTGCTGACGTTGACCAGCTTCGCCAGCGCCTGGCCGGCCAGTACCGTGCCGCTGGCCGAGAAGCCAACATACATAATGCACACCAGCACCAGCGGGATCACCGCGCCAAACACGCCAAACTGCATACGGCTGGTGATCATCTGCGGCAGGCCAAGACGCGGGCCCTGAATCGCGTGCAGCGACATGATGGCCGCGCCGACGATCTGTCCCACCAGTAAACCGACAATCGACCACACCACATCGCCGCCCAGTACCACCGCCAGCGCACCGGTAACAATGGCGGTGATCTGCAAATTGCCGCCAAACCACAACGTGAACTGGCTAAACGGATGCCCGTGACGCTCGCTGAGCGGGATGTAATCAATGGAACGTGTTTCTGACAGGCGCTGTTTCTCTGCACCTGAATAATCTGCGGCAGGTATCTGAGCGGACATAGTTTCCTCGCTGGAACGGCTAAAGGTGGTTAGTCATTGATTTTTCTTGTTAGTCAGTGGTAAATGTCACGAAACATACATGTATATACATGTAGCGATATTGTCATGAGGTTGATGAGGTTACAAGCTGACCGGTCATTGGAAATTGTGATGACGCTGGCAATGTTGTCCGTTAATGTCAGGAGCCTGGCCGGTAACGGACGCGCACAAAGGCGATGATGCGCTAACTACATAGCCACTACCGGTGGCGAACAGGACAACCCGGGGAGAGAGTTATGCAGGCAGTGATTGAAACAGAACGCTTACGACTGGAACCTTTTGCGCTAAGCCACCTCGCCGGCTTGCGCGCGATGGATGATGACCCGGAAATCATGCGTTATATCAATGAGGGACAGGTGAAGAGCGAGGACGAGACGCTGGCGACCATTGAGCGCGTGCAGCAACGCTGGCAGCGCTATGGTTTTTCCTGGTGGGCACTGCGCGAGAAGAGCAGCGATGACATCGTCGGAGCAGCTTGTCTGCAGCATCTGGCCCATCAGGAACAGGCGCCGCTGGAAATTGGCTGGCGACTGTTGCGCAGCAGTCAGGGGAAAGGGTATGCCACCGAAGCCGCTACGGCGATTGTGCAGTTTGCTACCGGGCAGATTGAAGTGGATTATCTGGTGGCGGTGGCACATCCGGAAAACCTTGCATCCCATCGGGTGATGCAGCGGCTGGGTATGCGCTATCGCGGTATCGAGCAGCATTACGACCAGCCCTGTGTGGTTTATGAACTGGATATGAAGAGTGCCCCAGCGCATTCGTGAGGCAGGGCGCGCACCTCTGGTAGCGGCGCGATTTATCACGCAATAAATTGCGCCGCTATCAAACATGCACCCGGTAAGGGTGCGCTCAATACCCTGGTACGTGGGCGGCTTTCATGATCAGATTTGCCACCGCCTGCGGCTGGGAAATCAGCGACACATGGCTGGCCTTGAGTTCGATGGTCTGCGCATGCATGCGTTTCGCCATAAAGCGCTGCAGATCCGGATTGATAGTGTGATCCTCCGTCGACACCGCATACCAGCTCGGTTTGCTATGCCAGGCCGCCACGCTGGTTTTCGCCTGGGTAATGGCTTTACCCATCGGTTGCTGAACGGCGTAATAAGCCCGCGCTTCGCTTTCCGGCAGATCGCCGGCAAAGTCGTGGATAAACGCCTGTTCACTGAGCGCGCCAAAACCGTCGTCACGCCACTTCAGGCCAGCGGCAACCGGTGCAGCAGGGAACTTTTTGGTGAGCGCCGGATAATCTTCACCGGCCTCCGGCGCGCGCGCTGCGATGTACACCAGCCCCTTCACTTCAGGTTCATCGCCCGCCTGGCTGATAACCATGCCGCCATAAGAGTGCGCAACCAGAATCACCGGTCCGTTCTGCTGTGCCAGCGCGCGTTTCACCGCCGCCACGTCATCATTCAGCGACGTCGTTGGGTTTTGTAATGCAGTGACGTGCAGACCTTTCGCCTGCAATAGTGGGATGACTTTGCCCCAGCTGGAGCCATCAGCGTACAGGCCATGGACCAGCACAATATTTTTTACTTCCTGCGGCGCTGTAGCGCTGTCGGCGTGCGCCAGTCCGGCACTCAGGGCTGAGATTACCAGCGCCGTCAGCGCCGTGATTTTGCGTAATGTCATGATCGGTCCTCATAATTAATCGGGGTTCATGCACCACTGTAAGCGCCGGGGACCAACATTCCGCTGACGTGGAAATGACAAGAAAATGACAGCGACACGATGTAGCAGCGGAGGATTTAAAAGTAATAAAAGCAGAGGATTAGACGTGAGTCGGAGCATAGCCGCTATGCTTGATAAGGATGAGACCCGACCAACCCGAGAATCTCTCAAAGGAGTGCTGAATAGATTATGCTGTTGCGCAAGAAGAAAATCCGCTCTCACAGCGAAGACCGCCTGCTGGCGTTAACGCTGGCCACCACGGCCGGTATCCTCAACGCCATGGCGTTTGGCGCATTTGGTTTTTTCCCTTCCCATATGACCGGCAATACCTCGCAAATTTCGGCAGAGGTGAATGGTTCTGACCTGCACGATCTGCTGTTTCTGGCCGTGCTGATTTTTGCTTTTGTCTGCGGTGCCATGCTGGCGCGTTTGACGGTAGCTTACGGCCTGAAGCGGAATCTGCGCACCATTTACTGTCTGGTGCTGCTGGCCGAGGGTATTTTCCTGCTGCTGACCTCCCTGATAGAAATTCTGTGGTATTCCGAACGAAACAACGGCGAAATTCTGGTTACGCTGAGTTTGCTGATGGGCATCCATAATTCAACCTCGACCCAGCTTTCCTCCGGTCGCGTTCGCTCCACGCACGTGACCGGCACACTGACCGACGCCGGCATCGCGTTAGGCTCCTGGCTGCGCGCATCGTTCAGTCAAAGCGAGGCCGCCGATCGCGATGGCCACCGAACTGTGCTTTTTACTCATCTGGTCACGATTTTCTCATTTCTTTCCGGCTGCGTTGTCGGTTATCTGCTGTTCAGACACCTTGGATTTGAAGCGATGGCGGGGTTGGGCATTGTGCTGGCGCTGATCGCTGTCGGTGGCATCGCCAGAACCCTGCATTTAACCGGCATGCGATTTTGGTAACACGCACGGAGAGTTGTCCGATTTTAAACAGGCGGATTAAGTGCACATGAATACTACTTTTTGCTGGTATTCATGTGAACTTGACGGTGCAGGGCAAATCATGTAAACATGAATACTCTATAAATGTGGTTTTCCCGTAGACTTATATGAACAAAATGACGGCAATCGAGCGGCTTAACGCGTTTGACAGGCAGGGGCGCTATGTCTTTGCTGTTCGTGATTTAGCCAAAGTCTTTTATGACGACAGTGACAAGGCTTTCAATGCTGGCTTGAACCGTCTGGTGAAGGACGGCATCCTGCAGCGCGCCAGCCGTGGCGTCTATGTTTACGCCTATGCGAGAAGTAAAGACGCTTACACGCTGGAAAGAATCGTCCAGACGTTGCGCAGAGGAGAATACAGCTACCTGAGCCTGGAATCGGCGTTATCGGCTTACGGTGTAATTTCACAAATCCCGATGGGGCGTCTTACCGTTATGACCACGGGCCGTTCTGAAGAACACATTACGCCTTATGGCGTGATCGAATTCACGCATACCAAACGATCGCCTGAACAAATTTTGCAGGACACCATTTTGGGCGAGTCACCTTTGCGCCTGGCAACCAAAAAAGCCGCACTGCGCGATTTACGTCGGGTGGGGCGTAATACGCATCTGATTGATGAGGCGGAAACGAACGATGAATCAGAAAGTCAGTTTCACTGAACTGGTCGCTAAGGCCATGGCTTCAGCGCAACTCGAGGGTATGCGTAACGTAGTGGAAAAAGAGCTTTTACACTACGACATCCTTTACTGTCTGGATAAAGCGGGTCTGCTGCAAAATCTGACGTTCCAGGGCGGTACCTCTTTGCGGCTATGTTATGACGGCAATCGGTTTAGCGAGGATCTGGATTTCGCCGGCGGCATCAACTTTTCCGGTGCAGATTTAAAAAACATGAAGGTCTGTATCGAAGACTATCTCGGCACGCGTTACGGTTTAGAAGTTACGGTCAAAGAGCCGGCAGAACTTCGCCGCCAGCCCGGCTATGAAGAGATTAGGGTCGATAAATGGCAGGTCTCCGTGACGACAGCACCCGAAAAACGCGATATGCCTAAGCAACCCATCAAAGTCGAAGTTGCTAATATTCCCGCTTACAGTCGCAAACCGTTGCCGCTGAGCCGCAATTATCCGGTGTTGCCGGATGGCTACAGCGATACGCTGGTGATGTGTGAAAGTCTCGACGAAATCATGAGTGATAAGCTTATTTCCCTGGTTGCGACCACCAAATATCTTCGTTACCGCGATGTCTGGGATTTACCGTGGCTGATGCAGCAAGGCGCTGCGTATGATGTGGGGTGGATTCGGCAAAAAATCGAGGATTACCGGATTCCTGACTATGAAAAGTTATTAAAACAGCGGCTGGCTGGTATCGAAAATATCGTCAAAGACGGACGTTTTTACAACGAGATGCGCCGTTTCATACCCCAGCAGGTATTTGCCAGAACGCTGGGACGTGCAGAATTTACCGATTACATCGCCGAACGTTTGACCTCGCTGTTGCAAAGATTGCAACGAGATTTAGCAGGAAAACGGCCCGATGACGCCTTCAGAATGTAACAACCACAGCTGGCCCGGCGTGCAGAGGAGATAAGCGACGAAGCGCGAAGCTGACCGGGCAGTCAGCTGTAGGGTGCGCATTGATGCGCACCAGGATAACGTCGTGGTGTCAATTAAACAGACCGGTGGGATAGGTAAGAGGCGTGAAGGGCGAAACTGAAGGATTGATATACGTGATCAGATATCTTATTTAACATAATATACATTATGCGCCATTTAATGATGCCGGCTAAATCGAGATGTCCGCCGGTGTTTTGACTCGTAACAATCCCCAGGTCCTCATACCGTTACCTGACAACCACATCACTTAACGGGCCTGCGCTTATCTGCAAAAGCATCCGGTTGTGATGATTAGAGTAAGCGCGCTGTCGCGACAAATTCATCACCCCTCAGTGATAGCTGATCGTGAACATCGCCTTGCTATTTGCTTTACCCGGCGTGACAGTTGTGCCGGTCTGGATATAGCGTGCCTGTAAAGGAATGAGCTGTGTACCGGGACTCGAGCTCTTCACGTTCATCACGTAGCTGGAATTCAAATTGAAAGGCGCTGGTGACGGATTTGTAGTCTCGCCGGTGGCCAATTGGATACCGATACCACTCGCTGTATTCTCTTCATTACTTAGATTGATTATGCCCAGTTGAGCATTATTAGCACCAAACGTAGGCGAAACTTGTAGATTGAAACTGTTTTGTGATAGCGCACCTGTATTATTATCCCCTCCCACGTTGAAAAGCGGTGGATCAGCTTCGCTGGTATAAGTGCCATAAAAAGATGGGCAGTTAGTCAGTAAAATATTAAAGGGATGCCAGGGAGCTGCTGTCACCTGTCCATTAAAATACTTACTGGTATCATAACTACCCATTGGCACTATCACATCAGGGGTCTTACAAGTGCCTGATGTTACATTGATACGGCCACTGAAATTTTCTTTATAGACCTCAGTGGGCAATCCAACTACTGGGGCTGAACTTTTTGCAGTTAAAATCAGTGTGGGCAGGAGTGCGCCATCAATAGCACCGCCACTTATCACACCTGTTTTGATAAATATTAGTGAAACCCTATTACCTACGTTAGCCCAAATTATTTCGTCAATTATATATGACCATTTTTTCAATGGTGAACTGTTAATTGCGCTACCCAACATCTCTCCATCATCATTGACCAGGGCTACACCTATACCTGGCACTGAAGTCTGATAGACTGAGCCAGCATATCTTCCAGCCCACCCTGGGATAAGCGCTGGGGTATTGGTTAGATTTAGATATTGATCTACGTAAAAGGGAACGGCAGAATTGCCCGGCACGCATTTAAGCCATGAGCGGGAAGAAGCTGAAATAGCGACTTGCTGCCGATGGATTACATCGCCCACTGCAACATCTGCACCTACGGTTATATTCGTAGTTATAAGTGGGATAGTCATGTTTTTAGGCCCCCTTCCGGGGTTGTATTCACAGGTATTCTCAGCGCCTTGCGCCATCCCACTCAATAATCCACTCGCCAGGCTGAGGCTCAGGGTTAATAAGATCTTTTTCATTGTCGGTCGTCTGGAAAGGTTTGCAGTGAAAATGTCACACCTGCACCTCCGCATGAATCAGACACACCGCCACAGGCTGTAGGAACAGGACGACAGGATAGACATCCCTCCCCGGCTCGCTATATATTAAGCGCGCATCTCACTTCTGACTTGCCGTAGGCGTTACCGTCATCCAACGCGCCCTGAACCGGAATGGGCCTCTGCGCAGAGGAAAACCGGAACAGCGCCACGGCATCGTTCACGCTTTCTACGCATCCTGTTTATCGGGATCGCTAGCAGTGCATCACCGCACGTGGCCTTTCATTCTCTGACTGACAAGGCACACTATGAAACTGACCAACAACACCCTGCTCATCACCGGCGCAACCAGCGGTATTGGCCGCCGCCTGGCCGAGGTTTTTCACGATCGCGGAAACCGCGTCATTATCACCGGCAGACGTCAGGCGCTGCTCGATGAGATCACCGCCCAGCGCCCGGCCATTACTGGCTTTGCTCTGGACGTTAATGACGCCACCGCCCTCGCCCGCTGTTCCGCGGCGATCCACGCGCAGTTTCCGCATATCAACGTGCTGATCGCCAACGCCGGTATCTCGCAGCCGGAAACGGTGACGGCGGACGAATGGACCAGTGATATTGCTGAGCAAATCGTGATGACCAACATCCTCGGTGTGATTCGCGTCACCGCCGCGTTTTTGCCGCTGCTGCGCCGTCAGCCGCAGGCCACGCTGATGGCAACCAGTTCCGCGCTGGCCTTCATGCCGCTGGCCAGTTTTCCCACCTACTGCGCCAGCAAAGCCTTTCTGCATTCCTGGCTGGTTTCGCTGCGTCATCAGCTGCGTAATACCCCGGTCGAGGTGCTGGAAATGCTGCCGCCGTATTTACAGACGGCGCTGACCGGTGATCACCAGCTCAGCGATCCCCGCGCCATGCCGCTGGACGACTATATCGCGCAGATTTTGCAGATGCTGGAAAATGGCCCGGTCGCGCGCGGCGAACTGCTGCTGGAGCGCGACCATGCGCGGCGCTGGGCCGAACGCGACGGCAATTTTGACGCCATTTTTGACATGATGAACCCGGGCTGATCCGCTTTGATCCGGTGCGTCCGGCAGCGCACCGGATCTATCACGAAGTACGCAAAGACACGCCGTGGCTGAAGTGCGCCAGCACCCGTTCTACCGCCGGATTGGCCTGCGCCTGAACCGCGTAGCAAATGCCGACACGCCGCATCAGCGGCTGACCGGGTAAAGCGCGCCAGGCCAGGCGATGCCGCGCGGCAACCAGCGGCGCCGGCGCAATGGTGACGCCAAAGCCGGCTTCCGCCAGATCCAGCGCCAGCGCGTAGCTGCCGGCGTTGGCCGCGGCCGCACCCGCACCGTAAAACGGCAGCAGCCGCTGATGTGACTCATCAGTCGGCACCATCACCCACGGCAGCGGATGCAACTGATCATGGGTCAGCGTTTCCAGCTGATTGAGCGCATGACTGGCGGGATACGCCAGCACGTAGTGCTCTTCAAACAGCGGCATAAACAGCTCGTCTTCGCAGCGCAGGCTTTCACACGCCAGCCGGATATCGCCCACGCAGCCGGGCTCGACGTTAAGCAGCACCGTGGGAAAATGTTGCCGGATGGCCGTCAGCAGTTGCGCCAGCTGGGCGGGCGCGACATCCCCTTCGACGCCAATCTTCAGCGGCAGGCAATCCGACGGCTGCCGAAAGCGTGTGACCAGCGCCTGCATATCGCTGAGCATCTTGCGCGCCTGCGGATAAAGGACGCGAGCGTCCTCCGTGACCTCCACGCCGCGCGGCCTGCGGATAAACAGCGTGGTGGCCAGCTCCTCTTCCAGCAGTTTGATCGTGGCCGAGAGCGCGGGCTGCGTCAGGTTGAGCAAGTGTGCGGCGCGCGTGATGTTGCGCTCTTCAAACACGCAAATAAAAGCTTTTAGCTGTCGCTTATCCATAGAAAATCATTATATCGGCGAAAGAAATAAACCATTTTTCACCAATTGCCGCGCGATTTAAAGTGCACGCCTCAGCTTCGCCATTAATTTTATCTATGAGGAAGTCATTATGACGCAGAATGTTAAACCCTTAATCGTCATCACCGGCGCCAGCTCCGGTATCGGTCTTGCCACGGCGAAACTGCTTTCGGCGCGTGGACATGCCCTGCTGCTGCTGGCTCGCCGTATCGATCGTATGACGGCACTGAACCTGCCCAACGCCCTGTGCCGCGCAGTTGATGTGACCGATCGCCACGCATTTTCCGCCGCAGTGCATGATGCTGAGCAGCAGTTTGGCCCGGTTGATGCGCTGATTAACAATGCGGGCGTGATGCTGCTCGGCGCGATTGAACAACAGGATGCCGGCGAATGGGATAAGATGTTCGACGTCAACGTGAAAGGCCTGCTCAATGGCGTGCAGGCGGTCACCGCAGGCATGATTGACCGTAAAAGCGGCACGATCATTAATATCAGCTCAGTGGCCGGACGGAAGACGTTTCCTAATCACGCAGTGTATGTTGGCACTAAATTCGCTGTGCATGGCATGTCAGAGAACCTGCGCGAAGAGCTGTCGCCGCACAATGTACGCGTGATCGTTATCGCGCCGGGCGCAGTTGAAACCGAGCTGTTGAGTCACACCACCAGCGAAGCAATTAAGGAAGGTTATCACGCGTGGAAAGCCGAAATGGGCGGCAAGGTGCTCAGCGCAGACGACGTGGCCAGCGCCATCGATTACGCCTATTCACAGCCGCAGTCGGTCTGCGTGCGGGAAATCGTGCTGGCGGCCACCCGCCAGGGCGCATAAACCTCAGTGACCCGGCAGCGCTGCGCCGGGCTCCATCTCTTCGGCTAAGGCCGTCAGCGCCGCGCGGTTAGCGATCGCATAACCTCCTTGCTGCTTACGCAGCACCCCTTCTGCGCTGAACTGCGCAAACACATACAGCAGGTGGCGATAGGTCACGCCAAGGTACTCCGCCACCTGCGTATGCTTCTCTTTATACACACCATCATGCTGGGTCAGCAGGATAAAGGCCGCCAGCCGGTTAACCAGCGGAAACGCCTGATTGCGCGTTGAGGTAACAATATTGCGGAAATTCTTTTTCACTAAACCGAGACAGGCGTGGCGCAGGAACTGTGCATCATTTAACAATAGCGTGCGGCAGGTTTTCACCGGCAGCGCCAGGCACCAGCAGGCTTCAATCGCCTGCACCGCGCGTGAAGTATGCGTTTCATCCAGCACTTCAATCTCGCCAATAAAACAGGGCGCATTAAAGAAATCCACCAGCGAAATACGGCCGTTTGCCAGCGTGACATACAGTTTGGTGCGACCACGCGCCAGATAAAACATATACGCCGGCAGAGCCCCCTCGCGCACAATATAGTCCCCGGCAAGAATATGAAATAAATGTGTGTGCGGGATCACATCGGCTGAAAATTTATCGCAATAGCCGGACGCCATTATTAACTGCTGCTTCAGCGCGTCATTATTTATTTCTTTCATCATTCGATGTCCACTATGAGATTTCTCATACTCTGGCGTGTCACGCCGCTGCTAAGGTGAAGGCCTCTACCCTACCGCACCGGAAAATTTATGCAATGAAATTAAGGTGATAACTAAATAAGCTGAGGAGTAAACCATGACAGCACGTAAAATTATTCTGGACTGTGATCCCGGTCATGATGATGCCATCGCCATCATGCTGGCCGCGAAACATCCTTCGATAGAACTGCTCGGTATCAGTATCGTGGCGGGCAATCAAATTCTGGACAAAACGCTGGTTAATGGCCTGAACGTTTGCCAGACGCTGAATATTGACACGCCAGTTTATGCCGGTATGCCGCAGCCGATTATGCGCCAGCAGATCGTCGCCGATAATATTCACGGCGAAACCGGTCTTGACGGCCCGGTGTTCGGCCCGCTGACGCGTAAAGCGGAAACAAAGCACGCGGTGAACTTTATTATTGATACGCTGATGAACAGCGATGGGGATATCACGCTGGTGCCGGTCGGCCCGCTCACTAATATTGCGGTAGCGATGCGCATGCAGCCGAAAATCATTCCTAAAATCCGTGAAATCGTGCTGATGGGCGGCGCTTACGGCACCGGTAATTTTACCCCGTCGGCGGAGTTCAATATTTTTGCCGACCCGGAAGCCGCGCGCGTGGTATTTACCGCCGGCGCCCCGCTGGTGATGATGGGTCTCGACTTAACGCACCAGACGGTGTGCACGCCGGACATCATTAGCCGCATGGAAAAGGCCGGCGGCCCGGCCGGAAAGCTGTTCAGCGATATGATGAATTTTACGCTGAAAACCCAGCACGACAATTACGGTCTGGCAGGCGGCCCGGTGCATGACGCCACCTGTGTCGCCTATCTGATCAATCCGGATGCCTTCAACGTTCAGCCGATGTTTGTCGAAATCGATGTCAACAGCGGTCCCTGCTATGGCCGCACGGTGTGTGATGCGCTGGGTGTGCTGGGGAAACCGGCAAACACCAAAGTGGGCATCACGCTGGATACCGCCTGGTTCTGGGATTTAGTCGAAGACTGCGTGCGCAGGTACCGCTAATCCTTTAACCCCACAATATGGGCAGAAAGTGGTCGCCCATACCGCTATGCAACCTCACCAGGCTGACATCAGGAAATATCATGATGGATATAATGAGAAGTGTTCTGGGTATGGTGGTATTACTGGCGATCGCGTTTTTGCTGTCAGTAAATAAAAAACACATCAGTCTGCGCACCACGGGTGCCGCGTTACTGATTCAGATTGCCCTCGGCGGCGCGATCCTCTATTTGCCGCCGGGCAAATGGCTGGCGGAAAAAGTCGCCAGCGGCGTGCATCAGGCGCTGGCTTACAGTGATGCGGGCAGCGCGTTTCTATTTGGCGCGCTGGCCGGACCGCAAATGGACAAGGTGTTTAACGGCGCCGGCTTTGTGTTTGCTTTTCACGTTCTGCCGGCCATCATCTTTATCACCGCGCTGGTTAGCGTGCTCTACTATATTGGCGTGATGGGCGCCATCATTCGCCTGCTCGGCGGCATCTTTCAGCGCGCGCTCAATATCAGTAAGATCGAATCCTTCGTGGCGGTCACCACCATTTTCCTCGGCCAGAACGAGATTCCGGCCATCGTCAAACCCTTCGTCAACCGTCTCAATCGCAACGAACTGTTCACCGCCATCTGCAGCGGCATGGCTTCAATAGCCGGTTCCACTATGCTCGGCTATGCCGGGCTAGGGGTACCGATTGAATATCTGCTGGCCGCCTCGCTGATGGCCATTCCTGGCGGCATTCTGTTCGCCCGGCTGCTCAGTCCGGCAACGGAAGCGTCGCAGGTGACTTTTACCCACCTGTCGTTTAGCGACACGCCGGCACGCAGCCTGATTGAAGCCGCCGCCAGCGGAGCGATTACCGGGATGAAAATAGCCGCCGGTCTGGCGACGGTGGTGATGGCGTTTGTCGGTATCATCGCGATGCTCAACGGCATACTTGGCGGCATCGGCGGCTGGTTTGGTCACGGCGACATCAGCCTGCAGGGAATACTCGGCTTCGCGCTGGCCCCGCTGGCGTGGCTGATGGGCGTGGCGTGGCACGATGCGGCGCTGGCGGGCAGTCTGATAGGTCAGAAACTGGTGGTGAACGAGTTTGTCGCCTACATCAGCTTTTCACCTTATCTGCATCAGGCGGGCGCGCTCGACGGCAAAACCATCGCCATCGTCTCGTTCGCCCTGTGCGGCTTTGCTAACTTTGGTTCGATTGGCGTGGTGGTCGGCGCCTTTTCTGCCGTCGCACCGGAGCGCACCCCGGAAATCGCGCGGCTGGGCCTGCGCGCGCTGATCGCCGCAACGCTCTCTAATCTGATGAGCGCCACCATTGCCGGCTTCTTCATCGGCCTTGGCTAACGCGCGAACCGGGCATTACGCCTCTGTGCGTCCCTGCCCGGTTTTCATCGGTGCCACCACCACATTCACCCCCAGCTCCTGCAGGCGACGCAGCACCGGCACCGGCGTGCCCTGATTAACGATCACCACATCAAACTCGCTCAGGTGAGCAAAGCGATGCAGCGCGCGCCGCTCAAACTTGGTGTTATCCATCATCAGGATGCGCTTCTGCGCTGCCTCGAACATCGCGCGCTTGGTCTCCACCGTCTCGGCCGACTGGTGAAACACCGCATCATCAATAATCGCCGACATGCTGACAAAAAACACATCGGCGCGCAGGCTGGCGATTTCGTCTCGCGTCATGCGCCCCATAAAGGCGTTACACCAGTGATGAAACTGGCCGCCGAGCCCCATCAGGGTGATATCGCGACCGTTGCGTAATTCATTCATTAACGTCAGCGAGTTGGTGATCACCGTGAGCGGCGCTTTGGCTGGCAGCAGCCGCGCCATCTGCAGCACGGTGGTGGAATCATCCAGAAACAGCGCCTGGCCGGGTTCAAGGTAGCCAGCGGCCACTTCGGCAATTGCCTGCTTCTCTTCCAGCTGGCGCGTGGCACGGTAGAGATCGCTGGATTCCACCAGGCTGGTTGGTGTGGCGGAGACCACGCCGCGTGATTTATGCAGCAGCCCGCGCTCGACCATCTCATCAATATCGCGATGGGCGGTCATCAGGCTGATCCCGAAGCGCTCAGTAATATCTTCGATACGCACCGCGCCTTCGGCCATCACGGCTTCGGCTATGAGCTGGCGTCGTGCCAGCTGACGCGCCTGACGGCTGTCGCCCGGTAAGGTTTCATTCAGGAAGTGACCAGCGGAGGTCTCTTGCGGGTTATGCGCCATGTTTCGTCCGGAAAGTGAAGCGGAAATGCAGTTTCGGCTTTGATTACAGCGCGTAAACGTTTCTTTTGCAAATCAGGCGCGCAGCAGGCAACCGATGACGGCTAAAATGCCGCCATCGGTAATCTGACTTACTGCTTCAGGACAAACGGCGAAACGAAATCACCGGCGTTGTCTTTGGTGATCAGGATACAGTCAAACAGCTGCTTCTCCTGTGCAACACCGGTTTTGCCGGTTTTGAGGAAAGTGTCCGCCTGCTCTACCGCCTTCTGTGCGAACTGCGCTACCGGCTGCATCACGGTATAGGCCAGCGTACCGGCTTTAACCGCGTCGACCGCATCCGGTGAACCGTCAAACCCACCCACTTTGACCTGGCTGAGTTTGCCGGCCTCCTTCAGGGCGGCGATAGCACCCAGCGCCATCTCATCGTTACCGCTGATCACCCCTTTGATGTTCGGATTAGCCTGCAGCAGCGACTGCATTTTATTAAAGCCCTGGGTGCGATCCCAGTTCGCCACTTCCTGGCCGACTTTCTTCAGCGTCGGGTACTGAGACAGCACGGTATCGAAACCGTTGGCGCGCGTGGCGGCGTTGTTATCCGACGGCGGTCCCACCAGCTCGACATAACTGGCGCTGTCACCCACCTGCTTCACCCACTCCATCGCGCCTACTGCCGCGCCCTGGGCGTTATTCGACACCAGCTGCGCTTTAGCCAGCCCGCTCTGGTTCAGTTCGGCATTGATCACGAACACCGGAATATTGGCGGCAATCGCTTTCTTCACCGATCCAATCGAGCCGTCGGCATTCGCCGGATCGAGAATAATCGCCTTGGATTTATTGGTGATCGCCGTATCAATCAGCTGGCTTTCGGTGTTGGTATCCCCTTTGTGCGCGCTAACTTTGGCACTGTAGCCCAGCTTCTCCGCCGCCTTCTGCGCGACCTGGCCCTCAGTCAGCCAGTATGGGTTCGAGGGATCGTTGACGATGATGGTCATCAGGCCGTTGTTGGCCCAGCTGGGTAAGGCAAAGGTGGAGATGGCCATCGCGGCGGCGGCGATAAACAGACGTTTAGTGAACATAGGTGCTCCGTTATTATTAGGGTACAGGTTTGTTTTACGGTTACTCGCGCGCCAGCCTGCCAGCGCGCACAGGGTTAGCGACCGCGCCGGCCGTATTGCAGGGTGTTGAGCAATACCGCCAGCACAATCACGGCGCCAGTGAACACCGTCTGCCAGTAGGCAGAAACGCCGATAATCACTAAGCCATCAGAGAGAAAGCCAATCACGAATGCGCCCAGCAGCGTGCCGCGCACGTTACCGCGTCCTCCGGTCAGCGCCGCACCGCCAATCACCACCGCAGCAATGGCGGTCAGCTCGTAGGTGGTGCCCGCGGTCGGACCGGCGGAGGTCAGCTGCGAAGAGAGCACCAGCCCGGCCATCGCCGCACAGATACCCGACAGCACGTAGACGCTGATCTTGATGCGTTTCACCGGCACGCCGGAGAGATCGGCGGCGCGCTCGTTACCGCCTGAAGCATACAGCCAGCGGCCAAACGCCGAGCGACTCAGCAGGAAGCCGCAGGCCAGCGCCACTGCGCCGAGCACCAGCACGCCGACCGGGATGTTGAACAGGCGGTTAAAACCGAGCCAGTCAAAACCGGTATTGCCCAGCGCTTCGCTGCCGGAGAGTTTGTTGTAGGTCAGACCGTTGGTGATCAGCAGCGCGATACCGCGCGCCACATACATGGTGCCGAGCGTGGCGACAAACGCCGGGACGCGAAAAATCGCAATCAGCACGCCGTTGACCAGCCCTACCAGCGCGCCCAGCACCAGCGTCAGAATTGCCACCGCCCACACCGGCAGATAGAGCACCACGCCCAGCGCTTCAAGGTTGATGCCCTGCATCATAAAGCCGGCCATCACGCCGGCCAGTCCCAGCGTCGAGCCGACTGACAAATCAATCCCGCCGTTGAGGATCACCAGCAGCATGCCGATCGCCGGCAAACCGAAGATGGCCACATGCGACGCCATGGTGAGGAAGTTCGCGCCGGTAAAGTAATTGGGCGATAGCAGGGAGAAAGTGGCGATAATCACCAGCAGCGCGATAAAGGCACGCCCTTCCAGCAGCAGCCGCGCCAGATTGAGGCGCTTGCCGCTGGCCGGTTTCGCCACCCGCGGTGCGCTATCCAGCGTTTGGGTTCTGTCAGTCATACCGTTTGCTCCGTTTTTCATGTCATGCCACCAGAGACTCGCCCGAAGCGGCCATAATGCGTTCTTTGCTCACGCTGGCGTCGAAGATGGCCGAGATGCGCCCTTTGCTCATCACCACGATGCGGTGCGCGATACTCAGGCACTCGCCCACTTCTGAGGTGGTATAAACCACCGCCAGCCCTTTGCTGGCGTTCTCCGCCAGCAGACGAAACACTTCGGCTTTGGCACCGATATCGATGCCGCGGCTCGGTTCATCCAGCAGAATCACTTTGGGTCGGGTGGCGAGCATTTTGCCGATCACCACCTTTTGCTGATTGCCGCCGGACAGGGAACCGATAGCCGCCTCACCGCCGGCAGTCTTGACCGTCACGTTACGGATGCTGTCACTGATCAGCTGTTTCTCCCGTCGCGTTGACAGCACCAGCCCGCGCACAAACTCGCTGATGCTGGCCAGCGACAGGTTTTCGCCCACCGTCATGGTCTGCACCAGCCCGTCGCGCTGGCGATCCTCCGGGACCAGCGCCAGCCCCATTTTGATGCGCTGCGACAGCGACAGCGCGGAGATCTCGGTATCCTGCAGCAGGATGTGCCCGCTGCTCTGCTTCAGCCGTCCGGCGAGACACTCCAGCAGCTCGGTGCGCCCCGCGCCCATCAGGCCATAAATGCAGACAATCTCGCCGGCCTGCACCGTCAGCGACAGCTGATCCACCAGCCGGATACCGGTTTTGCTTTTCACGGTTAACGCCTGCACCGTCAGCGCGTCGCCGCCGAAGGCATAGCCGCCGGGCGGTGAACCGAGGTCGAAGTGCTCTCCCACCATGTTACGCACGATCCATTCGAGGTCGATCTCGTCGCGCCGGGCGTAGGCGGTCATCACGCCGTCGCGCAGCACCACTGCGCGATCGGTGATCTCCAGTGCTTCCTCCAGATGGTGTGAGATATACACAATCGCCACGCCCTGACTGGTCAGATCGCGAATGACCTGAAACAGCACCGCCACTTCCGCTGCGCTAAGCGCCGAGGTCGGTTCATCCATGATCAGGATTTGTGAATTCACCGACAGCGCGCGGGCGATTTCCACAATCTGCTGCTGCCCGAGACGCAGGTTCTCCACCGGCGTCAGCGGATCTATCTCCTCCTCCAGCGCCGCCATCAGATGGCGGGTCAGCCGCGCCTCTTCGGCATAATCCACCCCGCCGGGCCGCATGATTTCGCGCCCCATAAAAATGTTGTCACGCACGTTCATGTTGGGCGCGAGATTCAGCTCCTGATGAATAATCGAGATACCACAGTCGCGCGCCTCGGTGGCCGAACGGAACACCTTTGCTTCGCCGTTTAACAGAATTTCCCCGGATGTTGGCGTAATCACGCCAGAAAGAATTTTCATCAGCGTCGATTTACCGGCGCCGTTTTCACCGAACAGCGTGGTGACTTCGCCGCGGCGGATTTCAAAATTGACGCCTTTCAGTGCATGGGTGGAGCCATAAACTTTGCTGACGTTGCGCGCCTGCAGAATCACTTCTCCTTTCAGCAGCGCCGGGTTGACGTTGAACGGTTTCATTGCACCTCCACGCGCACCGGCGTAATCAGCCAGTTGGTCGGACTGAGCAGACGGAACACGCCAACCACCTGCACGGTTTTGCCCGGCAGCGCGTCGCGGTCCAGTTTCTCCAGTACCGCCGCTTTCATGGCGCGGTTAATCGCCGCACCAGCGTTCTGGTATTCGATCTGATTAGTAAAATCACCAAACTGAATTTTGCCGCTGGCATCACGCAGATCGGTGCCGGTGATTGCCGGACCGGTTTGCAACCGCAGCTGCGTGCCCGCCGGCAGACCGGCGACCTGTAACGGGAAAACACCCATCTGCCCCGGCTGCACCACGCCCTGCAGTTTGACCGGCAGCACCGGCAGCGGCGAGCCGACACCGTATCTGGCCACCGCCTGCTGCCGATCGCTGTTCAGTGCGGCCGCCAGCGTGGCGGCATCCACCGCGCGCGCTTCGACATCCTGCTGGATGCCGGGAAAGGTTTTCTGCCCGTAGCTGTCTGCGGAGAAGCCCTGCTGACGCGCGTCGTCCGCCGAACCGATGCGCACTACTTTGGTATCCAGCGCCATGGCAGCCACCAGCGCCACGATCACCACGCCGCTGAGCGTGTAGCGCCGCCGACGTTTGCGTGCCAGCTGCTGCGTTAAGATTGAGACCTCGGACATAACGTGACCTCTCAGGGTGAACAGCGACGATATTCATCGTCGTACAATGTTATAAATGTGATAAATTGTGTGATGAGAATTGTGCTGTTGTGACTAAATTGTCAACAGGTGGCGCGCAATTTTTCGCACAGCGCGATCTGGATCGCTTATTTGCCTGCAATCACCCCAAATCCGTTTAAAAACCCCTTTAATACAATCATTAAAAACCTTTCACAGTGTCCAGGCGCATCCGCAACCCCCACTGATTTTGTGATCGGGCTCGCCATCCGGAGTGAAATTTATTCTTTTTTTGGAAAAATAATACACCAGATATGTTATCTCCATGAGAAGTGGTGTAAGACAGTATTTAGCAAAATCATCACAGCTAATTAACAAGGCTGCGGATAAACCAAACAGGGGTTTCCGCACCGGGAGCAGCGAACGGAGGTGTATGTGGAGAGTGGCGATATCATTCTGGGTCTGGATTCCGGCACCTCGGTGGTTAAAGCGGTGGCGTTTGATCTGGAAGGTAACCAGCTGGCGTGCGCGTCGGCGCGCAATCGCTATTACCGCAGCGCAGGCGGTGCCGCCCAGCAGTCAATGACGCAAACCTGGCAGGATGCGGTCAGTGCGATTCACAAGCTCGGCGATCGGGTGGAGAATCTGGCGGCGCGCGTGGTGGCCGTGGCGGCGACCGCCCAGGGCGATGGCAGCTGGCTGGTCGGTGCTGATAATCAGCCGGTGGACGATGCGTGGATCTGGCTGGATGCCCGCGCCGCCGCCACGGTGGAAAAACTTAATCAGCAGCCGCTGGCCGCCGCACGCTTTCAGGCCACCGGTACCGGTCTTAACACCTGCCAGCAGGGTGCGCAACTGGCGCACATGGACCAGCACTATCCCGAACTGCTGGCGCGCGCCGAAGTGGCACTGCACTGCAAGGACTGGCTCTATCTCAATCTGACCGGCGTGCGCGCCACCGACCCGTCTGAAGCCAGCTTTACCTTTGGCAACTATCGCCACCAGCGCTACGACGACACGGTAATCGACGCGCTGGGGCTTAACCACCGGCGCCACCTGCTGCCGGAGATTATCGACGGCACGCAAATCACCCATGGTCTCACCGCTGACGCCGCCCGGCAAACCGGCCTGCTGGCTGGCACGCCGGTGTGTCTCGGCTATGTCGATATGGCGATGACCGCGCTCGGTGCCGGGGTGCACACCGGTGAAGCCAATACCGCCTGTTCGATTGTCGGCTCAACCGGCGTGCATCTGCGCAGCGTCACCATTGACGAGGTATGGCTCAACCCGGCGCAAACCGGCTACGTGATCCCGCTGCCGTGGCCGGGTTATGTCACTCAGGTGCAAACCAACATGGCCTCCACGCTCAATCTCGACTGGCTGCTGAACGTGGCCAGCGATCTGCTGAGCAGCTTTGGCTGTGAAACCGATCATGCGCGGCTGGTGCAGCAGATCGATCGCTGGCTCAACGACGCACAGCCGGGCACCCTGCTGTTCCATCCTTACATTTCGCTGGCCGGTGAACGCGGACCGTTCGTCAACGCCGACGCGCGTGCCAGTTTCACCGGCCTTAACTACCAGCACAATTTTGGCGACCTGGTGCGCGGCGTGATTGAAGGCATCGGCATGGCGGCACGCGACTGTTATCAGGCGATGGGCGCCACGCTGCCGGGAGAAATTCGCCTTACCGGCGGTGCGGTACGATCGCAGCCGCTCAGGCAAATCCTTGCCGCCTGCATCGGCGCGCCGGTGCGCATCAGCCAGCGCGAGGAAGCCGGCGCAGCGGGTGCGGCCATGATGGCAGCGGTGGCGATTGGCGCGTATCCGGACATGGCGCAGTGCGTTGAACGCTGGGTGCGCCCGCTGCTGGACGACGCCGAAGCGCCATCGCCTGCGCTGATGCAGCGCTACCAGCAGCTGTTCCCTCAATATCAGCAGATCCGCCGCGATCTTCCTGCCGCCTGGCAGGCATTAAACAGCTTTAAGGAGTAACGCATGAGTGACAACACGTTGGATCTGTTTGTGATCGGCGGTGGCATTAACGGTGCCGGTATCGCGCGCGATGCCGCCGGGCGCGGGCTGTCGGTGATGATGTGTGAAAAGGACGATCTTGCCGCAGGCACCTCCTCGCGCTCCGGTAAACTGGTGCACGGCGGCCTGCGCTATCTGGAGTACTACGAATTCCGTCTGGTGCGCGAGGCGCTGATTGAACGCGAGGTGCTGCTGAACGCGGCGCCGCACATTATCTGGCCGATGCGCTTTGTGCTGCCGCACAGCCCGTCCGATCGCCCGGCGTGGCTGGTGCGGCTGGGCCTGTTTCTGTATGACCATCTTGGCGGACGCAAAAAACTGCCGGGCACGCGCGTGCTCGATCTGACGCGCGATCCTGAAGGCGCGCCGCTGCTGGACAGCTACCAGAAAGGCTTTGAGTACTCCGATTGCTGGGTGGACGATGCCCGGCTGGTGACGCTCAATGCGCTGGATGCCGCCGAGCGCGGCGCCACCATTCTGCCGCGCACCCGCTGCGTGGCAGCGCAGCGTCTGCCGGGCAAATGGCAGATTACCCTGCAGGATCAGGCCAGCGGCGCGCAGCGCACGGTGTTCGCCCGCGCGCTGGTAAATGCCGCCGGACCGTGGGTGCTGGATATCGTCAATCAGGTTAGCCACACGCAAAGCCAGCGCAGCGTGCGGCTGGTGAAAGGCTCGCACCTCATCGTGCCGAAATTCTGGGAGGGCCAGCAGGCCTATCTGGTGCAAAACACCGACAAGCGGGTGATTTTTATCAATCCCTATGAGGGTGATAAAGCGTTAATCGGCACCACCGACATTCCCTGGCAGGGCAAAGCGGAAGATGTCAGTGCGGATGATAGCGAGCAGCAGTATCTGATTGACGTGGTGAATCGCTACTTCAAGGTTAAGCTACGCGCCAGCGATGTAATTACCCGCTTCTCCGGCGTACGGCCGCTGTTTGACGACGGCAAAGGCAACCCCTCGGCGGTGACGCGGGATTATGTGTTCGACCTGGATAATCAACAGGATGCCCCGTTACTGCACGTGTTCGGCGGCAAAATTACCACGTTCCGCAAGCTGGCCGAGCATGCGCTGCAACAGCTGGCGCCGTTTTTCCCCAACATGGGCGCGGACTGGACGCGCAGCGCCACGCTGCCGGGCGGCGAGATCGCCCATGCCGATTTTGACAGCTTCCTGGAGGAGATCAAAACGCGCTGGCCGTGGCTGCCGCAGCCGCTGCGCAAGCACTATGCGCGACTGTACGGTGCGCGTATGAGCACGCTGCTGGGCACCGCCGGTTCGCTGAGCGATCTCGGTGAGCATTTTGGCGGCCAGCTGTACGAGGCCGAGGTGCGCTACCTGGTGCAGTACGAATGGGCGCAGCAGCCGGAAGACATTCTCTGGCGTCGCACCAAACATCAGCTGCACCTGAGCACTGCACAGCGCACCGCGTTCAGCCAGTGGTTCGAACAGACTTTCCACCCTGCCGCGCCGCTGCGCGCCCACGCTGGCTGAGAGGTGCCGCATGCCACTAACGCTTTCGCTGAATACCAATCCGCTGGTGAACCGCTTCGCCGATCCCGGCGATTTAATTCACACCGTGGCTCAGCAGATCCGCATCCGCGATCTGCAGCTGACGCATGAGTTTATCAATCCCGGCTGGCCTGCTGCCACGCTCAGCCACATGACGCGCCGCATGCAGCAGGCGCTGCGTGACACCGGCGTGCGCGTCACCTCCGGCATGACCGGCCCGTATGGCCGCCTCAACCATTTTGGTCATCCGGATGCGGCGGTACGTCGCTACTACATTAACTGGTTTAAAACCTTTGCCGACATCACCGCGGAACTGGGCGGCGTCGCGGTGGGCTCGCAGTTTGCCATCTTCACCCAGCGGGATTTTAACGATGTGGCGCGGCGTGAAGCGCTGATTGCCATCGCCATTGACTGCTGGGCGGAAGTGGCGGAACACGCCAAAGCGGCCGGTCTGCGTTACCTGTTCTGGGAACCGATGAGCGTCGGGCGTGAATTTGGCGAAACCATTCCCGCCTGTATGGCGCTGCAGCAGCGGCTGAGCGCGGCACAGCTTGCCCTGCCGATGTGGATGATGGCGGATATCGATCATGGCGATGTCACCTCTGACGATCCGCGTGACTACGATCCTTACGCGTGGGCTGAAGCGGTGCCGCGCTTTTCGCCCATCATCCATATAAAGCAGAGCATGATGGATAAAGGCGGGCACAGGCCCTTTACATTGCAGTACAATGCCGGCGGTCGCATTCAGCCGCAGCCGTTGCTTGAGGCGCTGGCGCGCGGCGGCGCGCAGGATAACGAGATTTGCCTCGAACTAAGCTTTAAAGAGCGCGAACCCACCGACAGCAATGTGGTGGCGGAGATTGCCGAAAGCGTGGCGTTCTGGGCCGACCATATTGATACCGGGGTGCAGGATTTGCATCTCGCGTGAGCATGCCGTGCTGAGGGCTTTCGCCAGCCCGCAGCACCCCTCAACCAGACAGGGACAACCCGATGAAATCCGCACCGACTTCCGCTGAACGCGATGACTCTCTGGCCCTGCGGGCGGCCTGGCTGCATTATGTCGGCGGCCTGACGCAGGCTGAAGTGGCCAAACGGCTCGGCCTGCCGTCGGTGAAAACCCATCGGCTGATTGCGCGCATGGTGGCCGAAGGCGCGGTGAAAGTCACCATCGACGGTGCGATTGTCGCCTGCGTGACGCTGGAAGAGCAGTTGCGCAGCCGCTACGGCCTGAACTTTTGTCAGGTAGCACCCGATCTCGGTGAAGAAGGCCTGCCAGTGCGCGCGCTGGGCATGGCCGGCGCCGACTATTTGCGTAATCTGCTGGCCTCCACGCCGGCGATCACGCTGGGTCTCGGCCACGGCCGGACGCTGTCGGCAGCGATTCACCAGCTGGCACGTATCGACGCGCCGCACCTGCGCTTTGTCTCCCTGCTCGGCTGCCTGACGCGCAACTACGCGCTCAATCCGCATGACGTGATGCATCGCATCGCCGAAAAAACCGGTGCGCAGGCCTACATGATGCCGGTACCGTTTTTTGCCAACACCGAAGAGGATCGCGATGTGCTGCTGGCGCAGCGTGGTGTCAGCGAAGTGTTCAGCATGGCCGCGCACAGTGAAGTGAAGCTGGTGGGCATTGGCACCGTGGAACCGGCCGCCCAGCTGGTGGAAGCCGGGATGATCGATGCAGCCGAGATCCGCGCCCTGTCGGAAGCCGGCGCGGTGGGCGAACTGCTGGGGCACTTTTTTGCCGCCGACGGGCAGATGATTCACAACTCGCTGACGGCACGCACGCTGTCGGTACCGCTGGATCTGGCGCAGCGCGCAGAGATCGTGGCGCTGACCGGCGGACCGAGCAAAGTGGCGGCGATCCGCGCGGTGCTGGCCAGCGGACTCGTCACCGGTTTGATCACCGACGAGCTGACGGCGCAGGCGCTGCTAACTTCATGAATCGTCAGCTCACTCAACCTTATTAAGCGGTTTAGCGCTTGCGCGCCGTCCAGCCATGTATCAGCAGCGACTGAAAGAAGCGCTGCGGCGGCGTGAACCCGGCCTGCGCCATCAGCGCTTCGGTCTGGGCTGCAGGCAGCAACAGCAGCCGCTGCGTCAGCATCTGCTTCATCTCATCCAGATTTTGCGCCCTGCCGCTGGCGCTCTCATGCATGGTTTTCCAGAACAGCAGTTGTTCATCAAAGCCGGTATCCTGCACATCGCCGGCAATTTCTGCCGTCACTAAGTGTCCGCCCGGTTTCAGCTGCTGCTGCATCTGCTGATAAATACCCGCCCGCTGCGGATGCTGGATAAAATGCGTCACCAGCAGGCAAAGCACCACATCGTAATTGGCGGTAACCGGCACGTCGTTAAGGTAGCCCTGATGCAGCTGGCAGCGCGCCCGTATCCCGGCGGCGGTGAGTTTTTCTGTGCAGACCGCCAGCATGTCCGGTGAAGGATCGACACCGGTAAACTGCCATTCCGGGTGCTGCTGCGCCAGCCGGATAATTTCGCTGCCGGTCCCGACGCCCACACACAGCACCCGCGCCTGCGGCGGCGCGTTGTCCAGCACCAGTGAAATCAGCAGATGCAGATTATCGGCGATTGGCTGATGTTTGCCGTTATACGCGTCGTACTGCCGCGCAAACTCTTCGTTGAAGATATCGTTGGTATTTTGCGTCATCATTGTCCCGATCGGTTGTCATCATGTAACTTTATTTATTACATGAATAGTGCGTCGATGCAATCAATGGCTGATAACGCTAAGCCTGAGGGAGAGATTGAACGCAATAAAGGTTAAACCAGACTGAGCTGCAGCGACTGCGCGCGCAGCTGCTGCTGCCAGCCTGCGGCGAGTTCCGCGTCGGTAATCACCTGCTTAAACGGCTGAAGCGGCGCCAGCGCATAGGGATGAATCTGACCAAATTTGGAGGAGTCGGTGAGCGCGACGGTGTGGGTAGGCTTTTCCATGATGGCGTTTACCACATCGCAGCGCAGCATGTCGCGGCTGGTGAAACCGGTCGCCTCATCCCAGCCGTCAATGCCAATAAACGCTTTATGGAAGTTGAGATGCTGAATGCACAGCCGCGTTAACGGCCCGACCACTGACTCACTGCTTTTCTGAAACAGCCCGCCGAGGATAATCACATCGCCGCCCTGCTCACGCAGCAGTCCGGCGATGTAATGGCTGACGGTGATGATGGTGATGTCCTGCCGATGGCTGAGCTCTCGCGCCAGCAGCGCATTGGTGCTGCCGCCTTCAATAAACACCGTTTCGCCGGGATTAACCAGCCCGGCGGCGTACTCCGCCAGGCGTTTTTTCACCGCAAAGCGGGTTTGCATGCGCGCGCCTACGTCATCACTTTCCGGCGCCACGGCGGAACCGTGCACGCGGCGCAGAAAGCCGCCCTTCTCCAGCAGGTTCAAATCCTGGCGCACCGTCACCTCCGAAACGCCGGTGGTTTGCGCCAGTTCATTGACGCTGACGCTGCCGCGCTCGCTGACCAGTTGAATAATGTGCTGATGACGTGCGTTCATAGAGCCTGCTGTAAAAAAGTTTTTGCCCAGCTTAGCAGAAATCACGCTAATCCCAGACTGCGCCGGCCGTTTTCATTCAGATCCTGCGGCGTAAAACGGCCGCGCCAGCTGGCTTCGTAATCCTCTTTGGGGAAATCGCCCGGTGAGACACCGGTCGCCAGCGCCTGCGCCACCTGCTGCGCATAGTCGGCGTTTTTATCGCACATCGGCGCGGCGGGAATGTACATCACGTTGCCCCAGCCCTGCTGATTTTCTACCGGCGCCACCGCATGAATCACGTCGCAGTGCCACCACACCGAATCGCCCGCCTGCAGCGCCGGGATCGAACACAGGCCGGCGATTAATTCCGGATGCCAGCGCTCTGATACCGGCAGCACTTTGCCCGGCGCCACGCCGCACAGCTCCTCTTCCGGCACATCTTTCAGTAACGGACGCAGCAGCAGATAAGCCATGGCTTCCGGCACCGGCACCACGTGCAGCAGTCCCTGACCGGGCTGCATATCAGAGAGTGCGGTCCAGCCCTGGAAAGTGCGGAACACCGAACATTTGGTGGTGGTGCCAGACTGATACTCCTGCACGGCCGTGCGGTGCGCCGCATCCCACGGATCGTACTGATCGAACTGGTTAGAAAAGATCTTGCTAAACACCTGCTGATAGGCCGGCAACAGCCAGCGCTCCAGCGCGCCGGAATCGGTGTGCGCGCCCAGCCCTTTGGAGGTGGTACCCGGCAGCCGGCGCCGGATGCGATCCGGATAGATGATGCTCACGTCCGGATCAAACCAGCGCGTACCGGCGGATTCGAATTTCCACAGGCGATTGAGGAACGCCTGGGTTTGCGCCATGGCCTCGCTCTGGCGGGCCGACATCTGCGCATCGCTCCAGTAGATGGGATAGATCTCAGGCCGCGAGGCATCGAGATTGCCAAAGAAGTTGTCACCCGGCCCCTGATAGACGCGGTCAAAATCATTGTCGTCGAGGTAGTTGAGCATGTCAGCATCCCACGCCAGCGCCTGCTCGCGGCTGAAGGTTTGCTTCACCACTACGCAGCCGCGGCGGCGGATGTGATTTTTGGTCTGTTCGCTGATGCGGCCAGCGGCCAGATCCGCGAAGCTGACCTGCGGCCACGCCGTTCCGTGCTGCTTCTCTTCGGCGCGCGCGGCCGCGATTTCACTGACAATCTTACTTCTGACCTGCTCAAACAGGCCTTCGACATCGCCAATCTGTGCTCTGAGCGCCTGCTTCATCAGGCGCACATGCTGTTTAAAATCGTCGGGTTGTTGTTCTGAGGTAAAAGTGGTGTTCATCTCGCACTCCGTCTGTTTACGCTTAAGCTTCATTCGAAAGACATTACATATTCATTCATAACACCAGGCGAACAAAAAGACAGCACTCAGGCAAAAAATAGCGAGCATGGTCACAGTTATTTAACTGAGGGAATTTCGTTTGAAAGGGATCAGGGAGCGAAACGGTGAGATGAATAACGCAAGCGCGCCTGGATCAGGCACGCTGGGCTGCCCTCCATGGTAGCCCAGGAAAATTAAGGCTGATCGAATAAATGACGGTACTGCACAAAGTCGGTTTGTTGCGCCAGGCGATCGTACAGCGCCCGCGCGTGGCTATTAGACGCCTGCGTCAGCCAGTAAACGCGCGAACAGCCGAGCTTCTCTGCCTGTTCATAGACCGCCAGAATCAGCGCCTTGCCAGCACCCAGACCGCGCGCGGCTTCGCTGACGTAGAGGTCCTGCAAATAGCAGTAGTCGCCCTGAGTCCAGGTTGAGCGATGGGTAAGAAAATGCACCAGCCCGACCATCGCGCCGTCCTGCTCGGCCACCAGACAGTGCATGGGTTCCGCGCGGGACAGCAAGCGGCGGAAGCTCTCGCCGGTAGTGTTATCGTCAATGGTGGTCTGATAAAAGCGCTGATAGCCCTGCCACAGCGCCAGCCACGGCATGAAATCTTCTGCGCGCAGCGCTCTGATGGTGATCATTCGCCCGTCCCGATGTTGCTGATGATTTTTTCCGCAGCCACCACCCGATCGTCATTCGGGAACCACTTATTTGCCAGCATAATCAGCGCAACCCGCTGCGACGGAATAAAGACCGCATAGGTGGCGAATCCGTTGGTGGAGCCGGTTTTGTTGTACCACGCCTGCTGCGGCGCAGCCTGCGGCGGCGTAATCCGCGTGGCTTTCATGCCCTTCATGATGCGCGCGCCGCTGTTGCCGTCCACCAGCTGCTGCGTGGTCACCGGCAGCGGGTAATATTCCCACATCATCGCCTGAGTAAAAGCGGTCTCGGTGTGGTAATAGCCCTGATGCGTCGCGGCCACCGCCTGTTGCCATGCGGGCGCGACCGGCTGTTGCTGCAGCTGAATGGCCAGCCAGCGAATCAGATCGGCAGAGGTGGATTTCAGGCCATAGGATTCCGCATCCAGCGGGCCTGGCGTGACCCGCACCGGGCGATCCTGCTTGTTATAACCCTGGGCGTAGCGCCCCATCTGTGATGCAGGCACCTGCACATAGCTGTGCGTCATGCCCATCGCCGGCAGCAGCTGCTTTTCCATCGCGCTGATGAACGGCTGATGCAGACTTTTAGCCGCAATCATGCCGAGCATACCGATACCGAGGTTGGAATAAACGCGCACCGTGCCCGGCTGGGCCTCTGGCTGCCACTGTTTGTACCAGCGCATCAGCTCGCGGGTATTGGTCACGTCATCCGGTACGAACAGCGGCGTGCCGCTGGTGTGCGTCGCCAGATTCAGCAGCGAGACGCGATCAAAAGCGCTGCCTTTCAGTTCCGGCAGCCACTGGCTGGCCGCGTCGCTGAAATTCAGTTTGTTCTGCTGCGCCGCATAGCTGGCTAAGGTGGCGGTAAACGTTTTACTCAGCGAACCGATTTCAAACAGCGTCTGCTCGTTGATCGGCTGTCCGCTCTCTTTCGATGCCACGCCGTAGTTATAAAATTCGGTTTTGCCGTCGTGCAGAATCGCCACCGCCATACCGGGGATCTGATACTGCTGCATCAGCGGTTTGATGATGCTGTCTGGCGATGTCGTTGCCAGCGCACTGCCGCTGACTAGCAGCGCGAGTGCGCTTAATCGGGCCCATGAAAACATGAAAATTCCTTTTCCTGCAGGTTAACCATGATGTCTGACCGGCAGTATATCGTTACCCCTGCCAGGCTTCCCGACAATTCTCATTGGTAGTGAACAAAATCACATCCTTTATGACCTGATTTGCCGTTTGCTGCGCCCGCTCCTATACCTTTGACAAGTAAGCGTTCATCGCAAGGAGCTGACAATGGAACAGGTTTTGACCCGCGAACAACGGCTTAGCCGCCTGCGCGCGCGCAGTTCGCTGCCGGTGCTGATCGTCGGCGGCGGCATCAACGGCATCAGTACTTTTCGTGAGCTGGCATTACAGGGCATTCCTGCGGTGCTGGTGGAGAAAGGTGACTGGTGCCAGGCGGCCAGCGGCGCGCTGTCGCGCATGATCCACGGCGGCCTGCGCTATCTGGAAACCGGCGAGTTTGGCCTGGTGAAGGAGTCGGTGATGGAGCGCGATCGCCTGCTGAAAAACGCCGCGCACTATGTGTTTCCGCTGCGCACCACCGTACCGATCGATAATCTCGGCGGTGGACTGGTTAACGCCACGCGACGTTTCCTGCGCCTGAGCGATAAGCCCACCCGGCGCGGCGCGCTGCTGATCAAAACCGGCCTGAGCCTGTACGACCTCTACACACGACAGTATGGCGCTATGCCGCGCCACCAGCTGCGTAACGAAGCCGCCACGCGCGATCGCTGGCCTGGCTTCGCGCCCTGGGTGAAATACAGCGCCAGCTACTACGATGCGTGGATCAGCGCGCCGGAGCGACTCGGGTTTGAGCTGATTGAAGATGCGGAACGCGCCTGCCCGGAGGCGCTGGCGCTCAATTATCTGCGGGTGGTCAGCGCCAGCGACGAGACGGTGCTGCTGGAAGATACGCTGAGCGGTGAGCGCTTTAGCCTGCAGCCGCACGTGCTGGTGAATGCCGGCGGCGCGTGGATCGACCAGCTGAATCAGCAGCTGGCCGTGCATTCGCAGCCGACCAGACTGATAGGCGGCACCAAAGGGTCGCATCTGATCCTCGATCATCCCCAGCTGTTACAGATGCTGGACGGTGAAATGGTCTATTTCGAAAATCAGGAAGGCCGGGTGTGCATCATGTTTCCCTGGTTCGGCAAAGTGCTGGTGGGCTCCACCGATATCCGCGTTGATGACCCTGAGGGCGTGGTGTGCGAAGCCGAAGAGCAGGCTTACATTCTTGAGTCGCTGCGCTTTGTATTTCCTGACATTGTGGTGCCAGCTTCCGCAGTGGTTTACACCTTCTGCGGCGTGCGCCCGCTGCCGGCCAGCGAGGCCAAAGTGAATGGCCAGATTTCACGTAACCATTCGCTGGTGCTGCTGCCGCCTGACCACGCGCGTGCCTGGAGCACGCTGTGTCTGGTCGGCGGTAAATGGACCACCTTCCGCCGCTTCGGGGAAGAGGCCGCCGACCGCGTGTTGCGCCTGCTGGGAGAAAAGCGTCGCGTCTCCAGCAGCGACCTGCCGATTGGCGGCGGCCGGGATTTTCCGGCGCCGTCCGCCCAGCCCGCCTGGCTCAGTGCGCTGGCGCAGCACTATGACATTCCGCTGGCACGCGTGACGCAACTGGCGAAACGCTACGGTAGCCGGGCCCTGCCGCTGCTGCAGCAGATTCAGCAGCACGGCGAACAGCCGCTGCAGCATCATGCCGGTTACAGCGCCACCGAACTGCGCTATCTGATTGAGCATGAACAGGTGTGCCAGCTGGAAGATGTGCTGGTGCGCCGCACGTCACTGGCTATCTGCGGTGAATTAACGCCGCCGCTCATGCAGGAAATTTCGCAGCTGCTGGCCGACTCGCTCGGCTGGCAGGACAGCCAGCGCGCTGAACATCTGCAGCGCACCGCAATCAGCCTGGCGCAGCGCCATGGGCTGCACGCGCTCGCATCCGCGTTTTCACAGGAGGAAATTCAGGATGTCACTCACCCCTAAAGTTCGCCTCAACCGGTTATTTCACCACGGCAAGTGCCTGGATGTGGCGATCGATCACGGCATCGCCAACGAGCCCGATTTTCTGCTGGGGCTGGAAGATATTGAAAGCGTGATGCGCAACCTGATTGCCGCACAGCCGGATGCGATCCAGGTCAATTATGGTCAGGCCGATCTGCTGCAGTGCGTTGCCGGGCGCAAACCGGCGCTGGTGATGCGCACCGACGTCGGCAATGCCTATAACGCGGCGCGCCACCGCGAGATGTGGGCGGTGCTGCACAATCCGGAGGCACCGATTCTTGCCGCGCTGCAGATGGATGCCGCCGCGGTGGTGGTCAATCTCTATCAGATCCCGGATGAACCGGGCATTTTTCGCATGTGCGTGGAGAACATTGGCCGCCTGCGCCAGGCCTGCGATCGCTATGCCATGCCGCTGATGGTGGAGCCGCTGGTGATGGCCCCCGCCGGCCAGGGCGCGGCGTACGGCTCGCTCGGTGACGTCAGACAAATCGTGCCGCTGGTGCGGCTGGCGCGGGAGCTGGGCGCCGACATCATTAAAGCCGACCCCACGGATAACGTAGAGGATTTCCATCGTGTGGTGGAGGCGGCGCGCTGTCCGACGCTGGTGCGCGGCGGCGGCAAAGGGGAACTGGGCGCGGTGCTGGCGAAAAGCGCCGCGCTGATGGCGCAGGGTGCCAGCGGCATGGTGTATGGCCGCAACGTTTATCAACATGATAATCCGTCACGCGTGGTCAGCGCGCTGATGGCGATTATTCATCAGGGTGTCAGCGGCTCGGATGCGCTGGACATCTACCAGCAGGGTTAAGCGTGACCTGCACCGGCGCTTAAGCGGTGCGCCGTCTTCGCCTGAAACGGAGTCGGATATGAGCCAGATTCTCGGCATCGATGCCGGAAACACCATGATCAAAGCGGTACTGTTTGACCTGAGCGGCCGCGTACTGTCGGTAGCGGAGTGCGCCGGCGAAACGCATCAGCCGCAGGAAGGCTATGCTGAACGGCCAGTTGAAGATATCTGGCGCGGCGTCAGCAGCGCGGTAAGTCGCTGCCTGCAGCAAGCCGGCACGCGCGGCAGCGAAGTGATTGCCGTCGGGGCCGCCGGACACGGCAACGGGTTGTATGCGCTGGATCGTCAGCAGCGTCCTCTGTTTGGCATCCAGTCGATTGATCATCGCGCCAGCGCCACGGTACAGGCGCTGGAATCCAGCGGTGCGGCGCAGCAGATTTACGCGCTGTCGTTGCAAAAACCGTGGCCCGCCGCAACACCGGTGCTGATCAGCTGGATACGTCAGCATCAGCCGGAACGCTGGGCGCAGATCGGCCATCTGCTGTGTGCCAAAGATGTCATCGCCCATTTTCTGTGCGGCAACGTCAGCGCGGACTATTCGGATGCCGCCGGTGCCGGGCTGATTGATTATCGCCAGCGCGGCTACAGTCGTGAATTGCTGGCGTTATATGGCATCGAAGAGGCGCTCACCCTGCTGCCACCGCTGCGTGAATCCTGCGAGGTCACCGGCGTGGTCTCGGCCCGCGCGGCACAGCTCACCGGTTTACCGGCCGGCATCCCGGTGGTGGCCGGCATGTTTGACGTGGTTGCCAGCGCGGTCGGCTCGGGCGTAGTGAACTGCGGTGAGGCCTCCATTGTCGCCGGTACCTGGAGCATCAATCAGGTGGTGGTCGACAAACCTGATTATTTGCGCCCGGTGTTTATGAATTCGATCATCGAACGCGATCGCTACATGGCGATCGAGGCCAGCGCCACTTCTGCCGCCAATCTTGACTGGTTCCTGCGTGAATTTGATGATGGCCGCGCTGGCCAGGGCGCGGCGCGCAGCAGCGACAGCGTGGCACAGGTCAGGCCTGACGCGCAGCTGCCGCTGTATCACCCTTACCTCTATTCAGGGCGGAAAGCCGAACCCGCCAAAGCTGGCTTTTACGGCCTCGGCGGCTGGCATACGCGCGCTGACATGCTGTTTGCCCTGTTTGAAGGCGTGACCTTTGCCCACCGGGCGCACATTGACCGGCTGCGCGCGGCCGGCATTACGGTCAACCAGGCCACGCTCTCCGGCGGCGCGACGCGCAGCAGTGTCTGGCCGCAAATGTTTGCGGATGTGCTGGGGATGCCGATTCGCGTCGCAACCTGCCACGAAACCGGGGCGCTGGGTGCGGCCCTGTGTGCGGGCGTGGGCGTGGGTCAGTGGCCGAATCTGGCTGCCGCTGTGCAACAGGCGGTTACCCTTGTGCCGGAGGCGCTGCAGCCCCGCGCGGCGCGCTTCGCGTTCCATGACACCCGCTACCGGCTGTTTAAAAAACTTGAGCTGGCGATGAGCGACATCTGGCGCACCGCCAGTTAATGGCGGTGCGGCGTGAACAAACCATGACACCGGCGGGCAAATGCTGTACACTTGATGCATAAAAATGTTCACATGAACATTATCAGGAGGTTGTGATGTCCACCGCATCGGCTTTTAATCCCACCAGCGGATCGCGCATCTTTGATCCGTCGCTGATTCAGCACGCCCGCCCCTCTTTTATGGATCAGATGGGGCTGCCGCGTAACCGGCTTAAGGCGCATAAGTTGATCACCGACGGCATGGATGTCGGCATTGTCGAACGCGCCGCCACAATTCTGAAAGCGACGCCGATCGACATCGCACAAATGGTCTCGATTGACCGCAATACCTACCGGCGCCGCGAGAAGTCCGGATCGCAGCTCTCGGTCGAACAGGGCGCACGCATCTATCAGGTGTTTGAAGTGCTGGATGCGGTGATCCAGCTGTTCGCTGGCGATCCGGAAGTGGCGATGCACTGGATGTATCAGCCCGCGCTGGCGCTCGACAACGCGCAGCCGATTAACATGCTCAGTACGCCCGCCGGCTGCGATGCGGTGCTGACGCTGATTGGCCGCCTGGAGCACGGAGTGATTGTCTGATGACACGACGGAAGGATCCGGCCACACCCGTCAGGGTGTTCTATCGAATTGTCAAAGCGGAGTACGCCAGCCAGGCGTTTAACGGTGCTGGCGCAGAAAAATGGGGTGGCCGCTGGAATCCGCCCGGGATGAAAGCGGTTTACCTCAGCAGCTCTAAAGCGCTGGCGACGCTGGAACTGGTGGTGCACGCCGGAAAAACGCTGCTGGAGCAAAGCCGCTTTGTGGTGTTTACCGTGGCGGTACCGGAATCCGACATCATCGCCCTCGACAGCAGTAAACTGCCGGCCGGCTGGGAAAAATATCAGCAGCAGGAGGAGACGCAGGCCATCGGCGCGGCGTTTCTCGATCCGCACAACGGCTTTCCCCTGCTGATGACGGTACCCAGCATCCTCACCGGAGAAGATAATGCGCTGTTTAACCCCGATCATCCGGGCGCGGCCGCGCTGATTGCCACAGCGACCTCCGCTCCCTTCGCCATCGATCGCCGCATCAAAGACGATCCGGCGGGCTGAACCCTCGCCCCGCCACCGCCTCAGCGCCCAGCGGTTGCCCGGGCGTAAGCGGCGTTCAAGTCCACCCGCTGCCAGAACGACTGCTGCGCATTGCCTGAAAGCGGATAGCCATCGGGCAGCGCCGTTTCGCTCATCAGCCGGCGAATCTGTGCGTTGCTCAACTGCGGCAACGCTGTTTTCAGTAGCACTTCTGCGCCCTGTGGCACCTGCAGCGGGACAGATTTCGTGCTGTCTTTTGGCAGGTTATAACTCATGGTGAAGCGGTAAAACGCCTGCATCGCCGGCGCAGCGTAGGGATCGTCCCGTCCAGTGCTGCGTGCACACTGCGCCAGCGTGGTGCCGCACTCCTTCTCCAGTGCACTGCGCAACTGCGCGCGCGCCTGCCGGAACAGCATCTGATATTGCCCATCATTGAGATAGTGCGCGACGTTACGCTCAGCCACCATGCGTGAACCGATCACATCCAGCGGATAGTGCACGCCCAGCACCAGCCGCGAATAGCCGTAGCGCGCGCCACGCGTCAGCAGGGCGTTGAAGCGCTCGGGCACCATTTCCGCCAGCAACAGCGCATCGGTGTAGCCGGTATTGGTATGACCGCTGGGGAATGAGCCGCCGTCGGCGGTATAGCGCTGATTATCGTTGATGACCACGTCATCTGGCACCAGGTGAATAGTGTTTCCCGGCTGCAGGAACGGTCGCGGATAGTTGAAATGTTTTTTTGCCGCACTGGTACTGACTTCACTGGCTTTGATCAACGCCGCAGCTTGCGCAATTTCCCCCTTGTCGTAAGCGGCAAGAAACGCCTTACCAAGGCGCGGTCCCAGCGCATCGGCGAGGAAGTAAAGCGAGCTGATGGCTTCCGCATCCGCCAGCGCCTGCCGCCGCACTGGCGCGGTGGCGTTCAGATTGATGGCGGTAACAGTGGCGCGGCTGGCATCCAGCACCGCCGGCGGCAGCGCGCTGAAACTTGCCAGCAGTGCGATGCCGGCCTGCTGGTTTTCTTTAATCCTGAAGTCATAGCCGCTGGCCTTCAACCAGGCAACATCCGCGCGGCTGGCGTTTTGCTTCGCCTGTTCCAGCTGCGCACGCGTCAGTTTGGGGTTATCACCCTGCAGATAGCGCCGCTCAGCCTCCAGCGCCTGCCGGGCCAGCGCGCTATAGGCAGGAGAAGCACCGGGGGCGGTCGCTGCGGCCAGCGTCGCCGCCTGAGAGAGAGAAACAGCATGTGCCGGCTGTGCCAGCAGGAGTACCATTGCCAGCAGTGTGAAGCGGGTTTTCATTATTTTCCCCTGTTATCAGAACATTACCTTGCCGGGGAAATACGCTAGCACCCTGTTATGACAGTTTTATTTCATTCAGCGGCACTGGCTGGCACAGTTTTGTACGCAAATCTGCGCCAGCGAGCCACAGCCACCGCCGTTGTCATTCTTGCACTGCGATTGCTGCACGTAACAATTCTGCTGACAGGAAGAGACATCACACTTCGCTGCTACCGGCGTGAGCTGCGGCAAATCCCCTTTTCTCTCTGGCTGCCACGGTGTTTGCGCCGCTGCGCTCAGGCTGCCCAGCAGCCATAACATCATTATCCACTTCATCATTCAGTCCTCGCAGGATGGATGTAGAGAGTATGAACGCTGGCCGGATGATTGCCAGCGTGAAACCTTTGGTTCACCTTCCGCCTGATGATGCCCTGTTAAGGTGCAGCATCTGCGCCCATTGCTGAAGCAGCGTCTGACCCAACCAAAACATAAGTCATTATTTTCAATACTTTAAGTCGCCATCACTCTGGCCCCGCAAGATGGTACAAAAGTTGCAGGGCTTAGGGTGCACAGTAAAGGAGACGGTAATGAAAGCGATTGTGATTGGAGCGGGTATCGGCGGCATGAGCGCGGCGCTGGCGCTGGAAAAAGCGGGTTTCAGCACCGCAGTGTATGAAGCGGTGAAAGAGATGAAACCGGTCGGCGCGGCTATCTCTATCTGGCCTAACGGCGTGAAGTGCCTCAATGCGCTGGGTCTCAAGGCACAGCTGCGCGCGCTCGGCGGCAATATGGCGTTTATGGCTTACAACGATGGCCACAGCGGCAGCACCCTGACCCGCTTCAGTTTGTCACCGCTGGTGCAGCAGGTTGGCGAATACCCTTATCCGGTTGCACGCGCAGAGTTACAGGCGCTGCTGATCGACAGCTACGGCCGCGAACGCATCCGCTTTGGCAAACGCGTTGTGCGGGTGGAGCAGCATGCCAGCGGCGTGACCGCCTGGTTTGATGACGGCAGCCAGGCTGAAGGGGATTTTATGGTGGCCGCCGACGGCACCCACTCGGTGATTCGTCATCACGTGCTGGGCGAACACGTCGAGCGCCGCTACGCAGGCTACGTCAACTGGAATGGCCTGGTCACTATCGATGAAAGCATCGCGCCCGCCGATCAGTGGACCACGTTTGTCGGGGAGGGCAAGCGCGTCTCGCTGATGCCGGTGAGCGGTAACCGCTTCTACTTTTTCTTTGATGTCCCGCTGCCGAAAGGGCTGGCGCAGGATCGCGCAACGGTGAAAGACGATCTGCGCGGCTATTTTGCCGGCTGGGCCGAACAGGTCCAGCGGCTGATCGCCAGCATTGACGCACAAACCACCAATCGCGTGGAGATTCATGATATCGAACCCTTCAGCCGCTTTGTCAGAGGACGTGTGGCGCTGCTGGGGGATGCGGCACACAGCACTACGCCGGATATCGGTCAGGGCGGCTGTGCGGCAATGGAAGATGCGGTGGTACTGGCGCAAACCCTGACCGCCCACTCCCTGGGCATTGAGGACGGGCTGCTGCGCTATGAAGCGCGGCGCGTGGCGCGCACCCGTGATTTGGTGCTGAAAGCGCGCAAGCGTTGTGATGTCACCCACGCCAAAGATGCGGCGGTCACCGCGGAATGGTATGCCGGACTGAAAGAGGAAACCGGCGAGCGCGTGCTGGCCGGCATGTGTGACACCATTGAAGGCGGTCCGCTGGGATAAGCGTGCAGGCCAGCCAGCTGCAGCGCTGGCTGGCCCTTCGGTTACGGCGCGTTACGCCTCGTCGAGGCCGCGGTGTTTCAGCATCGGCCCGATGTCCGGCGCTTTACCGCGCCAGGCCAGCCACAGATGCTGCAGATCGCTGCTGTTACCGCGCGACAGAATCTGCTCACGGAAGCGCTGACCATTTTCGCGCGTCAGACCGCCCCGCTCGACAAACGCCTGATAACCATCGTCGGCCAGCATCTGCGTCCAGATATAGGCGTAATACCCGGCCGCATAGCCGCCACCCCAGATATGACGGAAGTAGCTGGAGCGATAGCGCGGCGGCACGGCACTCAGGGCAATATTCTCCGCCGCCAGCGCCTGCTGCTCAAAATGGCTGACATCCTGCGGATTATCGTGCGGTGACAGCGAGTGCCACTGCAAATCAAGCAGTGCCGCCGCCAGCAGTTCGGTCATGTCATAGCCTTTGTTGAATTTCGCGGCGCGCACCATTTTGTCGCGCAGCGCAGCGGGCATCGCTTCACCGGTCTGATAATGACGTGCATAGTGGGCAAACACCTGATCCTGACTGGCCCAGTGTTCGTTGATTTGCGACGGAAACTCGACAAAATCACGCGGTGTGGCGGTGCCGGACAGGCTGGCATAGCGCTGGGTGGCGAACAGGCCGTGCAGCGTGTGGCCAAACTCATGGAACAGCGTGATCACCTCATCCCAGCTGAGCAGTGCCGGCTGACCGGGCTGCGGCTTGCTGTAATTGCAGACGTTGTAAATCACCGGCCGGCTTTCCAGCAGCGTCGACTGGTCGACGAAATTGCCCATCCATGCGCCACCGCTCTTGTTATCCCGTGTGAAGAGGTCGGTGTAGAACAGCGCTAACGGTGCATCGTCGGCATCGAAAATCTCATAAACGTTGACGTCCGGATGGTAGACCGGCAGATCGTGGCGCTGTTCAAAGCGAATGCCATACAGCTGGCTGGCACACCAGAACACGCCCTTTTCCAGCACAGTGTTGAGCTCAAAATAGGGACGGATTTGCCCTTCGTCCAGCGCGTATTGCGCGGTGCGTACCTGCTCCGCGTAGTAATTCCAGTCCCAGGCGCGCAGCGGGAAGCTGTGGTTTTGTTCGGCGATCAGCTGCTGAATATCCGCCGCTTCACGCCCGGCGCGCGCCGTCGCGGCGGGCACGATGTTGCGCATAAAGGACTGGGCGGCTTCCGGCGTTTTCGCCATCTGATCCTGCAGGCTCCATGCTGCGAAGCTGTCGAAGCCCAGCAGACTGGCCTGCTGCGCACGCAGTTGCGCCATGCGCGATACGATGGCGCGCGTGTCGTTGTCGTCACCCTGCTCGCTGCGCGTCAGCGCCTGCTGAAACAGCGCTTCGCGCGTGGCGCGCACCGTCAGCGACTGCAGTACCGGCTGTTGGGTGGTATTTTGCAGAGGGATTAGCCATGCGTCGTGCAGCCCGCGCGCCCCGGCGGCATCTTTCGCCTGTGCCAGCGCCGCCGGCGACAGGCCGTCCAGCGCCGCCGCGCTGCTGACGGTATAAGCCGCGGCGTTAGTTGCCGCCAGCAGCCGGTTACCGAAACGCGTGCCCAGACTGGCCAGCTCCTGATTACAGGCGCGCAGTTGCGCTTTATCGCGCTCACTCAGGCTGGCGCCGGCCAGCTGAAAGCGTTGCCAGGTGACTTCCACCAGACGCATCGCTTCGGCATCCGGGCACTGCGAACCGCGCTGCTGATACACGCTGTCGAGCCGCGCAAACAGCGCCGGGTTAAGGTAGATTTCGTCATTGAGCGCCGTCAGCTGCGGGGTGCTCAGCTCGTCAACCTGCTGGAGCCGCTCGCTGGTATTGGCTGAGGTCATCGCGGCAAAAACGGGATACACCCGGTTTAGCAGACTACCGCTGCGCTCCAGCGCTTCATAGGTATTGGCAAAGGTTGCCGGCTCGGGGTTGCTGGCAATGGCCGCCACTTCCTGGCGCTTTTCGGCGATTCCGGCTTCCAGCGCCGGCAGGAAATGCGCTTCGTCGATCAGATCAAACGGCGGTGCATGGTACGGCAACGGACTGACGTTAAAAAACGGATTGGCACGTGAAGTCATTATCGCTCCTGATAATCAGCAACGCCGCAGCCACCTGCGGCGGGATGCTTTTATCCTGGCAGTTTCGTCGCCTGGCAACAACCTTGCGCGTGCGTATGGCTTTCCCGCTGCCATACGCACTTACCGTTGACCCAGGTTTGCGCGATGTTACGGTCATCACCCAGCGTCATCAGGACAAACAAACGCTGATGGATATCGTCGCTGTTGGCCATGCGCAGCTGCTGCAGCGGTGATACGGCAGGATCGATCACCACAAAATCCGCCTCTTTACCGGGGTTGAAGTTGCCGATTTTGTCATCAAGATCCAGCGCATGAGCGCCGCCCAGCGTGGCGTGGTAAATCGCTTCTGCGGCGCTGAGTTTGTACTGCTGCAACTGCCCCACTTTATAGGCTTCACCCAGCGTCTGCAGCATATTGAAGGTGGTGCCGGCGCCGACATCGGTGCCCATGCCCATGCGCACGCGCTGCTGCCAGCGGCGTTTAAGATTGAACAGTCCGCTGCCAAGGAACAGGTTGGAGGTCGGACAGAAGGCCATCGCCGAGTCGGTGTCGTGCAGGCACTGCCATTCGCGATCCTCAAGATGCAGGCAGTGAGCAAATACGCTGCGTTTGCCGGTGAGCTGATGCTGGTGATACACATCAAGATAGCCATCATGGGCGGGAAACAGCGTTTTTACCCAGGCGATCTCCTGCTGATTTTCGCTGAGATGGGTATGCAGCCAGGTGTCGGGAAACTCGTTTTTCAGCTGCTGCACTTTCTCCAGCAACTGCGGCGATGAGGTCGGCGCAAAGCGCGGCGTCAGCGCATAACCGAGACGCCCGCGCTGGTGCCAGCGCTGAATCAGCTCACGCGTCTGCTGATAACTTTGCGCCGGCGTTTCGGTCAGTTCCGGCGGTGCGTGGCGATCCATCATTACCTTGCCGGCAATCAGCCGCATCTCCAGCTGTTCGGCGGCGCTAAACAGCGCGTCTACCGATTGCGGATGCACCGTACCAAACACCAGCGCAGTCGTGGTGCCATTGGCCAGCAGCTGTTGCAGGAAAAACGCTGACATGCGCGTCGCGTGCGCCGCACAGTGGTACTGGCTCTCGACCGGAAAAGTGTACTGATTGAGCCACTCCAGCAGCTGTTCACCGAATGCGCCGATCATTTCGGTCTGCGGATAATGAATATGGGTATCCACAAACCCCGGCAGGATCAGCTTGCCGCGCAGATCGATCACCTGCATTGATTCAAGGTGATGATGTGCCGGCTGCCAGCGCTCCAGACTCACCACTTTGCCGTCGCGCAGCGTCAGCAGACCATCTTCAATATAGCGTGCCTGGTCGGCGAGGCCATCGGGCTGGTCGGCCAGCGCGGGAAAATCAAAAAAACTGGCGCGCAGACGGGTTACAACAGAGTCAGACATGGCGCTTCCTTCAGGGTGTAATGCAGGTTTCAGATAGATATAGCAAAGACATTGCAAACAGCATGCCAGGCAAGCGAACCCGATAATCACTTTAAATTCAGATAAATACACAATTTCAGCGCGATTATCGTCGCAAAAATTACAGGCAATCGTATGCGTAACCGATTGCCTGTTCGTGGTATTGCCTTTGCGCATTGTGCTGGCGTTTTACGCCGGGAAAAGGTGCCTGATCGGGCACGCTCATGGTGCAGGGTTGCACCGCAAACGTGCAGGAAAGATTCTGCAACACGCCGCTCACGCTTTTCATGAGCGCCGCTGCGGGGTTAATGCTAAGGTGTGGCAGAGAACCTGAAATCGTATAAGGAACAGTGAGATGATTATTTTTGTTACCGGTGCTACTGCCGGTTTTGGTCAAAGTATCACCCGCCGCTTCATTGCTACAGGTCACAAAGTGATCGCCAGCGGACGCCGTGCTGAGCGTTTGCAGGAATTAAAACAGGAACTGGGCGACAACCTGTATACCGTGCAGCTGGATGTGCGTAACCGCGCGGCTATCGAAGAAGCCATCGCCGCCCTGCCCGCCGAATGGCGTGATATCGATGTGCTGGTGAACAATGCCGGGCTGGCGCTGGGCGTCGAACCGGCGCATAAAGCCAGCGTTGAAGACTGGGAAAATATGATCGACACCAACAACAAAGGGCTGGTGTATATGACGCGCGCCGTGCTGCCTGCCATGGTAGAGCGCAACGTCGGTCACATCGTCAATATTGGCTCGATAGCCGGCAGCTGGCCGTACGCCGGCGGCAACGTGTACGGGGCAACCAAGGCGTTTGTGCGCCAGTTCAGCCTCAATCTGCGCACCGACCTGCACGGCACCGCGCTGCGCGTCACCGATATCGAGCCTGGCCTGGTGGGCGGCACCGAGTTCTCGAACGTGCGCTTCAAAGGTGACGATGGCCGCGCAGATGCAGTGTATGAAGGCACCACCGCGCTGACGGCGGAAGACGTGACGGAAGCGGTCTATTGGGTGACCACGCTGCCGAAGCACGTCAACATCAACACGCTGGAAATCATGCCGGTGACGCAAACCACCGCCGGACTGAAAGTGTTTAAAGGATAAGCAAGCTTAGCGTGGCGGCCCGTCGGGTCGCCCTGCGCGCCCGGTTCAGGCCTTGCCCCAGCCGATAACGATAATCAGCATGCCGCTGAACGCCACCAGCGCACCGACCCAATCCCACGCACTCAGTTTGACGCCATCGACCAGCCGCAGCCAGATCAGCGCCGTTAACACATACACGCCGCCATAAGCCGCATATACCCGGCCGCTGGCTGCCGGATGCAGGGTCAGCAGCCAGACAAACAGCGCCAGGCTGGCTGCGGCCGGTAATAATAGCCAGGCGCTCATGCCGCGCTTCAGCCACAGCCACGGCAGAAAACAGCCGGTGATCTCGGCAATCGCAGTGATAAAAAACAGCAGCGCGGTTTTCACCAGCATACAAAGTCTCTCTGATAGTTAAACAAACCGCTCACCGCTGGTGAGCAAAGAAGCAGCGATGATATACTGGCAGACAGTGTTGTGACAGCCGCCCTGCGCGCTGTGCTGGAGTTAACGAAAGGAAATGACGATGAAAAAACTGTTTTCCGCCCTGCTGGCTACCACGCTGACCGCCAGCGTAATGCTGACTGCACCGCTGGCTGTCGCTAAGACGGATCGCCTGATTATTGAAGATGGCAACAACGCGGCCAGCAACGAGGCGGCGCGTCAGAGCAAAGAGCAGTGGAACGATACGCGCAACCTGCGTAACAAGGTGAATACCCGCGTGGAGAAAGAGTTCGACAAGGCAGACCGGGCCTTTGATACCCGCGACGCCTGCGAAAAAAGCTACAACGTTAATGCGTACTGGGAACCGAACACCCTGCGCTGCCTCGATCGCCGCACCGGCCGTCCGCTGGCGCCGTAATGCGCGCCAGCTGCTATAGTTTTCACGGGAATGACGCAACAAGGAGTGAGTGATGAAAAAACGTAATGCAGTTGTGTTGCTAATGGCGCTGGCGTTACCGCTGGCGGTACAGGCGTCCTGCGAAAGCGTGCGCGCCGACATCAGCAAAAAGATCATCAACAATGGCGTGGCGGAATCGGATTTTACGCTGGATATCGTGCCGAACGATCAGGTTGATCAGGCAGGCGGTCAGGTCGTTGGCCACTGTGAAAACGACACGCAGAAAATCGTTTACAAGAAAAACGGTCGCGATGCGGATAGCAGCGTGCCGGACAGCGCGGGCAGCTCGCAGGATGCTCCCGCACAGTAATCCCTTCGGGCGGCTGGTCGGCCGCCCTGCTTTATTCCGCTTCCGGCCGCTGACGCGGCATCAGCCACGCAATCCACAACGTCAGCAGCGCAATCAGCAATGCCACCACAAATACCCAGTGCAGCGAACTGGCAATCTGTCCGGTCCAGAAGTGTAACTGCTCCTGCGGCAGCGCCTGACGGCTCTCCGGGGCCATAATTTTCTGCATCGGATCGCTGGCCTGCGGCAGCCGCAGCGACAGGTTAAGGTTGAGCACCGCGCCCATTATCGCGGTGCCGATGGCTGAACCCAGCATGCGGCTGAACATGATCGAGGCGGTGCAGATGCCGCGAATTTCATAGTGCGCATGATTTTGTACCGACACCAGAAAGGTGGTGCTGGTCATGCCCATCCCGGTGCCAATAACAAACGCCGTCAGCCCGGCCTGCATGATGCTGCTGTCGGCGCGCAGCAGCAGTAACAGCGCGCTGCCGGCGATCAGTAAAAACGCGCCGAGCTGCGCGGTAAAGCGATACGAGGTGATCAGCATCAGGCGCCCGCTGAGCGTACTGGCCAGCGGCCAGCCAATCGACATCATCGCCAGCGCGCTGCCCGCCTGCAGCGGCGTGCCGCCAGTAATGCCCTGAATCCACGTCGGCAGAAACGCGCTAATGCCCATCATGGTGGCCCCGATAATCAGGTTCCCGGCATTACCGGCCACAATCAGGCGGCTGCGCCACAGCGCCAGCGGAAACAGCGGCGCATCGGCGCGCTGCTCGTGATGTTTCAGCCGCCAGCCGGCCAGCAGCGCCAGCGCCAGGAACGGCACCAGCCAGAAACCCAGCGCTTCCGCCTGTAACAGCGCCACCAGCAGTGCGGTGACGCTGATCATCAACCAGCAGCTGCCGGTCAGATTTAGCGTTGCGCCCTGATGCTGTTCGCGCGCCGGCAGAAAACGCGCCAGCAGCAGCATGGAGAGCAGACCAATCGGCACGTTTACCCAGAAAATCACCGACCAGTTAAAGTGCTGAACCAGCCAGGCACCGCTCAGCGGACCGATGACGGCCGCGACGCCCCAGACGCTGGAGAGCCAGCCCTGCACGCTGGCGCGCTCGCGCGGTGAGTAAATGTCCGCCACGATGGTGGTAGTCAGCGGCATGATCGCCCCGGCACCCAGGCCCTGAAAGGCACGAAACACAATCAGCCACGTCATACTATGGGCAAAACCGCACAGCACCGAGCCCAGCAAAAACAGCGTTACGCCGATGAAAAATAATCGTTTGCGGCCCCAGATATCCGCCAGTCTGCCGTACAACGGGACGCTTACCGCCTGCGTCAGCAGATAAATAGAAAACACCCAGCCAAACTGCGCGAAACCGCCAAGATCGGCAATGATGGTTGGCATGGCCGTGGCCACAATCGTGACCTCAATGGCAGCCATAAACATCGCCAGCATGCAGGCAATCAGAATCCAGTGGCGATGTTCCGTTTGTAATTGTGCGCTTTCAGTCATACGTCTCCCTTTTTCTTACAAGGCTAGTCGAAATTTCGCCGACTCAGTTTCCTCTGCGTGCGCCTGTTTGTGACAATGTCACCTATCTTGATGAAAATTTTTTATTGTCGAGCGACACCTTATTTCATGCGGGTTTCGCTTAGTTTTACCACTTTTGTATCTACCTGATTTTGCCGTGAAAACTGGCAATGATCATCAAGCGTTGCTATAGCTCTAAAGGCAGTTTCTGGTTTTTCACTGTGAAAAAGCCGGGAAACAGTCATTTTAACTGCAATTTGACAGCGTGCTGGATTTTCGTCTGTGTATTGCACCGCATAACGCCGGTACGCTGAAAATAACGTCATAAAATCAATCGATTTTTTCAATCAGGGAGACGCACGCTATGCACAATGCATCGCTCGCCCGACGTGCCGGGCTGGCACTGCTCGCCATCGTGGTGGTGATAGCCCTGCTGGTGTGGGGATTAGGGCTGGATACGCTGCGCGACCGCAAGGTGGATTTACTTTACCTTGGGCAGCAGCACCTGTACTTAGTGTTCTGGTCGATGTTATGCGCTTTACTGGTTGGCATCCCGAGCGGGATTTTGCTCAGCCGTCCCTTCGCACGTCGCTGGGCTGAATATGTGATGCAAATCTTCAACGTCGGTAACACGCTGCCACCGCTGGCTGTGCTGGCGCTGGCGATGGTGATTGTCGGCATTGGCGATCGCCCGGCGCTGATCGCCTTGTTCCTCGCCTCGCTGCTGCCGATTGTGCGCAACACCTATGCCGGTCTGAGCGCGGTGCCGCCGTCGCTGATTGAAGCCGCCAACGGTATTGGCATGACCAAACTGCAGCGGCTGCGCCGGGTTGAACTGCCGAATGCGCTGCCGGTGATCCTCGCCGGGGTGCGCATCGCGACCGCGATTAACGTCGGCACCGCGCCGCTGGCCTTTTTAATTGGTGCCAGCAGCTACGGCGAGCTGATCTTCCCTGGTATTTATCTCAACGACTTCCCGACGCTGATCCTCGGCGCAGTGGCCACCGCCCTGTTTGCCCTGATCCTCGACATGCTGCTGGCAGCATTGGGACGCGTCCTCAGCCCGCACTCTGCGGCTTAACCCGGAGCATGTAATCATGGCCACTGCTAATCTGCTGGCGCGCTGGGTCAAACGCACCGCGCTGGCCCTGACCGCCACCTTAACCCTCAGTCACGGCGCGCTCGCCGCCACGCCCATCGTAATGGCGACCAAAAGCTTTACCGAGCAGCATATCCTGTCTGCCATGACGGTGATGTGGCTGCAAAAGAAAGGTTTTCAGGTCATCCCGAAAACCAACATCGCCACCACCATCGGGCGCAACGCGATGATCAACAAGCAGATTGATATGACGTGGGAATATACCGGCACCTCGCTGATTATTTTTAACCATATCAACAAGCCGATGTCGTCTGAAGAGGCGTACAAAACCGTTAAACAGCTGGACGCGAAGCTGGGACTGGTGTGGCTCAATCCTGCCCCGATGAATAACACCTACGCGTTTGCCATGCAGCGCCAGCGCGCTGAGGCGGAAGGCATCAGCACCATGTCGCAGCTGGTGGCGAAGCTGGAACAGGTGCGCAACACCGATCCGGATCACAACTGGAAACTCGGTCTCGATCTGGAATTTGCCGGCCGCTCGGATGGTCTGAAACCGCTGCAGAAAGCCTACAACATGCCGCTGGATCGCCCGCAGATTCGTCAGATGGACCCCGGCCTGGTGTATAACGCGGTGCGCGACGGCTTTGTCGATGCCGGACTGATCTACACCACCGATGGCCGGGTAAAAGGCTTTGATTTGAAAGTACTGGAGGATGATAAGCACTTCTTCCCAAGTTACAACGTCACGCCGGTAGTGCGTCAGGATGTGCTGGAAAGCCATCCCGGCCTTGAGGCCGCGCTGAATGCGCTGTCGCCGCTGATCACCGATGAAGCCATCACCGAGATGAACAAGCGCGTCGATATCGATCACCAGTCGCCGCAGCAGGTGGCGCGTGATTTCCTCAAATCCAAAAACATGCTGTAAGGAGGCGCAATGGATACCCTGCATTACATCATGGATAACTGGAACACGCTGCTGGCGCTGACCTGGCAGCACACCTGGCTGGTGCTGGTGGCGGTAGGTTTTGCCATCCTCGTCGGCGTGCCGCTGGGCATTCTGATTGTCCGCTTCAAATGGCTGGCAACACCGGTGCTGGGCATCGCTACCATCGTGCTGACCATCCCGACCATTGCGCTGTTTGGCCTGATGATTCCGCTGTTTTCACTGATCGGTCAGGGGATTGGCGCCCTGCCGGCGATTACCGCGGTGTTTCTCTATTCACTGCTGCCAATTGTGCGTAATACCCATACCGCGCTGGAAAATCTACCGCCCGGGCTGCGCGAAGCCGGTCGCGGTATCGGCATGACCTTCTGGCAACGCCTGCGCTGGGTGGAAATTCCAATGGCGCTGCCGGTGATTTTTGGCGGTATCCGTACCGCCGTGGTGATGAACGTCGGCGTGATGGCCATTGCGGCGGTGATCGGTGCCGGCGGCCTGGGCCTGCAACTGCTGGACGGCATCAGCGGCAGCGATGTGCGTATGCTGATAGCCGGCGCACTGATGATCTGTTTACTGGCGATTATTCTTGACTGGCTGCTGCACCGTCTGCAGTCGGCGCTGACTCCTAAGGGGATTCGATAATGATAAAACTGGAAAACCTGACGAAAACCTTTACGCAAAAAAACGGCACCACGTTCAATGCCGTCGATAACGTCAGCCTGGAAGTGCCTGCCGGGGAGATGTGTGTGCTGCTGGGCCCGTCCGGCTGCGGCAAAACCACCACGCTGAAGATGATTAACCGTCTGATCCCCGCCAGCAGCGGGCGGATTTTAATTAATGGCGAAGACACCAGCGGGCAGGATACCGTCACGCTGCGCCGCAATATCGGCTATGTGATTCAGCAGATTGGTCTGTTCCCGAACATGACCATTGAAGAGAACATTACCGTGGTGCCGCGCATGCTGGGCTGGGACAAAAAACGCTGTCGGGAACGGGCGACGGAGCTGATGAGCATGGTGGCGCTTGACCCGACGAAGTTTCTGCATCGCTACCCGCGTGAGATGTCGGGCGGCCAGCAGCAGCGCATCGGCGTGATCCGCGCGCTGGCGGCGGATCCACCGGTACTGCTGATGGATGAACCGTTCGGTGCCGTCGACCCGATCAACCGCGAGGTGATTCAGAACGAGTTCCTCGATATGCAGCGCCAGCTGAAGAAAACCGTGATGCTGGTGAGCCATGATATTGATGAGGCGCTGAAACTCGGTGACCGCATCGCGGTGTTTGGCCAGGGCAAAATCGTGCAGTGTGCCAGCCCGGACGAACTGCTGGCGCAGCCGGCCAACGAATTTGTCGGCTCGTTCGTCGGTCAGGACCGTACGCTGAAACGTCTGCTGCTGGTGCAGGCGGGCGACGTCACCGATCAACAGCCAACCATCACCGTGCAGCGCAGTACCCCGTTGCAGGAGGCGTTCGCGACCATGGACGACAACGACATGCGTTCGGTCACGGTGGTCGACGAAGATGGCAAACCGCTGGGCTTTGTCAAACGTCGTGAAGCGCGCGGCGCCACCGGCCGCTGCGAGGAGATGCTGCACACCTTTAAGGTCACCGGCAAAGCGGAGGAGAACCTGCGCGTGGTGCTGTCGAAGCTGTATGAACACAACACGGTATGGATGCCGATTGTCGATGAGGAAGGTCGCTACAGCGGCGAAATTTCGCAGGATTACATCGCGGATTACCTCAGCTCCGGCCGTACACGCCGTCGTCTCAACCCGTAACCCCGACCGAACCGCGCCACGGAGGGCGCGATTCTCCAGGTAAATTGTGCGTCAGTGGCTCTCTTCAACCGCGCCGACCGCCGCAACCGTTTTAGCTTCATTCGGCAGCACCACGTTCAGCAGCATGGCGAGAATCCCGCCGGTGGTGACTGCATGACCAAACAGATTGCTAACCAGCGGCGGGAACTGTTTCAGCACGTCCGGAACCGCTTCCACCCCGAGGCCAATGCCAAACGACACCGCCACAATCAGCATCTCACGCCGCCCCAGTGGTGCCTGCGTCATCACGCGAATACCGGCGGCGACCACGCTGCCAAACATCACCAGCGTTGCCCCGCCCAGCACCGGCGGCGGAATCTGCTGTAGCAGGTTGCCGACCAGCGGGAAGATGCCCAGCAGCACCAGCATCAGGCCAATCACCATCCCCACGTAGCGACTGGCGACACCGGTCATCTGAATCACCCCGTTGTTCTGCGCAAAGGTGGTATTGGGAAACGCTGAGAACAATGCCGCCAGCAGGCAGCTGAGGCCATCGGCCAGAATCCCGCCCTGCAGCCGGCGCTGAAACCCGTCGCCTTCCAGCGGCTGGCGTGAAATCAGACAGTTGGCGGTCAGATCGCCCACCGCCTCAATCACACAGATCACCGAGACCAGCGCAATCGGCACAAACAGCGTCCAGCTAAAATCAAAGCCAAAATGCAGTAGCGAAGGCAGCACCAGCCAGTGCGTATCCGCCATCGGTTTCAGCGGCAGATGACCGCTCAGCGCCGCCGCGATGCAGCCCGCACCAATGCCGGCGACCACCGCCACCAGCCGCGCCCAGCGCGAGTGGGAGCGGTTGAGCACGATAATCACCAGCAGGGTCAGCGCCCCCAGCGCCAGATTACCCGGCGCACCAAAATCGCGGGCGTTATGCCCGCCCGCCCAGTCGGTAATACTGACTTTTATCAGGCTGATACCAATCAGGGTGATCACCGTACCGGTCACCACCGGGGTCAGCACTTTTCGCAGCGGTGTGATGCAGCGGCTAATCAGCATCGGGATCAGCGCCGCCACCAGGTTGCAGCCAAAAATCATAGCGAGGATCGCCTGCGGTGAACCGCCCTGCGCTTTCACCGTCATCCCCGCCGAGAGAATGACGCCGAGAAAGGCGAAGCTGGTGCCCTGCAGACAGATCATGCCTGCGCCAATGCCGCAGAAACGACGCGCCTGCAGAAAGGTGCCGAGTCCGGAAACCAGCAGCGACATGCTAATGAGATACGGAATCCAGGCCTGTAACCCCAGCACAGAACCGATAATCAGCGGCGGCGTGATGATACCGACCACGCTGGCCAGCACGTGCTGCAGGGCGGCAAAGAACGCCGGTGCAGGACCGATGCGGGCATCCAGCCCGTACAACAAACCTTTCTCTTCTTCTGGGTGCGACATAGCAGGGCTCCGGCAAACGATTTATCAGTTTGCCTGATGCATGAAACGCGCCAGGGCGACAAAGGACAGGAAAAATTCAGGACAGATGGTTGAATATAAAGAGGTTTACGGCATAAAAAAAGCAGCCGCTCCTGAAACTCCGGATTCAGCTGCGTGCGATATGCCGCATTTTGTTTCATCACGCGGCGGGCTTTGCACTCTCGCTGTGCAGCGCATCACCTCCGAGTAACGTAATATCCAGATAACCACTCAAATCACGCTGTTCGGCGCGCGGCAGATAAGGCAATTCGCCCAACAGCGGCGCGTTCAGCTTATCGCGCAGAACATCAATGATTTCAGCATAGTGCGCCAGACCTGGATTAATACGATTGGCGACCCAGCCCGCCAGCGTCAGGCCATCGGCGGCAATCGCTTCGGCGGTCAGTAAAGCATGGCTAATGCAACCCTCTTTAATGCCCACCACCAGCACCACCGGCAGTTGCGCCTGCTGCACCCACTGCGACAGCGGCCGTAAGTCGTTCATCAGGCTGCGCCAGCCGCCCGTGCCTTCCACCACCACGCGTGCGGCGCGATCCTGTAAGCCAGCCAGCCCGCGATTGAGTAACGGATAATCGATGCGTTGCGCCGGGCTGGTGCTGATTTCATCCTCTTCCAGCGTCACGGGATTGACGTCGCTGTAGTTCAGCGTGAGGCCGGATGCCTGCTGCAGCAGTACGGCATCTTTATTACGGAGCCCTTCCGGCGTGTGCTGCGCGCTTTTGGCAACCGGCTTGTAGCCAGCGGCACACAGATTCGCTTTGGCAAAGCACTGTAATAGTGCGCGGGAAACCACGGTCTTACCCACCGCGGTGTCGGTACCGGTGACAAAAATCGTTTTCACCTTTCTCCTCCTTCATTAAAGCGATGTGTAACCTGCAAAGGAGGCAGTTTAAGGATTTGTCCCAGGCGAGAGCTTGCGTTAGCGCAAACTTAAGGCGGGCTGGCGTTAGCCCTGCAACAGTTTTATCAGTAAATGGCCGCTATAGAGCGCGTCTTTAATCAGCGCCGCGCCGCCCAGCGTGCCGGGATCGTTAAAGGCCGCGGGCGTCAGCTGGATAGCGTGACTGTACGCCGGCAGGGCCTGCTGGCGAATGGTGCTGCTGACTGCCGGGAACAGCACGTCCGCCGCCTGGTTAAGCGGTGAACCGATAAGAATTTGTTGAGGATTAAAGATGTTGACCATCATCGCCAGCATGCGCCCGATATGATGACCGACGCCGGCAATGACGTCCCGCGCCAGCCGGTCGCCCTGCTGCGCAGCGGCACACAGCGAGGCCAGCGTCAGCGGCTGCTGGTGCAGCTGGCTGTCCGGCTGCGATGATAAACGCTGTGCCGCCAGCTGCAGCAGGCTGCCGGTGCTGGCCACCGTTTCCAGACAGCCATGGTTACCGCAGTAACACTGCTGGCCGTAAGGATCGATCTGCGTATGACCAATCTCCACCAGCGCGCGTCCGCTTTTGTGCAACAGCTGGCCACCGCTAATCACCCCGGCGCCCACCGTTTCATCAATGACAATCTGAATCACGTCCTGCGCCCCCCGTGAGGCACCAAACAGCGCCTCTGCCAGCGTCCATGCGGAGATATCGTGCTGGACGAATACCGGCAGCCCGGTGCGCTGCGCCAGGGTTTCGCCCAGCGGCATATCCTGTACGTCATAGCCCGGCATACGGTGCACCACGCCGGAGGCGGCGTTGATCAGTCCCGGCAGGGTAATGGCGATAGCGGTCAGACGCTCAAGTTTTTGCTGATGGCGAATGAAAAAGGCGTTGACCAGCTCCTGCAGCGTCTGCAGCAGCGGCGTGTCGGCGCTGGCGGGCAGCGGCAGGCGATCTTCCTGTAGCGCGCGGCTGCTGAGATCGCGCAGCGTCAGGGTGATGAACCCCGGCTGGAGGCGAACAGCCAGATAGTGCCAGGCCAGGGTATCGAGGATCAGCCCTATCGCCGGCCGTCCGCGACTACCCGGCTCATGAAACTCGGTCTCCTGCACCAGATGCGCATCCAGCATTTCGCGCACAATTTTGGTGATGCTGGCCGGGGCCAGCTGGGCACGTTTCGACAGCTCAATCCGCGAAATCGGACCGTAATGGTCAATCAGACGATACACTGCACCGGCATTGGTCTGTTTAATTTGGTCAATATGGCCAGGCTGACTGTCCAGATTCACGCCCTGCTCCCGGATATTTTCGCGCTTCTAAATAAACAGCAGCTATGGTGATGCAGATTGGCGCGCAGCGTCAAATATTTGATTAGAAATGTGATTTATCGCACACAAAGGACGCGGTTTTCTGTACCCGCGGGTTCATTCCTCGGCATTGTGCAGCAGCAGCGTCATCATATTGCTCATCTGCGCACTCGGCTGGCGCAATGCTGACCACACCAGCCACACCTCAGAAATGGCATCACTTTCCTGTAGCGGAATCCAGGCAACTTCCGCCAGTCGCGCGCGGGCAAACGAGGCGGGTAAAATCGACACGCCCAGCCCGGTTGCCACCAGGCCGAGAATCGTCATGGCTTCACCTACTTCCTGGGTAATGTAAGGTTTGATTTGGTAGCGATGCAGCAGCGCCAGAATTTCACCGTACAGGGCCGTGCCGCCCTGCGCATCAAAGAAAACAAAAGGTTCGCTGGCTAACGCCCGGATGCTAATCGACGTCGTCTGTGCCAGCGGATGCGCGTGGTGCACCACTGCGCACAGTGGTTCACGCAGCAACAGGCGGTGCTGAAGATCCTCCGGCAACGGTGTATTGCGCATGACGCCCAGGTCGAGTCGCCCTTCGTGCAGCGGCGCCAGCTGCTGGCGCGTGTTGTACTCCTGCATCTGAATATGCACGTCCGGCCAGCGCTGCCGATAGTGATACAGCGCATCCGACACCAGTCCGGTAAACGGCGCCGAGGAGGTAAAGCCGATGCGCAGCTCTCCCTGCTGACCGTGATGAATGCGCGCCGCGCGCCCGGCCGCCTGTTCTACCTGCAATAAAACCGCGCGCGCATCCTGTAAAAACGACTGGCCGGCCGGCGTGAGCTGTACGCTGCGATTAGTGCGGGTGAACAGCTGCGCGTTCAGCGCCTGTTCCAGTTGCAGAATCTGCTGACTGAGCGGCGGCTGAGAAATGTGCAGCCGCTGCGCGGCGCGGCCAAAGTGCAGCTCTTCCGCAACGGCAATAAAGTAACGCAGATGGCGCAGCTCAATCATCATATCTTAAACGTCTCATTTGAGATTATTAATATATTGTACAACCTATTTAGCCTTTCCTACAGTATTCAGACATTTGCTAAATTGAGGATGTACTGTGAGTCGCTCTTCCCAGGCTGTAACGCTTGATGAGGACAGGTTGTCCACGAAGCCTGTTACCGCCGATACCGCTACTGAATGGATTGAACGTGGATCGCCGCAGTTTATGCGCGTGACGCTGGCGCTGTTCTCTGCCGGTCTTGCCACTTTCGCCCTGCTCTATTGTGTACAACCGATTCTGCCGGTGCTGTCACAGCAGTTTGGCGTGACGCCTGCCGAAAGCAGTATTTCGCTGTCGCTCTCCACCGGGCTGATGGCGCTGGGCCTGCTGTTCACCGGCCCGCTGTCAGATGCGATTGGGCGTAAATCGGTAATGGTGACCGCGCTGATGCTGGCGGCGATTTGTACGCTGATCTCCGCCACCATGAGCAGCTGGCAGGGGATTCTGCTGATGCGCGCGCTGACCGGTCTGTCGCTCAGTGGCGTCGCGGCGGTGGGCATGACTTACCTGAGCGAAGAGATGCATCCGCGGGTCATCGCCTTCTCCATGGGGCTGTACATCAGCGGTAACTCGATTGGCGGCATGAGCGGTCGTTTACTCTCCGGTGTGCTGACCGACTTTTTCTCGTGGCGTATTGCCATTGGCGTCATTGGCTGCTGCGCGCTGGCTGGCGCGCTGATGTTCTGGAAAATTCTGCCCGCGTCGCGCCATTTTCGCCCTGCCTCGCTGCGGCCACGCAGTCTGCTGATCAACTTCCGCCTGCACTGGCGCGACAAAGGGTTGCCGCTGCTGTTTGCCGAAGGCTTTCTGCTGATGGGCGCGTTTGTCACGCTGTTTAACTACATCGGCTACCGTTTACTGAGCGCGCCGTGGTCACTGAGCCAGGCGGTGGTCGGGCTGCTGTCCGTGGTGTATCTCACCGGTTCGTGGAGCTCGCCGAAAGCCGGCGCGATGACCAGCCGCTTTGGTCGAGGTCCGGTGATGACGGGCGCCACGGCGATCATGCTGGCCGGTCTGCTGCTGACCGCCTTTAATTCGCTGTGGTTGATTCTGCCGGGCATGATGTTGTTCACTGCCGGCTTCTTTGCCGCCCATTCGGTGGCCAGCGGCTGGATTGGACCGCGCGCGCGCCGGGCGAAAGGCCAGGCATCATCACTTTACCTGTTCAGCTACTACGTGGGCTCCAGCGTGGCCGGCACCCTCGGCGGCGTGTTCTGGCACCGCTACGGCTGGCCGGGCGTAACCCTGTTTATCAGCGCCCTGCTGGTGCTGGCACTGCTGGTTGGCCTGCGTTTACAGGGCCGCAAACTGTAATACCCTTCATCGTTAGCGCGGGACCTCAGCGTCCCGCCTGCTCCGCAGGATTCGAATAATCGGGCATTCGCGCCGTACCACTTAAAACAAAATAGCAATTCATCGCTATAATTCGTTCTATTCCAATAATACATAGACTTATTTTTTACACAGCAATGAGGTAGTCAGATGGAGCTTTACTATTATGTCGATAAGCATGCCGGTTATAACGACAATCATGTGGTGCATGCGAAGGGCTGTCCGTTCCTGCCTTCCGACGGCGGTCGACGTTTTCTGGGGACTTTTTACACGCCCGGTGCCGCAATCCAGCAGGCGCGTAAATTTTACGCCACTGCGCTGGGCTGCGAACACTGCTGCCCGGTGGGTGTAAAAAAAAATCCGACTCACAACTTTAGCGTGGCACTAAAGCATATGGCGTGACTCTGATAATCCTGGTCTGAACCGCACCCGCCCGCACGGTACTCGCCCTCAGCACGGCTAAGCGATTTTTCTATTACAGAAACACCTGACTTAGCCTGTGCTGGTACGGCAGACTCGCGGGCCGACAGCACGCTGGCGCAACAGCTCTCCATAACCGCAGGCTATTTACCACGCTCAGCGCGATAAGAAATATTCAGTGATAAAACCCGGGTTAACGGTTTTCATCGGCTGACTAATGCTCCACAATAGCGGAAATTTGTGATCGAGGTCACTTTACCGGGCACGTTCCTGCCCCCTCACTCGTCGTTTAGCCGATTTGAATTCAATGCAATCAACAACCGTTTCCCGTAAAACAGCCTGGCTGCGCGTGGTGCTGCTGGCTATCGCTGCTTTTGTCTTCAATACCACCGAATTTGTGCCGGTTGGCCTGCTGTCGGACATCGCCAGCAGCTTTGCAATGAAAACCGCTGATGTCGGTATCATGCTGACCATCTATGCCTGGGTCGTGGCGCTGTTATCGCTGCCGTTAATGCTGCTGACGCGCAACGTTGAGCGCCGCCTGCTGCTGGCCATCCTGTTTATTCTGTTTGTTGCCAGCCACCTGTTATCGGCCGTGGCGTGGGATTTCACGTCGCTGGTGCTGTCGCGCATTGGCATTGCACTGGCGCACGCGGTGTTCTGGTCGATCACCGCCTCGCTGGCGATTCGCGTTGCGCCGGCCGGCAAGAAAACCCAGGCGTTGAGTATGCTGGCAACGGGCACGGCGCTGGCGATGGTGCTGGGCGTACCGATTGGTCGTATTGTGGGTCAGTATCTGGGCTGGCGTACCACCTTTGGTATGATCGGCCTGTCAGCGCTGGTACTGCTGATTATGCTGGTGCGGATACTGCCGCGCCTGCCGAGTGAGCACACCGGTTCACTCAGCAGCGTGCCGATGCTGTTTCGCCGCCCGGCGCTGGTGGCGATGTACATTCTGGTCACCGTCGTGGTGACCGCGCACTACACCGCTTACAGCTATATCGAGCCGTTTATGCAGGTGGTAGCCAGCGCTGATGAGAACTTCACCACCCTGTTACTGCTGCTGTTCGGCTCAGCCGGCATTCTGGGCAGCATTCTGTTCAGTACGCTGGGCAATAAATTCCCGTCCGCGCTGCTGATCGCCGCCATTGCGCTGATTACCCTGTGTATGGGTCTGCTGGTGTTTGCTGCGGTACGCCCGGCAGCAATTACCGTGCTGAGTATTATCTGGGGAATGGCAATGATGATGATCGGCCTGGCGATGCAGGTGCGCGTGCTATCGCTGGCACCGGACGCCACCGACGTCGCCATGTCGCTGTTTTCCGGTATTTATAACATCGGTATTGGCGCAGGCGCGCTACTCGGTAACCAGGTCAGTCTGCATCTGCAGATGGCAGACGTGGGCAACGTGGGCGCAATTATTGGTCTGGCAGGACTGTTCTGGTGCATCGCCATTTTCCGCCGTTATCCGCAACTGCGCTCCAACGGCTAGTGCGTTTCACAGGCAGCGGCGCCCCTGGCGGCACCGCTGCTGACATGGCCGGCTAAGGCAGGAAAAACATCGGCTGTAGTGCTTTGCTCACCGGGCTGTTGTCGGGATTTGATGGCATCAGGTCACGCATTGATGCCCACCAGCGCTGACACACCTCGGTTTGCGCTACAGCCTGCCAGCGCGCTTCGGATTCAATCTCGACGCTGGCAAACAGCAGGTTGCGTTCAGCATCCAGCCAGATCGCGTAGTTGTGCGCGCCATGCGCTTTCAGCGTCCGTTCCAGCTCCGGCCAGATCGGCGTGTGACGGCGCTGATACTCCGCATGGCAGTGCGCATAGATTTGCATGACGAACGCTTTACGCAACATCACTGCGCTCCGCCTGCAGCGCCGCCGGCCACGGCTTCACGTTAAAGCGCTCGCCCAGCGCAATCAGCTGTTCGGTGGTGATGCTCTGACGAATGCCGCCCATCGACAGCGCCATGACCACCACCTGCGATGACTTCTCAGCGGTATCAATCAGACCAAAGGTTTCGTCGAGCGTCGGTCCGGCGCCAAAGATTCCGTGGAAAGGCCACATCACCAGGCTATGACTGGCCATCGCTTCTGCCGTCGCCTGACCAATGCCATCGGTACCCGGTACCATCCAGGGCAAAATGCCGACGCCATCGGGGAACACCACCAGGCACTCGGTGCTGCCCTCCCACAGCAGGCGGGTAAAGCGCGCCGCATCCAGATCCACCACATAGCTGAGCGCCATAAAGTGGGTGGCGTGACAGTGCATAATCACCCGGTCCGCGCCGTGGCTCAGTGCCTTGCGTACGCTGTGTGACTGAAAGTGCGCCGCCAGCTCGGACGTTGGCAGCCCTCCGTTGCTAAGCCCCCAGTGAATTTTGTACGACAGCCCTTTGTCATCCACCTGCAGCAGCACCAGACTGTCTGCCGGATCGAGCTGCACGTTGCGAAAGAACTTCCCGGAGCCGGTCACCAGAAACCAGTCGTTGGCCAGCGCGGGCGCCGGCTTGCTCAGTTCAATACAGCGCGGTGCCGGATAAAAATCGCTGGCATACGCGCTGACCTCTTCCGGCAACAGACGCAGACTGACGTTGCCGCCGTTACGTTCATCCCAGCCTTTCAGCCACATGTCACTGGTGGCTTTAACCATGTCGCGCACAAACCACGCGGAGAGAATTGTTTGCATGAATCGATTCCTTAACGTTGACGCAGCACGTGTTGTTCGTAGTGACGGACTTCGCTTAGCCAGCTGGCATCGGCTGGCACATCGTGGCGCAGGCACCACGCTTCCCATACCGCCTGCCACGGCAGCGATTTCTGCTCTTCAAGCAGCGCCAGCCGGGCGGTGAAATCCCCATCACGCTCCAGCTGACGCAGCTGTTCGCCCGGCTCCAGCAGCGCCCGCAACAGGGCTTTTTGGGTATTGCGCGTGCCGATCACCCAGGCGGCAATGCGGTTGATCGAGGCATCGAAGAAGTCGAGACCGATGTGCACCCTGTCGAACAACTTTTGACGGGCGATCTCACTGGCAATCGCCTGGGTTTCATCATCCAGCAGCACCACGTGATCGCTGTCCCAGCGGACCGGACGGCTGACGTGCAACAGCAGGCGCGGCACAAACAGCATGGCGCTGGAGATTTTGTCGGAGATCACTTCGGTAGGATGGAAGTGGCCGGCATCCAGCGTCAGCGCGGTCTGGCGGCTGGTGGCGTAACCGAGGCAGAACTCACTGGAACCCACGGTGTAACTCTCCGCGCCAATGCCAAACAGTTTGCTTTCCACTGCATCAATGTGGTGCTGCGGATTCAGCGGTTCGCGGATGATCTCATCCAGCGCGCTGGCGAGACGCTGGCGCGGCGCGAGGCGATCGACGGTGAGATCTTTCATGCCGTCCGGCACCCAGATATTCATGACTGACGGCGTGCCCAGCTGCTCGCCAAACCAGGCGGAAATACGGCGGCTGGCGGTGCAGTGGTCGATCCAGAACTGGCGAATGCCCGGATCGGCATGCGACAGCGTAAACCCGTCTGCGCTGAGCGCATGAGAAAAACAGGTTGGGTTAAAATCCAGCCCCAGTTGCCTGCTTGTCGCCCACTCCAGCCAGTTGCTGAAGTGCTGCGGCTCAATCGCATCACGTTCTACCGGGCGGTCGCTCTCAAGGTAGATGGCATGCAGGTTGAGGCGTTTGGCACCGGGAATCAGCGACATCGCTTTGTCGAGATCGGCACGCAGTTCAACCGCGTTGCGCGCCCGCCCCGGATAGTTGCCGGTCGCCTGAATGCCGCCGGTGAGCGCCCCCTGCGGATTCTCAAACCCACGTACATCGTCGCCCTGCCAGCAGTGCATCGACACCGGAATGGTATCCAGTTGTGCCATCACCTGTTCCACATCCACCCCAATGGCGGCGTAGCGTTGTCTGGCCAGTTCAAAGGCCTGTTCAATCAGCTTTGTCATATGCAAGTTCCTTAGCAGGTAGGCTCAGCGCCGCAAAGCGAGCCTGATGGGCCGCAAAGACGCTGTGATTCAGCGGGATAAATTTTTCTAACGGGAAATTGTGGCGAATGCAGCGGCGTAAATCGGCCACGTCGCGCAACTCACCCAGCGCGATCAGCTGGCAGCCGATGTTGCCCAGCGTCGAGGCTTCCACCGGGCCGGCAAACACCGGCAGCTGGCAGGCATCGGCGCACAGCTGGTTAAGCAGCGGATTCTGGCAGCCGCCACCGACGATATGTAACTGACGCAGCGCAGTGCCGCGCAGCTCGCTAAGCTCCTGCAGCGTCTGCGAATAGAGCAGCGCCAGGCTGTCAAAGATGGTGCGCGCCAGCGCCGCCGGGCTGTGCGGCACGGGCATCGCCTGTTCGGCGCAGGCATTCTGGATCTCCTGCACCATACTGGCCGGATTGATGAAGCGGTGATGATTAGGGTGAATCAGGGCGCGGCAGGCCGGTTCCCGCGCGGCGTCGGCAATCAGCGCAGTGAGATCGCTGATGTGCAGTTCGCTGCACACCCGCTGCAACAGCCACAGGCCCATGATGTTTTTCAGCACCCGATAGCCTTCCGCACCGCCTTCATTGGTCAGATTAGCCTGCAGCGCCGCCTCGCTGACACAGGGCTGCAGGCTTTCGATGCCAATCAGCGACCAGGTGCCGGAGCTGAGATAGGCAGCATCGTCCTGCTCCAGCGGCGTGGCCAGCACCGCGCTGGCGGTATCATGGGTGGCGACGGCGATCACCGGAATGCGCTGGTCGTTTGCGTTGCGCCAGTAACCGACGGTATTGCCCGGTGCACGCGGCGTGCCGAACCAGCTGGCGTCTGCGCCCGCCCAGGCCAGCAGCTCGCGATCCCATTCGCCGCTGTGGATGTTGAGCAGCTGGGTGGTGGTGGCGTTAGTGTATTCCCAGTTGAGTTCACCGGTCAGGCGATAGTGCAGATAATCCGGAATCATCAGCGCGTGCTTCACCTGCGCCTGCCAGTCCGGTTGCTGCAGATGCAGCGCGCGCAGCTGATACAGCGTGTTGAACGGCAGAAACTGAATGCCGGTGCGCTGATATAGCGCCGGTTTCCCGAGTTCACGCATCGCCTGGGCCATCAGGCCGTCGGTGCGTTTATCACGGTAGCTGACCGCTTCGCCCACCCGCTCGCCGTGCGCGTCCAGCAGCACCAGATCCACGCCCCAGGTATCAATGCCGAGGCTGTCCGGCACAATGCCCTCCTCATCCAGCTGCTGCAACCCGGCGCGGATCTCCTGCTCTAAGCGGTCCAGGTCCCAGCAGTCATAATCGCCGCGCTGCACGCGCGGGTTAGCAAAACGCCGCACTTCGCGCAGGCTGAGCTGCTGACGGTCAGCCTGCCAGCTGGCCAGCATGACGCGGCCACTGGATGCGCCTAAATCGATGGCAACAATATTACGCAGACTCATGGCGAGTACTCCCTGTGAAGACATGGCGACAGAGTAGAAATCCTGCGCCGCTGACACCTTCCCGCGAGTGCCAGCGGGTCATCACCGCTGGCAGGTTTGCAAAGGTGTTCGTGAGAGAGCTCACAGAACCGCATAACGGCAGAGTTGTGAGCCTTGCCGCAATTCCATCAATCACTTAGACGATCTTGAATAATTGGCGATTTTCCTGCGCTGCCCGGTGCAAAATTCAAGGTAAGGTGGCAGGCGGCTGCGTAGACTCGGTTACGGTTTTGTTAACTGAGGGCGCATGATGACGGTATTACACAGTGCTGATTTCTTTCCGGCCGGCGATTACACGATAGCCATTGAACCACGTGTGCCGCAGTCGGCATTTCCGGAGCATCACCATGATTTTCATGAAATTGTGCTGGTGGAACAGGGCTCGGGTATCCACGTATTCAATGGTCAGCCGCAGGCGCTCAGCGCCGGCTGCGTCTGTTTTGTACGCGATCACGATCGCCATCTGTACGAGCAAACCGACAATCTGTGCCTGACGAATGTGCTGTATCGCAGTCCGGCGGCGTTCCGCTTTCTGTCCGGCCTGCAGGCGCTGCTGCCGCGCGAACAGGACGGCCAGTATGTTTCACACTGGCGAATTAACCATAAAGTGATGGCGCAGGCGCTGCAGCTGGTGACGCAGATGAAGCAGCCGGCCAGCTGGTCGCTGGAACGTCAGGCGCAGCAGGAACAGCACTTTTTGCAGCTGCTGGTGCTGCTGCGCGAGGCGGCGCATAACGATCAGGCGCAGGACCAGGATGCCCGCCTGCACCGCTTGCTGGACTGGCTGAATGCGCACTACAGTGAGGAGATTGCGTGGGAAGCGCTGGCCGATCGCTTCTGTTTGTCGCTGCGTACCCTGCATCGCCAGATGAAGCAGCAGACTGGCAGCACGCCGCAGCGCTATCTTAATCGGCTGCGTTTATTGCAGGCGCGGCACCTGTTGCGCCACAGCGAGATGCGCATCACGGACATCGCCTATCAGTGTGGGTTTGGTGACAGTAATCACTTCTCCACCCTGTTCCGGCGGGAATTTGGCTGCGCGCCGCGCATGGCGCGCCAGCAGATGGGGTAACCGGAGGGCTGACATGCCGCTGTTACTGACGCGCGAGGATTACTTCCCGGCCAGCAATTTGCCCATAGCCGTGGCAGAACGCATGCCGCAGCCCTCTTTCCCACCGCACCGGCATGAGTTCAGCGAGATCGTGATTGTCTGGCGCGGTAATGGCCTGCATATCCTCAACGATCGGCCGTGGCTGATCACCTGCGGCGATGTGTTTTACATCCGCGACTGTGATTGCCACAGTTTTGATAGCGTCAACGATCTGGCGCTCGACAATATTCTCTACTGCCGCGATCGCTTCAGCCTGGCGCTCGACTGGCAGCAGCTGCTGCCGCCACAGGATGAAGAGACACCCGCCAGCTGGCGTCTGACCACGCGCGGCATGGCGCTGGCACGCGGCGTCATCAGCCAGCTGGAGCGCGAAAGTCGCAAAAGTGATTCGCTATCGATTCAGCTGTCGGAAGCGCTGTTTTTGCAGCTGGCACTGATATTGCGCCGTCACGGCTACGCCGCCGATCGCCCGTGGGTGCTGCCCGAGGGCGAACAGCTCGATCTGCTGATGTCGGCGCTGCTGGGCGATATCAGCCGCCCCTTCGATCTGCCCCATTTCTGCCAGCAAAATCAGCTCAGCGAACGGTCGCTGAAACAGCTGTTCCGTCAGCAAACCGGCATGACCATCGGTCACTACCTGCGTCAGCTGCAGCTGTGTCAGGCAAAATATCTGTTGCGCACGCAGGCATGTCTGATTAGCGAAGTGGCGGCACGCTGCGGGTTTGATGACAGCAACTACTTTTCCGTGGTGTTTACGCGCGAAACCGGGTTAACACCCAGCGCGTGGCGTCAGCGTTTTTTGTCGCCGCGCGAACCGATGGCAGACAAAGAAAAAGCCTGACGCGCGCAGAGACGCGTCAGGCGGTGCGGAGTTAAGCGTTATCAGGCGGCCATACCGAGACCGACAATGTTTGCCGCGATAATGATTACCACGCAGCCAATCGACAACACGCTCACCGGTCGACGCCCCACCGATTTCCACTCCTTCAGCACCAGTCCCACCAGGCCGCCGCACAGCACGTACAGGCTCATGTGCAGCATCCAGCTTACGAAGTCGTACTGCGGAGGAATTTTTGCGTGGCCCCAGGCATAAAAGAAGAACTGCAGATACCACATGGTTCCCCCCAGCGCGGCGAAGGCGATGTTGGCGATCAGCAGCGGTTTTGCCACGGAAAAATCGCGGCGCAGCGAAAGCTCCGGCTTCACCGCCAGGCGGATAAAGCAGTACGCGAGGTTGATCAGCGCGCCACCGCCCATGATCACCACGTAGCTCGGCAATGCCACATACAGCGGATTGATGCCAAGACCGGCAGCAGCTTCATGCATCGGCTTCGCCGCATCCATGGCAAACGACATGCCGGCAGAGAAGATACCGCACAGCACCGCCAGCACCAGGCCTTTCTTCAGGTTGAAATCTTCGGCGTTGATCCCCAGCGCCCGCTCCTTTAGCAGTCCGGCGCGCGACACAATCGCCACACCCAGCAGCGCAACCAGTACGCCCAGCAGCGTCATCCGGCCGCCAGCGGAGCTGAACAGTTCAACAAATCGGCCCTGTAACAGCGGCGTCATCAGCGTCCCCACCACCAGCGTAATGCCAATAGCGATACCAATCCCCATCGACATCCCCAGATAGCGCATGGTGAGGCCGTAGTTGATGTTGCCGATGCCCCACATGGCACCAAACAGAAACACCGGCAGTAGCTGCGATAAACTGAAACTGCTGTAGTACGCCCAGAAGTTCGGTAACAGCGCGGCACTGACTGCCCAGGGCAGAATCAGCCACGACATCACGCCGCCGACCGACCACATGGTTTCCCATGACCACTTTTTAACCTGTTTAAACGGAGCATAAAAACAGGCGGCGCTGGCGGCACCCACCAGATGCCAGAAGATACCTGCAAGAATGGCACTGTTCATTATTATTCCTTCGTAAGGTTGAGGCCAGACGGAAACACCTGCGGTTTCCGATTAGTGGCAGTCTATGGCGCACTGCGTGGACTCAGCCTTTGGATGGTTGCCGTAAAGCCAGGCTGACTGGCAAAATCGGGGGGGTATGCAACATAAGGATCACAAATTCGCATTTGCCGCTGTTATGCCGGGAAAACTCTTTAAGTTGCTTATTATTCGGCATATTTTTGATTTATGTTGTGTTGATCGGCACAGTTTTTCCTCTGTTGCCAGCGCGCCGCTTAACATGGCACTCACACAAAGCTGCGCGAAGCACTTCCCCCGACGGGGTTAAATCCGTATAACGTGGGAAAAATCATCGGAACCAGGGATTGAGATGAAGAGCAAACGGTTAACACTGGTGCTGTCGCAGGCGGTGAGCCACGTGATGCTGGATGACATCCGCGCCATTGTGCCTCCCGAGGCGCTGAATGTGTTCATTAATGGCTTAGATACTACTCACTACGCCACGCTGGACTGCGTACAGAGTGAAGAGAACTGCGCGCTGCTGGCGTCAGCCATTGTGGTGTGGCGTCAGCTCGGCCATGTGCATCAGATTCAGTATCAGAAAGGCGAACATCTGCGTCAGGTCGATGACGCGACACAATTTCAGCTATTCAGTATGATGAAAACCCACCGCGCGCTAATCCAGCTCGCTTAACGCTCAGGATGCATATGAAAATCGGTCTGCTGTTCCCCATCGCCATTATCGTTGCCGGTGTCAGTTTTCTGGTCTGGTTTATTGCCAGCGGCGCCATGATGCCCGGTTCCTGAAAAGGTCCACTGACGCAGAATGCTGCGTCGGTCGCGTAATTCTTGCCGCTATTGCCAGCGCCCTGCCGGTGCTGGCAGTGATAAAAAGGTCGCCAGCGTTCATCTGCTTCACTCTTCCTTCACATCAGTTTAACAAAACCGAGCGTGGAGCCCCTGCACATGACCCTTCATCATCAACACTACATTAATGGCGCGTTTGTCGAGGCGCATAACGATAGCTGGATTGAAGTAATTAACCCGGCGACGGAGACCCTGCTGTCACGCGTGCCCCAGGGCAGCAAACAGCAGGCGGCGGCAGCCATTGCCGCCGCAGAAGCCGCTCAGCCCGGCTGGGAAGCGTTACCGGCGGTGGCGCGCGGCGACTGGCTGCACCGCATCGCCACGGCAATTCGCCAGCGCGAGCCTGAGCTGAGCGCCACCCTCGTCGCGGAGGGCGGCAAAACCCAGGCGCTGGCGCAAACCGAAGTGCTGTTTACCGCTGACTACCTCGACTACATGGCGGAATGGGCGCGACGCTACGAAGGGGAAATCGTCAACAGCGATCGCCCAAACGAAAACATCTTTGTGTTTAAGAAAGCGATTGGCGTGACCACCGGCATTCTGCCGTGGAATTTTCCCTTGTTCCTGATTGCGCGCAAAGCAGCACCGGCGCTGATCACCGGCAACACCATCGTGCTGAAGCCGAGTGAGATCACCCCGAACAACGCCGCCCTGTTCGCCGCCATTATCGACGACATCGGCCTACCGCCCGGGGTAATTAACATCGTTTACGGCTATGGCCCGGAGGTGGGACAGGAACTGGCCGCCAATCCTAAAGTCGGGTTAGTGAGCCTGACCGGCAGCGTCAACGCCGGCATCGCCACCATGGCCGCCGCGGCGCCGAATGTGACAAAAGTGTCGCTGGAGTTGGGCGGTAAAGCGCCGGCAATTGTCATGGACGACGCCGACCTCGATCTGGCCGTCAGGGTTATCGTCAGTTCGCGCATTATTAACAGCGGCCAGGTGTGTAACTGCGCCGAGCGCGTGTATGTGCAAGACGGCATTTACGATCGCTTTATCAGCGCCCTGACCGGGGCCATGCAGCAGGTGAAATTTGGCGATCCGGCGCAGCAGGCCGATGTGGATATGGGGCCGCTGATTAGCGCAGCCGCGTGCGACCGCGTCGGGCAAAAGGTCGCCAGCGCCGTTGCGCAGGGCGGCAAGGTGGTGCTGGGCGGCAAACGCGCCGGTGAACGCGGCTTTTATTTTGAACCAACCATCATCACCGGGGTACGTCAGGAGATGGCGATCATGCGTGAGGAGATATTTGGTCCGGTGCTGCCGGTGATGCGCTTTAACACGCTGGATGACGCCATCGCGCTGGCTAACGACTGCGACTATGGCCTGACCTCATCGCTGTATACCCGCGATCTGAACACCGCGATGATCGCGCTGCGCCGGCTGAAATTCGGTGAAACCTACATTAACCGTGAAAATTTTGAAGCGATGCAGGGGTTCCATGCCGGCTGGCGCAAATCCGGCATCGGCGGTGCCGATGGCCGCCACGGGCTGGAGGAGTATCTGCAAACGCACGTCGCCTATCTGCAGTTTGCCTGATGCGTAAACACCGGTGCGCAGCGCGCGCACCGGTTGCCACTTAGCGTATCCGTTTCTGACTGCGTAGCAGCGCTATCCCGCTAAAGAGCGACATCGCCATCAGGTAGTAGCCCGGCGCCAGACTGGTGCCGGTAGCGCTGATCAGCAGCGTGCAAATCAGCGGCGCAAAACCGCCAAACACCGTAACCGCAATGTTATAGCTGATGGCCATGCCGCTGGCGCGCGTACCAATCGGGAACAGATCCGCCATCACCGAGGGTACGGTAGAAAAATAGATCGATTTCAGCAGCGCCATCCAGCACACCAGCACAATCAGCGTGGTCGGCGTAGTGTGATTGACCACCAGCCGAAAGGCCGGATAGATAGTGATCATCAGCAGTATGAGCGATCCCCACATCAGCGGCAGGCGGCCAATGCGCTCCGCCCACCATCCCATCAGCGGCGTCACCACCGTCAGAATCACCCCGGCCAGCAGCGTGGCGGTAAAGGCCACCGAGCCCGGCAGATGCAGGTTCTTGGTTGCGTAGGTCGGCACGTAGTTGAGCATGTAGTTGACCGCCGTGGAGATCACCATCAGGCCAATCGCCAGCAGCATCAGCGCTTTTTGCCGGCCAAACAACCGTTTCAGCGGGGCCGCTTCCGGCGTCTGCGCGGCAAAGCTGGCGGGCTCGTGCACGTGACGGCGGATATACAGCCCGAGCGGGCCAATCAGCAGGCCGAAGGCAAACGGAATACGCCAGCCCCACGCCTGAATTTGGCCTTCGCTCAGGATCTGCGTCAGACCGAGACCAAACGCCGAGGCCATCAGCGTGCTGGCACCCTGAGTGGCGAACTGCCAGCTGGCGATAAAGGCTTTGCGCTCGGGAAAATGCTCGACCAGAAACGCCGTAGAGCTGCCAAATTCGCCACCGGCAGAGAAGCCCTGCACCAGGCGCGCCAGCAGGATCAGCAGCGGTGCGAGCAGGCCGATGCTGTCGTAGCCCGGCATAAAAGTAATGATGGCTCCGCCAAGCATCATCAGATTGATGGAGAGCAGCAGCGCTTTTTTACGCCCGTGGCGATCGGCATAGTTGCCCAGCACCACCGCGCCCAGCGGGCGAATCAGAAAGGAGACGCCGAAACTGCCAAAGGTCAGCAGCAGCGAGACCGACGCATCGCTGGTGGGAAAGAAGGCGTGGGCGATATAGCTGGCGAAGAAGCCATATACCGCAATGTCGAACCACTCCAGCGCATTACCGATGCAGGTCGCAAACAGCGTTTTATGCAGGTTAGGCTTCACACCGCTCAGCGGCGCGCTATGGCTGAGGCTGCTCATGCGCCACCTCCGGCATAGGCGCGGTGTTGCGCCAGCCATTCCGTGCCCTGCTCGCCCAGCTCCCACAGCAGCTGCGTCATGATCTGCAGCCCTTCGCGGGCAATCGATTTCAGCATGTGCTCATTCACGCCATGCTGACCGCAGGCGGGATACGAATGCGGCACCCACAGCGTTGGCAGGCCCAGAATCTCCGCGAACACTTCATTCGGCAGCGATCCCCCAAGGTTGGGCAGCAGTGCCGGTTTTTTGCCGCTGGTTGCCGCCATGCTGTTCAGCACCCAGTGCACCAGCGGATCGTCAGGATCGAGACGCGTGGCGGGTGAACCACGCAAAAATTCAACCTCAACATCATGGAAGCCGTGCTGCGCCAGATGCGCGCTGACGTGCTGCGCCAGCCGCTGCCAGTCGGTACCGACCACAAAACGCAGCTGGCACACCGCCGTCGCGCTGCCGGGAATGGCATTCATCGGGCGTGCCGGGTTACCGGTGAGAAACGACAGCACTTCCAGCGTATTCCAGCCGTAGAGGCGTTCGGCAGGCGTCAGGCCTGGCTCGCCCCAGTTGGTGTCAATCGCGGGATCGCCTGGCATGCCACCCACCTCGATATCGCTGAGAATGGCGCGCACCTGCGGCGTCAGCGAATCGGGCTGCAGCGCCTCCACCTGCAGCACGCCCTGCGCGTCCACCAGCGTGGCGATGGCGCTGGCCAGCCGGGTGCCGGGATTGCTCAGCAGTCCGCCCCAGTTGCCGGAGTGATAAGCATTGTCACGCGCGTTGATGGTCAGGCGGAAATTTACCGCACCGCGCGAACCGAGGAACAGCGTCGGCCGCACGGCGTTGAGCCGCGGACCGTCTGAGGCAATGAACAGGTCAGCCTGCAACAGTTCCGCCTGCTGCTGACACAGCTGCGCCAGCCCCGGCGAGCTGATCTCTTCGCCCATCTCAAACAGCCATTTGCAGTTAAAGCCGAGACGGCCGCCGCGCGCCTGGTACACCTGCTCCAGCGCCGCAAGATTGACGCAGTGCTGACCTTTGTTGTCGGCGCTGCCGCGCCCGTACCAGCGATCGCCCTCTTCGGTCAGCTGCCACGGCGACAGCCCGCTGCGCCAGTTTTCGTCATCGCCGAATACCACATCACCGTGTCCGTAGCTCAGCAAGGTCGGTAAGGCGGGATCTTCCATGCGCACCGCCACGAGGAATGGCCGGCCGGCGGCGTGCGGGTTATCGATAAGCTGTAGCGTGAAGCCCAGCGCCTGCAGTTGCGGCGCAATCTCCTGCTGCAAATAGTCCTGCAGCGCCGCATCGCGATCGTCGCGCTGGCTCTCGGTGCGCCATGCCACGCGGCGCGCCAGGATACGTTGAAATTCCCCGCTGTCGAAATATGCGGTGGCTTGCTGAACCGCCTGTTGTGCTGTCATGTTTGCCCTGCCTGTTATAGGTCTGCTGTTTTTTCATCTTTGCGGAAAGGCAGCTTTGCCACAATTATCAATTTATCGAGTAAGATTTGCCTTTAAAGCAAAGCTGCGTTGCCCGATTTCGAGGCAGGCACAGACGGAGGCCATGGCATGTTAAGCACGGAAATGCGTTATTTTCTCGCGGTAGCCGATTGCGGTTCGCTCAGCGCGGCCAGCGCCCAGCTGTTTGTGGCGGTCTCTGCCATCAGCCGCCAGATTCAGCGGCTGGAGCAGCAGCTGGGCGTGACGCTGTTTGCCCGTCATGCGCGCGGCATGGTGCTGACCGAGGCCGGCGAGATTTTTGCCCATCACGTGCGCAAAAATCTGCTGGATATGGAGTATGCGCTGGCGGAGATCAAAGGCCTGAAGGCGGTGCGGCGCACGCTGATTCGTGTCGCCTGTACCGACGGGCTGGCGTTTACCCTGCTGCCCCGGCTGATTGCCGCCTTTCGCCGCGATCATCCCGGCGTGCTGTTTGACGTCCGGGTGGCGAGCGCACAGGGCGTGGCTGAACTGTTGCGCAGCGGCGAGTGCGATGTGGCATTGCAGTTCAGCCTGCACGCGGAACGTGCGGTTGAGGTGGTGGGCTCATGGCCGGCGCCGGTGCTGCTGGTGATGCATGACAGCCATCCGCTGGCGGGCGTGCCGCAGGTGGCGCTGGCCGATCTCAGCCACTATCCGCTGGCGCTACCGCAGCAAAACACCACGGTACGCCAGCTGTTTGAGCTGGCCAGCCACATGAGTGGTCACCTGATTGAACCGGTGCTGACCTGCGACAACTTCTCCACCCTGTTCCATTTTTTACTGCGCACGCCGCTGGCGGTGACCATTTGCAGCAGTTTTACCCTGGCGGAGGAAGCGCAGCAGCAGGGTCTGGTGATGCGCGCGGTCAATATCGATCAGCTAAGCCAGCGTACGCTGCAGCTGCAGACGCAGTCAGGGCGACCCCGCAGCGCCGCCCTGACTCTGTTTCTGACCTTTCTGCAACAGCAGCTCAGCGCGCTGTCCGCTGCGATTAAGGCGTGATATCCACCGGATAGAAGATGTGCTTGCCGAACGGATCCACCTGGTAGCCGCTGACCGATTTACGCACCGGCTCGAAAATCGTTGAGTGCGCAATCATTACCGCCGGCATCTGGTCATGCATCATCTGCTGCGCCTCGCGGTACAGCGCCACGCGCTTGTCGTGATTTTGCTCGGCGCGCGCCTCGGTGATGATTTTCTCAAACGGCGCATAGCACCATTTGGACGAGTTGGAGCCGCCGTTCGCCGAGGTGCAGCTGTACAATGGCCCGAAGAAGTTATCCGGATCGCCGGTGGCGGTGGTCCAGCCCATCAGCGCCGCCTGATGCTCGCCGCCCTTGACGCGCTTCAGGTATTCGCCCCACTCATAGCTGACGATGTTGGCTTTGATGCCCACTTTTGCCCAGTCGGCCTGAATCATCTCAGCCATGCGGCGGGCGTTGGGGTTATACGGCCGCTGGACCGGCATCGCCCACAGCGAAATTTCGGTGCCCGGCTGAATGCCGGCCTGCTGCAGCAACGCTTTGGCCTGTTGCGGATCGTAGGCGTAATCCTGCAGATCTTTATCTGCACTCCACACATCCGGCGGCAGAATATTTTTCGCCACCGTGCCGGTACCTTTGAAGATGGCATCAATGATCGCCTGCTTATTGATGGCCATCGCCAGCGCCTGGCGCACTTTCACGTTATCCAGCGGGGCTTTGGTGGTGTTGAACGACAGGAAACCGGTGTTGAGGCCAGATTTCTGTTCCAGCGTGATGTTCGGGTTGTGGCGCATGTTGTCGAGATCGGCCGGATTAGGGAACGGCATTACCTGGCACTCGTTTTTCTCCAGTTTGGCATAGCGCACCGAGGCGTCCGGGGTAATGGAAAACACCAGCCGATCGATTTTGGCTTTGCCCTGCCAGTACTGCGGGAAGGCTTTGTAGAGAATGCGGGAATCTTTTTGATACTGCACCAGCTCAAACGGTCCGGTGCCAATCGGCTGCATGTCCACTTTCTCTGGCGTACCGGCTTTCAGCATCTGGTCGGCATATTCCGCCGAGTGAATCGAGGCGAAATACCACGCCAGATCGGCGAGAAACGGCGCTTCGGCATGGGCCAGCGTAATCCGCACTGTCAGATCATCCACCTTATCGATACGGGTGATCAGTTTTGCCAGCTCGAGGCTTTCAAAGTTGGCATAGTTACCGCCCGAAACGGTGTGATACGGGTTTTTCGTATCCAGCTGGCGCATAAACGAGAAGATCACGTCATCGGCGTTGAGATCGCGCGACGGCGTAAACAGTTTATTGCTCTGGAACTTAACCCCTTTGCGCAGATGGAAGGTATACACCTTGCCGTCCGGGCTGATCTCCCAGCGCTCCGCCAGGCTGGGCACCAGCTCGGTGGTGCCCGGTTTGAAATCCACCAGGCGGTTAAAAATCGGCACGGCGCTGGCGTCCACGCTGGTACCGGAGGTGTAGAGCTGCGGATTGAAGTTTTCCGGCGAGCCTTCAGAACAGTAAACCAGCGTCTTCGCCGAGACGCCGCCTGCAACCGCTAACCCCAGTGCGCTAAGCGCCAGTTTTCCTATCATCTTTTTCATCGTCTTCTCGCATTTTATTGACTTCCATGAGCCAGCATCGGTATTTATTTCATAAATAACATGATTTAGCCGTCTGGCGTATCTCCAGTGGCGCAAAGCTAATAAGGAATTGTGATGACAGACCAACTTGCCCGTCAGCTGACCCAGCGTTTTTACCGTTATCTGGCGGTCTCCAGCCAGAGCGATGCCAAATCCAGCACGCTGCCCAGTACGCCGTCGCAACATGCCATGGCGGAACTGCTGGCGCAGGAGTTGCGCGATCTCGGTCTGCAGGATGTGGTGATTGATCAGCATGCCACGGTGACCGCCGTGAAACCAGGTAACCGGCCTGGCGCGCCGCGCGTGGGCTTTATCACCCATATTGATACCGTCGATGTCGGGCTATCACCGGATATCCATCCGCAAACCCTGTGCTTTGAGGGCGCAGATCTGTGTCTGAATGCGCAGCAGGACATCTGGCTGCGGGTGGCGGAGCATCCGGAAATCCTGCCGTATGTCGGTCAGGAGATTGTGTTCAGCGACGGCACCAGCGTGCTGGGGGCCGATAACAAAGCGGCAGTCAGCGTGGTGATGACGCTGGTGGAGAACCTGCGTGGCGAGCACGGTGATGTGGTGGTGGCGTTTGTGCCGGATGAAGAGATCGGCCTGCGCGGCGCCAAGGCGCTCGACCTGGAGACGCGCTTTAACGTCGATTTCGCCTGGACCATCGACTGCTGCGAGCTGGGCGAAGTGGTGTATGAGTGCTTCAACGGCGCCTCCGCTGAAATTACCTTCACCGGCGTGCCGGCGCATCCCATGTCGGGCAAAGGCGTGCTGGTGAATCCGCTGCTGATGGCGCACGACTTCATCGCCCGCTTCGACCGGCTTGCCACGCCTGAGCATACCGCCGGGCGCGAAGGTTATATCTGGTTCAATGATATGCAGGCCAATGCCAGCCAGGCGGTATTGAAAGCGTCGATTCGCGATTTCGATTTGAAGGGTTTTGATGCGAAGAAGCAGCAGCTGGTGGAAGTCGCCGATCAGATCGCCGCGCACTATCCGACTGGTCACGTCGCGCTGAAAATCAATGATATCTATAGCAACATCAGTAACGCGATAGGTGAGGACCGGCGGGCAATCGATCTGATTTTTGCTGCGCTGCAGCAGGTGGGCGTGGAACCTAAAGTGATTCCGATGCGCGGCGGCACAGATGGGTCTGCGCTGTCGGCCAAAGGGTTACTGACGCCGAATTTCTTCACCGGCGCGCACAATTTCCATTCGCGCTTTGAATTCCTGCCGATCCCGTCATTTGTGAAGTCGTATCAGGTGGCGGAAGCGCTGTGTTATCTGGCTGCCCGATAAGCGCGGTTGCAGAGAAATGTTGAAACTGCCTGACCGGCGACTGCCGGTCAGGCTGACACCCGCTTATTTGCTGACGCTGACGTCAATGCCCGGGAAGAATTTCGCCGCCAGTTTAGTGACGGTGCCGTCGGCCTGGACTTTGGCGATGGCCGCATCCAGTTCCCCTTTCAGCTTGCTATCGCCTTTGCGCAGACCGAAACCAATGCCGGAACCGAGAATGGTGTCGTCTTCCACCGGCTTACCGGCGAAGGCGAAACCTTTGCCCTGCGGCTTATCGAGGAAACCAGACTGACCGGCGGCGGACATCACCAGCGTACCGTCAAGACGGCCAGCGACCATGTCGTTGTACACCTGGTTCTGATCCTGATACGACGTCACCGTCACGCCCTGGGATTCCCAGTGCTTTTTAGCGTAGGTTTCCTGGATCGAGCCCTGCAGCACGCCGATGTTTTTTCCTTTCAGCGACGCCGCCGTCGGCTCGAGTTTCTCGCCCTGCTTCACAATCAGCATGGTAGGGATGCGGTAGATCGGGTTGGTGAAGTCGATACTTTTCGCCCGCGCCTCGGTGATGTTCATCGCCGAGTTAATCGCATCAAATTTTTTCGCCTGCAGCGCCGGGATCAGCGCATCAAAGCTGCTCTCAACCCATTTGCAGTCAAAATGGCCGACCTGGCAGATGGCTTTGCCCAGTTCGATGTCAAAACCCTCCAGCTCGCCCTGCGCGTTGCGGCTTTCAAACGGCGGATATTGTGATTCCAGACCGTAGCGCAGGCTCTCCTGCGCCAGCGCCTGCACGGAGGTGATCATGCCCAGTGCGATAAACAGTGCGTTTAGTTTTTTCATTATTTTCCCCTAATTACCCTTTAACCCGGCACAGCGCCTGCGCGCCGGCTTCGAGCGTTGCGTCGTCTTTAGCAAAAGAAAGGCGGATTAATTTATTGTCAGTGCCATCCATATAAAACGCCGACAGCGGAATGGTAGCCACACCGTGATCGACGATGAGACGTTTTACCATTTCACTGTCGCTTTCGTCACTGAAATGTCCGTAGCTGGCCAACATAAAGAACGAACCGGCGCTCGGTAACAGCCTGAACGGTGAATCCTGCAGCAGCGTCTGCAGCCGGTCGCGCTTCGCCTGATAAAACGACGACAGCTGCAGATAGTTTTGCGGGTTCTGCAGATACTGCGCGAAGCCAACCTGCATCGGCGTATCGGCGGCGTACATCATGAACTGATGCACCTTGACGATCTCCGCCATCAGCGCAGCAGGCGCCAGCGCATAGCCGACGCGCCAGCCGGTGACGTGGAAGGTTTTGCCGAAGGAGGACACCACCACGCTGCGCTGTGCCAGTTCCGCGTGCGTGGCCATGCCGCAGTGCGTCTGGCCGTCAAACACGATGTGTTCATAGACTTCATCAGACAACACCACGATGTCGGTATTACGCGTCAGGGCCGCCAGCTGGTCGAGATCGGCGGCATTCAGCACCTGTCCGCTCGGGTTATGGGGCGTATTGATGATAATCATGCGCGTACGCGGCGTGATCGCGGCACGCAATTCGTCCCAGTCAATCGCAAAATCCGGCACCTGCAGCTTGAGGCCGATCGGCGTCGCGCCCTGTAACCGCACCACCGGCGCGTAGCTGTCAAAGGCTGGCTCAAAGAAGATCACTTCATCACCCGGATGCACCAGCGCCGAAATCGCCATGTAGATGCCCTGACTGGCACTGCCGGTGATCAGGACTTCGCTGGCGGCATCGTACTGCTGGCCATACAGGCGGTGCACCTTCTCCGCCAGCGCTTCACGCAGCGCCGGTAAACCAGTCATCGCGGCGTACTGATTATGGCCGTCGCGCATCGCCTGGCTGACCAGCTCAACCAGCTGCGGGTCACACGGGAAATTGGGTGCGCCCTGAGAGAGATTAACGGCCTGGTGCTGTGCGGACAGCTGGCCGATCACGCTAAAAATGGTGGTGCCGACGTCCGGCTGTTTGGAGGAGAGCTTCACGCTGCTGTTCAGGGTCATCATTGCTCCACAGGTTGCATAACCACGTATCGTAAGTAGATTTCTATTCAACGGCGCGACGCTTGAGTCGACAAGCGAATTGTTGTCATAATAGCCATGATAAAAAATCATAGCTTGAGGCCGTTATGTCCCGCTCTGCTCTGCCGCTCAACGCCATTCATGCCTTTCTGGTCACCGCCCGTCATCTCAACCTGACGCGCGCCGCCAGCGAACTGTGCATCACTCAGGGCGCGGTGAGCCGCAAAATTGCGGCGCTGGAGAGCTGGCTGGGATTTGCCCTGTTTGAACGCCACGCGCGCGGTCTGCATCTCACCGCTCAGGGCGCGGCGCTGCTGCCGGAGCTGCAGCAGGGATTCAATCTGCTGGTCAATGCCACTGAGAAAGCCAGCCGCAGCAACGCCTCGATTCGGCTGAAAGCCCCGACCTGCGCCATGCGCTGGCTGGTGCCGCGTCTGGTGGCGCTGGAGCAGCAGCGGCCAGACATTCACGTGGCGCTGACCACCACGCTCGATCATGCGTCGCAGCTGGAAAACTTTGATGCGGCAATTGTATTCGGCACGCCGCCTGCCGGTGCCATTCCGCTGTTTGCCGAGCGCCTGACGCCGGTGCTGGCCAGCAGCGTGCCGGCGCCGCGCCATGTCAGCGAACTGGCCAGATTCACCTTCCTGCATCCGACCGGCGATACGCGCGACTGGCAGCTGTGGCTGTCCGCCCAGGCGGAGCAGCTGCCGATGGCGCGCAATCAGCACTTCGCCACCATGGATTTGGCGATCAGCGCGGCGATTCAGGGATTTGGCGTGACGGTGGCGGATATTACGCTGGTGGAGAATGATTTGGTCAATGGGCGGTTAATCGCCCCGTTTGCCGCGAGTGTGGCAACCGGGGCGAGCTACAGCCTGTTACAGCGGGCGGAAAAAGATGCGCCACCGTTTTTGCCGCAGCTGGTGGCTTGGTTGTGTCAGCCTCAGAATGAAACCCACTCTTCACTGCTGGCGGGTTTACCCTGAGCGCCTGCGGCGGCAGATAACACCGGCCGGCGCAGCGCAGGCGCGGCAGCGGATGCTACGGCCTGCGCGCGCGGCGCGCTGTCAGACAGACGGAACTTCGCCACCGACGCCTGTAGCTCTTCGGTCTGACGCTCCAGCGCGCTGGCCGCCGCCGACACCTGCTCCACCAGCGACGCGTTCTGCTGGGTGACGCTGTCCATTTCGGTGACGGCGGTACCGACCTGCGAAATCCCTTTGCTCTGCTCTTCCGACGCGTCAGCGATGTGCTTCATGATCTCATTCACATCCTGCACCGACTTCAGAATGTCATGCATGGTGCTGCCAGCGCTGCTGACCAGCTCCGAGCCCTTTTCAACGCGTGACACCGAATCTTCAATCAGCGTGGCGATCTCTTTTGCGGCGCCGGCGCTGCGTTGCGCCAGGTTGCGCACTTCGCTGGCCACCACGGCAAAGCCGCGCCCCTGCTCACCGGCACGCGCCGCTTCGACTGCCGCGTTGAGCGCCAGGATGTTGGTCTGGAAAGCGATGCCATTGATCACGCTGGTGATCTCGGCAATCTTTTTCGAACTACCGGAAATGCCCTGCATGGTGGTCACCACTTCGCCAACCAGACGGCCGCCCTGCTGCGCGGTACCGGTGGCGGTCTCCGCCAGCGCGCTGGCCTGACGTGCGTTGTCGGCGTTGAATTTCACCGTGGCGGTCAGTTGCTCCATGCTGGCTGCGGTCTGTTCCAGCGCGGCCGCCTGCTCTTCGGTGCGCGATGAAAGATCGTTATTGCCGGCTGAAATTTCTGCCGCGCCGCGGTAGATGTTCTCCGTGCCGCTGCGGATGGCGCTGACTGCTTCACGCAGGCTGTCCTGCATCGCCCGCAGCAGTGGCACCAGTTTGCCGACGCAGTTGCGGCCAAATTCTTCCACCGGCTGGCTGAGATCGCCCTGCGCAATCACGGTAAAATGGTTACGGATGCGATCCAGCGGTTTCACCAGCATCGTCACCAGGTAACGGTCAGTGAACAGCAGAATCAATAAGCCGAACACCACCGCCGACACAATAATCACTTTGGTCATGCTGGTAAGCGTGTCCACGGTCACGCGGGTCTCATCCAGCTTGCTGCTGGCGGCCTGATTAAACGCTTCTGCGCTGGCACCAAACGCCCGGCTCAGCGGCGGCGTGACATTGTTGGCCTGCGCGCGCCATGCATCCAGTGAAGCCTGCTGCGCCAGCGCCACCTGCGGTGCGATACCCTCATCCAGCAGTTTCTGCCAGCTGCTGATCACATTGTTCGCCGTCTCGCTGTCCATCGGCCCCGGCGCCATGGCTTTGAACTGGGTTAACTGCTGTTTCATGTTATCCAGTGCCTGCTGCACCGGCGCGAACGCTTCTGCGGTCGGCGCGTTACCGGCGGTGCGGCCTTCCATTACCCGCGACAGACGCGTGACCACGCGGAAATATTGATCGTTGCCTTTGCTGAGCGCCGTCATCTGGTTTACCAGCTGACGATCAATCTCGTTACCCTCGCCGAGCGCATTCAGCGAGTGGACGCTGAACAGCCCTACGCCACACCATAACAGGCAGAAAAGCCCGAGAATGGTCAGCATAACGGCGCGAATCGTGAAGTTTTTTAACATACCCATACATAATCCCCTGGTGTGAACGCTGGCAGCCCGGATAAAACAGGGCTTAGGGTATTTATCGGCAGCGAACCGGGAAAAGATAAATGTTTTGTAAGCTAATTAATTGCAGGATGAGGTGCCGCGCGGAGCGGCTGAGCGGTCGTAAAATCAGGCAGATAGCGGCCAATTTGCCTTAAAAAAACATTGATGTTTTTACATGATTAGCAGGCTTATTAAAGTTTAACGTGGCTGCGCATCATCAGGCGAAACAGACGCAGACGGCCGCGCATAAATCGCGCCTTCAGCACCGATTCCGCTTTACCGTCGTGGCCAAAGGCGAGAGTCAAATCTTCACCCGGCCGCCATACCGGCCAGTCGGGTTCCCCGTCGAGCCGCAGCCGATGGCTGAACTCACTGGCATCCCGTGCAAAGGCCACCCACCAGGCGCTGACGCGGCCGGCAAAGGCGATATCGCTGGCGCTGTAATGCCAGTCACCCGGCGGCGGCAGCGTCGCGAGCGTATTGAAGACATAAGGAATTTCGTTGCCGTGCCAGGTGCCGTGCGGGTAAATATGACGCGCGTTTTCTGACACATAATCAAACCAGTAACGCCACGCAGGCATGCCGATGCTGTGCTGTGACTGTGCCACCAGCAGCGGCATGACGGTAAACGCCATGTCGCGCGCCACCGCGCGCCCCAGCAGGCTGTCATCATGGATATCGTACAGCCACTTCAGCAGGCGATAACTCAGGCGACTTTTGCTGCGCAGTTGTTGTAACACGCTGCGGGCATCCACGCCGAAGTAGTCCAGCACGCTGGCTTCATCGCTGTTGCTGCCAATCATCAATGGCACGCGATGCTGTTTACCCGCCATAAAGGTGTCGAGCATCGGTCTGGGTAGCACCGCATCGCCGCTGATGGCCACCGGCCCCAGCGCCAGCGGTCGCTCCAGCGGCCAGAAACTGTCGGCCGGCAGTGCGCGCAGCTGCTCCGCACTGGCATCCGCGGCCAGATTGAAATGCGCTGCCACCTGCAGGCCGGTTTGCTGCGCCTGCTTATGCGGCACGTCCGGCAGGCTGTAGGCACTTTGCACGATGCCCTTATGGAACAGCCCTTCGGCCAGCGGCGAGCAGCACAGCGACAATACGCTGCGCGCGCCGGACGATTCGCCAAACAGCGTGACGTTATGGCGATCGCCGCCAAATGCCGGGATGTTACGCTGAATCCACTGCAGCGCGGCAATCTGATCCAGCAGCGCAAAATTATTGACCACCTTGCCCGGCGGATACTGGGCGTCGAGCGCCGGATGCGCAAAAAAGCCGAAATGGCCAAGGCGGTAATTGAGTGTCACCACCACCACGCCCTGCGCTGCCAGCGCTTTGCCGCGATAGGGATCAAGGCTGCCGGCGCCGATGCTGAAGCCGCCGCCGTGCAGCCATACCATCACCGGTAACGGCGTAGCGGGTTCGACATCCGGCGTCCAGACATTGAGATAGAGGCAATCTTCGCTGAAGCGGCCCGGATCGCCGCCGCCAGCCGCCACACAGTAGTCACGATTTTGCCAGCTGGCATCGCCCCACGCGGTGGCATCGCGCAGCGTTTGCCACGGTACCACCGGCTGCGGCGGACGCCAGCGCAGTGCGCCAACCGGCGGCGCTGCATAAGGTATTCCTTTAAAGGTAAACAGTTCATCATCCATCAGGCCTCTGAGTTCACCTTCTGCCGTCATGATCCTCAGACGTCGTTCATTTTTCATTGCGGGTTCCTGGTAAAGCCTGATTCCATTATTTGCAGGCCTCAGTGGAATGTCTATGTTCTGCAAGCATTTGCAGATTAAGCCGAATAAGCGACCGATTCATTGAACAACTTCATCAAATTTTTTGGTTAACTGCAGCGGCGCATTCTGTTTTATGGTTGCAAGTTAACCTGGCGTGACGGAGAGACGCGATGTTTGCTGGCATCAATCAGCTGTTCACCCGGATGAGCGATCACCCGGATTTCGGTAAATTGCTGTTACGCTTAACCTTCGGCGGGCTATTGCTGTTTCATGGCGAGTTTAAGGCGATTCATGGCGTCGGCTGGATCGCCCATCTGCTCAGTGTCAAAGGCATGCCAGGTTTCATCGCTTACGGTGCTTACATCGGGGAAATTGTGGCACCCATCATGGTCATCGTTGGCCTGCTGACGCGCCCGGCGGCCTTTATCATTGCCGTTAACATGGTAGTCGCAACGCTGCTGGTGAAAATGGGCGCACTCTGGCATCGCACCGATGTCGGCGCCTGGTCGCTGGAAACGGAAGCGCTTTACCTGCTGGGCGCGCTGGCCATCCTGTTCCTGGGTGCCGGAAAATATACGCTGGTGCGCGACGCACGCCTGCAATAATCATTAGAAAGAAAACCAGCCGGCCTGTAAAAGTGATCCTGTCACTTTTCAGGCCGATTTTTTACGCCCTACTCCTGCACGCCGCAGCGCGCCAGACTGCGCTGTTGCGTCTGCTGATACAGCACCATCTCATCCTGCACGGCGGCACCGAGCGCGGCTTCAAAATCGGCACGACTGGCATTGCCGGCGCTGCGTGCCTGAGTCTGGTTGCCCAGATTAGACTGGAAAATCCCGGCCGCGCTCACCGGCAGAAAATCTTCGTAGACAATCGGTTCCGCCTGTAAACGTCCGGCGGCCAGCAGCTGCGCCACGGTTTCCCCGGCGCGCGGCGGCTGATGCTCGCCCTGCGGCGTCAGACGGTAGCGGAACCACGCCAGCTCCTGCTCGCGCAGCGTCTGTTCATCATCAGGAAAATCACGAAACACCGCGCTGAGGTGCTGCTGATGCTGCTGGTTATCGCTGCCGGTACCGGCCTGTGCCAGCAGCCGGTCGTACAGCGCGCGGCCTTTAGGCGTAAGTGCCGCGCCGCGCTGCTCAATTTCACCAAAGCGCGCGGTATGGGTGCCCGGCGTGCCATCATTAAAATGCACCGCCTCTTCCAGCGCTTTGAAGCTGGTCTGGCGCAGCAGAATCGGCACCGCGCGCGGCGGCGGCCCTTCAATCAGGATTTTCGGTTCGATGCCGCGCGAAGGCATCAGCGCCTGCACGCGATCGATATCCAGCGTACGTGGCGTCAGGTGATTGATGTGGCAGCCGCGGAAGCACACGACGTCGGCAATCAGGCGATGCTGCTGGCTCAGCGCGCGGTAGGTGGCGCTGTCCACCGTGGTGTGCGCATGCCAGCGAAAGGTTTCCAGCGCCTCCTGAACAAAGCGGGCGGCATCGGCAGCATTGAGACCGCCCTGCTGCTGATGCTGCGCGATCAGTGCCCGGCAGCCAGGCGTGAAGATGTCGCGCGCCGCCAGAATAGCCGCGGCTTTGTCGCGCAGGGCGGCATCGTCGATCAGCTCCAGCCGCAGCAGCGAGGTGAAAACGCGGAATGGATTGCGCCGCAGCGCGCTGTCGCTGACCGGGCGAAAGGCAGTAGAGTGCACCGGCACGCCCGCCTGTGACAGATCGTAATAGCCCACCGGCTCCATCCCCATCACGGCAAACATCTGCCGCAGCGTGCTGAGCTCTGCGGCAGTGCCGACGCGAATGGCACCGTGACGCTCCACGCCGAGGCGGCTCAGCTCATCGGCAGCGGCCAGACGGTTTTTCAGCGCCGGCTGCGCTTCTAAGGTGCGTTCGTTAACGGCGGTAACCAGCTGCGTCAGGGTGCCATACTGCGGCACCTCCTGCTGGTACATGGCCGACATGGCCTGAGAGAACAGCGTGCGGATGGCATCGCGGGTGAGAAAGTTATCCATGGTCATCACCTTGGGCTAAAGGGTTGCTGCTACTGTAGATCAACCCTTTAGCGGCGGGTAACATTTTCGCGGAACTGTGATCGCCCTGTCACTCGGTGGCGCGCGGCTGGTCACCAAAGCGGCATTTAAGTACCAGCATCAGCGTGGTCAGCGCCGCCGGCAACGCCAGCAGCAGAAAGATCTGGCTAAACGCCCAGCCGAGAGACAGCAGCTCAGCGCCGACGAAGGCGCTGATGATCGCGCCGATGCGGCCGACGCCATGCATCCAGCTGGAGCCGGTCGCGCGGGCATGGGTGGGATAGTAACTGGCCGAGAGTGCATTCATACCGGTGTTGGCACCGTTAAAACAGAAGCCGCTGCAGAAGGCGATGGCGCTCATCAACCCGACCTGCGCCGGGGAAAACCCGAGCGCCACGATGGCGATGCCGCCGCAAAAGTAAATAATGGCCAGCGCCAGATTGGCGTTGATGCGGTCCATCAGCCAGCCGGCAAACAGTGAGCCAACGGTGCCGCCCGCCTGATACATGGCGGTGACGATAGCCGCTTCGGTGACAGACATGCCCAGTGTGTTAATCAGCGATGGCAGCCAGCTGCCGATCAGGTAGACCAGAAACAGCCCCATAAAGTAGCCGCCCCACAGCATCAGGCTGCCAAACAGATAGCGGGGTGAGACGACGGTGGCCACTGCACCGTGGCGCGCGGCCAGCGGTTCACTGCTTTGAAAATGGCTGTCAGGCCGGACGCTGCCCGGCAGCATGCGCGCCAGAATAGCGTGAATGCGCGCAGCGGGCGCGCGCTGGCTGATGAGAAAGCGCACCGACTCCGGCAGGCCGCGCAGCAGAAACGGCAGCACCAGCAGCGGCAGCACGCCGCCCATCAGCATCACCGAATGCCAGTCATAGCGCGGCAGCAGCCACGAGGCGGCAAAACCGCCGGAGGCCGCGCCAAAGGTGAAGCCGCAGAACACCACGGTGATAATAAACGAGCGACGCCGCTCGGGCGCGTATTCAGCCACCAGCGTGCCGACATTGGGCATCGCCGCTCCCAGCCCCAGACCGGTGAGGAAACGGAACAGCATCATCTGTTCGATGTTTTGCGCCATGGCGGTCGCCAGCGTCCAGAGGCCAAAAAACAGCACGCTGAGCAGAATCATCACGCGGCGGCCGTAGCGATCGGCCAGCGGTCCAGCCACCATGGCACCCAGCGCCAGGCCAATCAGCGCCGCGCTGATCACCATCCCCAACTGATGATTGGTCACGCCCCAGCTGGCTTTCAGCGTCGGCGCGATAAAGCCCATTAGCGCGATATCCATGCCATCCAGCGCCACCACGACAAAGCACAGCGCAATTAAACGCTTCTGCCAGCTGCTTAACGCGCTCTGGTTGATGAGCTGGCGGACGTCAATGGCTTCAGCGCTGGTCACGGTACCACTCCTGCAGGATTATCACGAATAGGTCATCAGTTTTGGTAAAAAAAACGGCGCTTATGATAGCGCATCGTTAACAATAACGGGCAGGATTTTTAAGTGAAATTGAGAATTATTCAATATTTTTCCCGCTAAGCTACTGATAACGCTGAATGCAGAAACGCGCCCGGACGCCCGGTTATTTATAAAACTAACCAATACAGCCACTTACTAAAACTTCTCACGCTGACCGTTTTTGTTAATATAATTTTGCAGGTAAGTTAACAGAATCTCGGTCAGCCACTTGCCGCTGACCGCTCTGACTCATTACGCTGGCGTTTATGGACAAAAATCATCTCTTTAATCAGCGCATTCGTCTGCGCCATTTACACACCTTTGTGGCAGTCGCGCAACAGGGCACGCTGGGCCGCGCGGCGGAAACCCTGAATCTGAGTCAGCCGGCGCTGTCTAAAACGCTCAATGAGCTGGAGGAACTGGCGGGCGCCCGTCTGTTTGAGCGCGGTCGCCTCGGTGCTCAGCTGACGACACTGGGAGAACAGTTCCTGACCCACGCGGTGAAAGTACTGGATGCGCTTAACCACGCCGGACAAAGTTTCAACTCGCCGGTTTCCGGACGCCCGATCGTGATCCGCCTTGGCGCCCTCACCACCGCCGCCATGGGGATGCTGCCGCAGATCCTGGATCGCTTCCACGAACAGCAGCCGAACACCACGGTACAGGTGGCCACGCTGCACAATAATGTGCTGCTGGCTGGCCTGCGCGCCGGGGAGTTTGATATTGGCATTGGCCGTATGGCGGACAGCGAAATGATGACCGGCCTGACCTACGAATTGCTGTTTCTCGAATCGCTCAAGCTGGTGGTACGACCGGAGCACCCGCTGTTAAGTGACAACGTCACACTTTCCCGCGCCATGCAGTGGCCGGTAGTGATTTCGCCTGAAGGCACCGCGCCGCGCCGCATTGCCCAGCACATGCTGGATGAACAAGGCTGCTCGCTGCCGGGCAACTGTGTCGAAACCTCGTCCACCTCGCTGGCCCGCCAGCTGGCGCTGCGTTATGACTATGTGTGGTTTGTGCCATCCGGCGCGGTGAAGGAAGATTTAAGTCACAATGCGCTCAGCGCACTGCCCATCGCATCGCCCGGCCCCGGCGAGCCGGTGGGCATTATTACCCGCAGCGGCCACTCTCTCTCGCTAAGCGCGGAAGTGCTGATGGCCACCATCCGCAAATTTCACAGTTAACGGCTGCGTTTGGCGTGGCGTTCGCGATTGTCGAGGCGCGCGCGATCGGTTTTGCGCAGCCCGACATAAACTGCACCGCTGCCACCGTGCTGCGGTTGCGCGCTGCAGAAGGTCTGAACGTCGTCAAATTGTCGCAGCCAGCGTGCCACGTAGCTGCGGACAATATTGGCGTGCGCTTCATCATCCCGCCCTTTACCATGAATAATCAGCAGATTGCGCAGGCCCTGTTTGCGCGCTTCCAGCATAAAGCTGAACAGCGATTGCCGGCAGGTCTCCACCGGCTGGCGCAACAGATTAAGACTGGCGTCCAGCGTATATTTGCCCAGCCGCAGCTTATCGAGCACGCCCTGCTGAATGCCATCGGCTTTATATTCCAGCGGCGTGTCGCGCGGGATAATCTCAAGGAAGCCGCGCGTCAGGAAGTTTTCCGGTGCGTCGTCATGCGGCTGCTGGCGCGGCGCTTTGGTAGACGGCGCGCGCAGCCACTGGGTGTTGGCGCAATCTTTTAACGGGGTTACATCACCCATGGCATCGCGGAAAAGGTCTTCATCATCAAGGTTCATGGTGTTTTCCTCACGCCTGGTGGTGAATCGGGCGCAACATGCCACCCGAAAGCAAAATAGTAGCAAAGGTTATCGGCTATCACATCCGTCACTTTCTGCGCAGGATCAGGTTGTGTCCGGATGTAAATATGGAAAGAAAACGTTCCAGATCAAAAACCGGCTGGTAATTTGCAGACATCAAAGCCGCGAATACCCAGCATTTGTGCGGTTTTGATCATTATTACTGCTCGGATGAGTTCACATGACAAAGAAAAATGTTAAAATTGACGACAGTCAATAATCATCGAGCGTACCTATATGATCCCGGAAAAACGCAGCATTCGACGTATTCAGTCTGGCGGTTGTGCCATCCACTGTCAGGATTGCAGTATCAGCCAGTTGTGTATTCCCTTCACGCTGAACGAACATGAACTGGATCAGCTGGACAATATTATTGAACGCAAAAAGCCGATTCAGAAAGGCCAGACGCTGTTCAAAGCCGGTGATGAACTGAAATCCCTTTATGCTATCCGCTCCGGCACCATCAAAAGTTACACCATTACCGAACAGGGTGATGAACAGATCACCGGTTTCCATCTGGCGGGCGATCTGGTGGGCTTTGACGCCATCGTCAGCGCGCATCATCCAAGCTTCGCTCAGGCGCTGGAAACGGCCATGGTGTGTGAAATTCCGTTTGAAACCCTCGACGATCTGTCCGGTAAAATGCCGGCGCTGCGTCAGCAGATGATGCGTCTGATGAGCGGCGAGATCAAAGGCGATCAGGATATGATCCTGCTGTTATCGAAGAAGAACGCGGAAGAGCGTCTGGCGGCGTTTATCTGGAACCTGTCGCGTCGCTTCGGCCAGCGCGGTTTCTCACAGCGTGAATTCCGCCTGACCATGACGCGCGGCGACATCGGTAACTATCTGGGTCTCACCGTCGAAACCATCAGTCGTCTGCTGGGACGTTTCCAGAAAAGCGGCATGCTGGCGGTGAAAGGCAAATATATCACCATCGAAAACCATGCGCTGCTGGCTGAACTGGCCGGCCAGACCGATCAGGCAGCATAACCGCCCGCCGGGTCGATAAATGTTATTTTATTGATCCGGCAACAACTTTTCCGCTTCTGCCCTGCGCCATCTTAGGCTATCTTTAATCCAACTTCGCTTTGGTTTGAGGAGAGTGCCTTATGTCCCGGTATCAGCATATTCTGGTGGCGATTGATGCTCAGCAGGACGACCAGCCGGCGCTGCGGCGTGCGGTGTATCTCAATCAACGTATCGGCGGAAAAATCAAAGCCTTCCTGCCTATCTACGACTTCTCCTACGAAATGACCACCCTGCTGTCGCCCGACGAGCGCGTCAACATGCGCAAAGGGGTGATTAGCCAGCGTACCGAATGGATCCGCGAACAGGCGCAGGCCTATCTGGAAGCCGGCGTGGATATCGAGATTAAAGTGGTGTGGCATAACCGGCCGTACGAAGCCATCATTCAGGAAGTGCTGGCGCATCAGCATGATTTGGTCCTGAAGATGGCACACCAGCACGATCGTCTGGAAGCGGTGATTTTTACCCCCACCGACTGGCACCTGCTGCGTAAGTGCCCGTGCCCGGTATGGATGGTAAAAGACCAGCCGTGGCCGGAGGGCGGCAAAGCGGTGGTGGCGGTAAACCTCGCCAGCGAGGAACCGCATCATGATGAGCTTAATCAAAAACTGATCCGCGAGACCACGCAGCTGGCTGAAATGGTGAACCACACCGAGGTGCATCTGGTGGGCGCTTATCCGGTCACGCCAATCAACATTGCCATCGAACTGCCGGATTTTGATCCCAGCGTCTATAACGATGCCATTCGCGGCCAGCACCTGGTGGCGATGAAAGCACTGCGCCAGAAATTTTCCATCGGCGAGGAGTTTACCCACGTAGCGAAGGGCCTGCCGGAAGAAGTCATCCCGGATATAGCGTCGCATCTCGACGCCGGGATTGTGGTGCTGGGCACCATCGGTCGTACCGGTCTGTCAGCTGCGTTTCTCGGCAATACCGCTGAACAGGTGATCGATCACCTGCGCTGTGATTTGCTGGCGATTAAGCCGGATGATTTCAAATCGCCGATTGACCTCGACGATGAGGAAGATGAAGAGGATTAAATAACGCAGGGCGGCCATCCTGTGCCGCCCCGGTTTGAGCTTGTCAGGGCGGTGACATCACCGCCCTTTTCTTTTCCTACAGCGCGCGCAGAATGCCTTCGACGCTGGCTTTGGCATCGCCAAACAGCATCTGGGTGTTCTCTTTAAAGAACAGCGGGTTCTGCACCCCGGCATAGCCGGTGTTCATCGAGCGTTTGAACACGATGACGTTTTGCGCTTTCCACACTTCCAGCACCGGCATACCGGCAATCGGGCTGCGCGGATCGTCCTGGGCCGCTGGGTTGACGGTGTCGTTGGCACCGATAACCAGCACGGTATCGGTATCGCTGAAATCATCGTTGATCTCATCCATCTCCAGCACCACATCGTACGGCACTTTGGCTTCCGCCAGCAGCACGTTCATGTGCCCCGGCAAACGACCGGCTACCGGGTGAATACCGAAACGCACCTTAATACCGCGCGCGCGCAGCTTCTCGGTGATCTCTGCCACCGGATACTGCGCCTGGGCGACCGCCATACCGTAGCCCGGCGTGATGATCACCGAGGTCGAGTTTTTCAGCAGTTCTGCCGTCTCTTCCGCGCTGATTTCACGGTGTTCACCCGCCTCTTCGCCCGCGTCGGCACCGCTCACGTCAGTGCCGAACCCGCCGGCAATCACGCTGATAAAGGAACGGTTCATCGCTTTACACATAATGTACGACAGGATGGCACCGGAAGAGCCCACCAGCGCACCGGTGACGATCAGCAGGTCGTTGCTCAGCATAAAGCCCGCCGCCGCCGCCGCCCAGCCCGAATAGGAGTTGAGCATCGAGACCACCACCGGCATATCCGCACCGCCAATCGACGCCACCAGATGCCAGCCGAACACCAGCGCAATCACCGTCATAAGGAGCAGCGCAACGACCTGTGCAGCGGTGCTGTCGGTACGCACAAACCACAGCATCAGCAGGAATGAGACCACCAGCGCCGCCAGGTTCATTTTATGGCGATGCGGCAGCATCAGCGCTTTTGAGGAGATCTTGCCGCGCAGTTTGCCAAATGCCACCACCGAACCGGTGAAGGTCACCGCGCCGATAAAGATGCCGAGGAACACTTCGGTCAGATGGATATTTTCCATCACTGCCGACAGTCCTGGCGCGTGGTCAAGGTAGCTGTTGAACCCGACCAGCACCGCCGCCAGACCGACAAAGCTGTGCAAAATCGCCACCAGCTCCGGCATTTCGGTCATTTCGACTTTCTTCGCCAGACGCACGCCAATCGCACCGCCGATCACCATCGCCAGCAGAATCCACGCCACGTGGCCGCTGTGCGGACCAAAAATGGTGGCGAGCAGCGCCAGCGCCATGCCGCTGATACCAAAAATATTGCCCTGCTTTGAGGTCTCATGCTTCGAGAGCCCGGCCAGGCTGAAAATAAACAGAATTGCGGCAACAATGTATGCTGCAGTCACTAATCCGCCAGACATGTTGTTACCCCTTAATTCTTACGAAACATTTTCAGCATGCGCTGGGTGACGGTGAAACCACCGAAGATATTAATGCTGGCAATCAGGACGGCGATAAACGCCAGGAAGGTGACCCAGCCGCCATGGCCCATCTGCAGCACCGCGCCCACCACAATAATGCCGGAGATGGCGTTGGTGACGGACATTAACGGCGTATGCAGCGCGTGACTGACGTTCCACACCACGTAATACCCGACGACGCAGGCAAGCGCGAACACGGTAAAGTGCGACAGGAATTCCGCCGGCGCGACGTTGGCCAGGCAGCCGAACAGCACTACCGCCAGCGCCAGCAGCAGATATTTGCGCCACGGCGCAGCGGGCTTCTCTGCCGTTTTCACCTGCGGCTGTGCGGCAGGTTTTGCGGCCTGTGGCGCAGCAGAGACCTGAATCGGTGGCGCAGGCCAGGTCACTTCTCCGTCACGAATTACCGTGACGCCGCGCACCACGACATCGTCAAAATCAACCACGATCTCGCCGTTTTTCTCTTTACACAGCAGCTTCAGCAGGTTCACCAGGTTGGTGCCGTACAGCTGCGAGGACTGCGTTGGCAGCCGGCTCGGCAGATCGGTGTAGCCGATGATTTTGACGCCGTTGTCGCTCAGCGTGACGCGGTCGGCGACGGTCAGATCGCAGTTACCGCCGGTGGCTGCCGCGAGATCAACAATCACGCTGCCCGGCTTCATGCTGGCCACCATCTCTGCGGTGATCAGCTTCGGTGCCGGTTTGCCCGGGATCAGCGCGGTGGTGACGATAATGTCCACTTCCTGCGCCTGCGCCGCGAACAGCGCCATCTCCGCCTTGATAAAGGCCTCGGACATCACTTTGGCGTAACCGTCACCGCTGCCCGCTTCCTCTTCAAAATCGAGTTCAAGGAACTCGGCGCCCATACTCTGCACCTGCTCCTTCACTTCCGGACGGGTGTCGAAGGCGCGCACGATAGCGCCGAGGCTGCCCGCCGCGCCAATCGCCGCCAGACCGGCCACGCCAGCCCCGATGACCATCACTTTGGCCGGTGGCACTTTACCGGCAGCGGTGATTTGCCCGGTGAAGAAGCGGCCAAACTCATGGGCTGCTTCCACAATGGCCCGATAACCGGCGATGTTCGCCATCGAGCTGAGCGCATCGAGCGACTGCGCGCGCGAAATACGCGGTACGGAATCCATCGCCATCACGGTGATGTTGCGTGCGGCTAATTTCTCCAGCAGCGCCGGGTTCTGCGCTGGCCAGATAAAGCTCACCAGCGTGCTGCCCGCGCGCATCAGGGCGATCTCGCTGTCGTCTGGCGCGTTCACCTTCAGCACGATGTCGGACTGCCAGACATCCTGCGGATGACTGATGCTGGCACCGGCGGCGATAAAACTGTCATCATCAAAGCTGGCGCGCAACCCGGCGCCCTGCTCAACGGTGACGCTGAATCCCAGCTTGATGAGCTGCTCAACGGTCTTTGGCGTCGCTGCGACGCGGGACTCATTGGCTAACCGCTCTTTGGGTATCCCAATTAACATACTGTTTCCTTTCCATGATTAAAGGATGAGGTTCTGTAAGGGGCACATGCTTAAAAGCCGAAACGCTGTTTCAGCTTTTTATGAGCGAAATGCACTATGTAACAAAGTCTTTATAACCTACTGAAAATGCCCAGGACGATCTAGCGCCATAACGCACACTTATGACATTCACACAGATATTCAGATGCCAGCGATGAATACCGCGGGATGCGACCAGGTTTGCGGCATTATGGAAAATAATCTGCTGTGCCTAATCGTGTCATGACGAATTAACTGTTTTTAAAAACCTATATTTAACAATGCGTTAACTATTATGGTACTAAGCGATACCGGTTAAAGCGGTAAGCTGACCAAAAAAAAGCCATAACAGCGAAAGATGACAGGCCGATGAATAAAATGCTGGGATTGTCAATGTTATGCGCATAAATTGGCTGAGACAGGCCGATTATTACATGCAATAATCAGCGGCTAATCTGTTATACATCAAGAGTCCAGCACGTTTTCGTACTCAATTTGCGTAAGGCGAAGGATCATTTTTATGAAGCTGAAGAACACCATTCTGGCGTCGACCCTGTTATCACTGCTGGCAGCCAATGCGTTTGCTGCCAAAGAGTTAACGCCAGAACAAGCGGCCGCGTTAAAACCATTCGAACGCATCAATATTAGCGGCCGTTTTAATGCAATTGGCGATGCAACAGACGCCGTGTCTAAAGCCGCCGACGCCAAAGGCGCGGACTCTTTCTACGTGCAGGGCATCAACGACAGCAACGGTAACGGTGGCAACTGGCGCGTTACCGCCGATCTGTACAAAGCCAATGCAGCGAAAGTGGAACAAAGCACGCAATACCGGATGTTCAACGGCGTGAAAGAGCTGCCTAAGGCTGAAGCATATCGCCTTGAGCCGTTTGACACCGTCTCCGTCAGCGGCTTCTTCTCCAGCCAGCCGGACGTGAACGAAGCCATCGCCAAAGCGGCGAAAAACAAAGGCGCGGCCTCCTTCTTTATTGTGCGTCAGGTGGATGCTAACAACGGTGGCAACCAGTACGTGACCGCCTACGTGTATAAAGCCGATGCCAAAGCGCGCGTGGTGCAGGATACGTCTGACTCCATTCCGGCTGATTCAGAAGCCGGTAAAGCAGCCCTGGCTGCGGGCGGCGCAGCGGCGAAGAAAGTGGCAATCCCTGGTGTTGCTTCCTCAGATACGCCAAGCACCAGCGTGGGTCGTTTCTTTGAAACCCAAAGCTCTACCGGTCAGCGTTATACTGTGACGCAGCCGGATGGCCGCAGCGTGCAGGAAGTCAATGCGATCACGGCCGCACAGATGCAACCGTTTGACACCATCTCCTTCTCCGATCACTTCGGCACGCCAACCGAGATCTCAGAAGCCGTGGGCAAACGCGCCATCGCCAAAGGCGCGAAGTATTATCACATTACGCGCCAGTGGCAGAACCAGAGCGGCGGCAACCTGACCGTCACCGCTGACCTGTTTAAATAATCCCCGCGCAGGGCGGCGCCCGTCGCCCTGCCGTTTGCATAATCCGTGTGCAAATCTGCATAGTCTTGCATTGCCTTCACCGTTCGCTCTCCGTAAAATCTGCCGCCTGTTTTCAGGGTATTCCGTTTTAAACGGGACTGATTGCCACGTTACACTCTGGCTGAACAACTACTACCCAGCACACTCTGCTGCTCAGGAATGGCGTTTTGGATAAAAAATTAGGTCTTAGCGCGCTCACTGCGCTGGTGCTCAGCTCGATGCTCGGCGCGGGCGTCTTTAGCCTGCCACAAAATATGGCGGCGGTTGCCGGTCCGGCGGCGCTGCTGATCGGCTGGCTGATCACCGGTGTCGGTATCCTCTTTCTGTCGCTGGCGATGTTGCTGCTGACGCGTCTGCGCCCGGAACTGGATGGCGGCATCTTCACCTACGCGCGCGCCGGCTTCGGCGAGCTGACCGGCTTCTGCTCGGCATGGGGTTACTGGCTGTGCGCGGTGATTGCCAACGTCTCGTATCTGGTGATTGTGTTTTCAGCGCTGAGCTTCTTTACCGATACGCCGGATCGCATCGTGTTTGGCGATGGCAACACCTGGCAGGCGATGCTTGGCGCTTCCGTGCTGCTGTGGCTGGTGCACTGGCTGGTGCTACGCGGCGTACAGACGGCGGCCAGCATCAACCTGCTGGCGACGCTGGGCAAACTGGTGCCGCTGCTGCTGTTCGTGGTGCTGGCGCTGCTGGCGTTTAATTACGATCGCTTCCGTTTTGACTTTGACGGCGCGGCGCTCGGCCAGCCGCTGTGGCAGCAGGTCAAACAGACCATGCTGATTACTCTGTGGGTATTTATTGGCGTGGAGGGCGCGGTGGTAGTTTCTGCCCGCGCGCGCCACAAGAAAGATGTCGGGCGCGCCACGCTGCTGGCGGTGCTGGCCGCGCTGCTGGTCTATCTGCTGGTGACGCTGCTGTCGCTTGGCGTGGTGCCGCGTGCGGAACTGGCGCAGATGCGCAATCCGTCGATGGCCGGTCTGATGGAACGGCTGCTGGGTCACTGGGGCGATGCGGTGATTGCGGTTGGCCTGATTATTTCGGTATGCGGGGCCTATCTCAGCTGGACCATTATGGCGGCAGAAGTCCCGTTCCTCGCCGCGCAGCAGGGCGCGTTTCCGCGCAGCATTGCCCGGCAGAACCGCCATAACGCGCCGGCGGCGTCGCTGTGGCTGACTAACGGCAGCGTGCAGGTGTGCCTGATTCTGATTGCGGTTACCGGCGCGGATTACAACACGCTGCTGACTATCGCCTCAGAAATGATCCTCGTGCCCTATCTGCTGGTCGGTCTGTATCTGGTCAAAGTGGTACGCGGTCAGCACAAACCGCTGGCCCTGTTGACCGGTCTCGGTGCCAGCGCCTATGGGCTGTGGCTGCTGTACGCCTCGGGGCCGCTGCATCTGCTGTTGTCGGTGGTGCTTTACGCGCCGGGTCTGCTGCTGTTCCTGTATGCACGACGCGGTGGCCGCGGCGATCAACCGCTGTTTGCGCTGGAGCGCATCGCCATCGTGCTGTTAATTGCCGCCTCACTGCCCGCGCTGTGGCAGCTGACGCGCTAATCAGTGAGGTTGTAAAGGAATGGAAACGCACAGCAGATCATTCTGCTGTGTCAGATTGAGCGGCTTGCGGTATTCCAGATGGATGGCGTCAAGCTGCTCAGCGGACAGCGGATAAGGCAGCTGAATATCGAAGCGGCTGATGTGCTGCTGTTCGGCCAGGGTGATCAGTCGGGCGATGTTAATTTCGTCGCTGACCTGGGTTGAAATGATTTGTAATGCTAATTCTTTCAGATGGTCGTCGCTGGCCTGTAAACTGTGCCCGGACTTGCGCGTCACCATGCCAAAAATTGGCATCACGCCGTAAATGGCATCGACAAAGCTCCAGCGTTTTTTGCAGGAAGCGGAAAGGAAGTCACTGTAGTTGAAGCAGATGCGGTCACTGTATCCGGCTGAAGCCAGCTCTTTATCAGACACCCTCGCACTCCTCCTGTTTTCAGTACGATTCCGAACCTTGCGCCAGAACGCGCCGGTAATAATGGCACATTTCACGGTGTACATACCAGTAAGACAAGGATAATTCGTGCGGTAGCGTAGAGCTCAGGACCAGGAAAAGCTATGCTGCTGACATTCTCAGCCATGACAGAGCATTATGAACAAAATTGTCTATGTGGAAGATGAGCCGGAAGTCGGCGAACTGATTGCGGCTTATCTTGGCCGCCACGATATTGAGGTGCTGGTTGAGACGCGCGGCGATCGCGCGGAAGCAACCATTCTCGCCGCCGATCCGGATCTGGTATTACTGGATATCATGCTTCCGGGCAAAGATGGCATGACGCTGTGCCGCGATTTGCGTGCGCACTGGCAGGGCCCGATTGTGCTGCTGACCTCGCTCGACAGCGACATGAACCACATTCTGGCGCTGGAGATGGGCGCCAATGACTATATTCTGAAAACCACGCCGCCGGCGGTGCTGCTGGCGCGGCTGCGCCTGCATCTGCGCCAGGCGCACGTGGCCAAACCGGAAGCCGCACCTGCCGTGCAGAGCTCGCAAAAGGTGCTGCGGTTCGGTTCGCTCACCATTGATGCGCTCAACCGCCAGGTGATCCTGTTCGACGAACCCATCACCCTTTCGACCGCCGATTTTGATCTGCTGTGGGAGCTGGCGAGCCACGCCGGAGAAATTCTCGACCGTGACGCGTTGCTGAAAACCCTGCGCGGCGTGAGCTATGACGGTATGGATCGCAGCATCGACGTCGCCATTTCACGCCTGCGCAAGAAACTGTACGACAGCGCCACCGAGCCGTTCCGCATCAAAACCATCCGTAACAAAGGCTATCTGTTCGCGCCGCAGGCCTGGGATACCCGCTCCTGATGAGAAAGCTCTTCATTCAGTTCTATCTGCTGCTGTTCGTCTGCTTCCTGGTGATGACGCTGCTGGTGGGTCTGGTGTACAAATTCACCGCCGAGCGCGCCGGGCGCCAGTCGATGAACGACCTGATGGCCAGTTCGCTGTTTCTGATGCGCAGCGAACTGCGTGAGATCCCGCCGCGCGACTGGAACAAAACCATCCGCAACCTCGATCTCGATTTATCCTTTGAGCTGCACATCGAACCGATGAGCAAATATCAGCTGGACGAAGCCGACATGAAGCGGCTGCGCGCCGGTGAGATCGTCGCCCTCGACGATCAGTACACCTTCCTGCAGCACATCCCGCGCAGCCACTATGTGCTGTCGGTCGGACCGATTCCTTACCTGTTTTATCTGCACCAGATGCGCATCCTTGATATCGCCCTGCTGGCGTTTATTGGCATGTCGCTGGCGCTGCCGGTGTTCATCTGGCTGCGCCCGCACTGGCAGGAGATGCAGCGGCTGGAGAAAGCGGCTCAGCGCTTTGGTCGCGGCGAGCTTGACGTGCGCACCCATTTTGAAAATACCTCCAGCCTGCACAGCCTTGGCGTGGCGTTCAACCAGATGGCGGACAACATCAATACGCTGGTGGCGAGTAAAAAACAGCTGATTGATGGTATCGCGCACGAGCTGCGCACGCCGCTGGTCCGGCTGCGTTACCGGCTGGAGATGAGTGAAAACCTCAGCGCGGCAGAATCCGCGGCGCTGAACCGTGACGTCGGCCAGCTGGAGAGCCTGATTGAGGAGCTGCTGACCTATGCGCGCCTCGACCGGCCGCGCGTTGACCTCAATCTGCAATCTTTCGATCTGGCGCAGTGGCTGCGCGTGCACATCGCTGACGTGCAGACCATGAACCCGCAGACGCACATTACGCTGGATATTCCGCAGCTGGAAAACATTGGCGCGGCAGATACGCGCCTGATGGAGCGGGTGCTGGATAACCTCGTGAATAACGCCCTGCGCTATGCGCAGCAGCGGCTGCGTGTCAGCCTGTGGTTTGACGGCGCCATCGGCAATCTGCAGGTTGAAGATGATGGTCCGGGCATTCCGCCGGATGAACGCCAGCGGGTATTCGAGCCTTTCGTACGGCTCGATCCCAGCCGCGATCGCGCCACCGGCGGCTGCGGCCTCGGTCTGGCGATTGTACACTCTATTGCGCAGGCGCTGCAGGGCCAGGTCTCGATTGAGAGCAGTCCGCTGGGCGGCGCCTGCGTGCGCTTCTGCTGGCCGGTTGATCTCCCCCTGCGCGACGTGACGCCGCGCTTACCTTCATAAGGAGCTTGTTACATGACTGCAGCTTATCAGGAACTTAGCCGCACTTTTCAGCGCCTGGCGCGTTTTGGCCATCTGGGCACGATTGCCGGCGTGGATATGCAAACCACCATGCCGCCGGGCGGCAGCCAGGCGCGTGGAGAAGCGATGGCGGAGCTGAGCGTATTTATGCACGAGCTGCTGACCGACAAGCGCCTCGGCGGGCTGTTTGACGCCGCCGGACAGGAGTCGCTGAACGATGTGGAGCAGGCCAATCTGGGCGAAATGCAGCGCGCGTGGCGCCAGGCAACGCTGCTGCCGGCCTCGCTGGTGGAAGCCAAATCGCTGGCCGGCTCGCGCTGTGAACACGCGTGGCGCAGTCAGCGTCCGGCCAATGACTGGCAGGGCTTCAGCGCTAACCTGAAAGAAGTGGTGAAGCTGAGCCGCGAAGAGGCTCAGCTGCGCGCCGATGCGCTCGGCGTATCACGCTACGATGCGCTGCTGGATGTGTTTGAGCCCGGCATGACCAGCGCGCAGCTCGACAGCACTTTTGGCGATCTGAAAAGCTGGCTGCCGGACCTGCTGCAAAAAGCGGTAGCCCGCCAGCAGGCAACGCCGATTGCCCAGCCGGTCGGCCCCTTCGCCATCGAATCACAAAAGCAACTCGGCCTGAGCGTGATGGCGACGTTAGGGTTTGATTTTAATCACGGCCGGCTGGACGTGAGCGCGCACCCGTTCTGCGGCGGCGTACCGGAAGATGTGCGTATCACCACACGCTACAACGAAAACGATTTTCTCAGCGCGCTGATGGGCGTGATCCACGAAACCGGCCATGCGCGCTATGAGCAGAATCTGCCACAGCAGTGGCGCGGACAGCCGGTGGCGCTGGCGCGCTCGACCGCGATGCATGAATCGCAGAGCCTGTTTATGGAGATGCAGCTGGGGCGCAGTCACGCCTTCCTGCAGCATATTCATCCCCAGGTGGTGGCGCTGATGGGCGACCAGCCGGCGCTGGAACGCAACAACTTTATTCGGCTGACCCAGCGCGTGAAGCCGGGCTTCATTCGCGTTGATGCCGACGAGCTGAGCTATCCGGCCCACGTGATTTTACGTTACGAAATCGAGCGGGCGCTGATTGAAGGCGAGATTGAGGTCGAGGATATTCCGGCGCTGTGGGATGAAAAAATGCAGCAGTCGCTGGGGATCGATACGCGCGGCAACTACCGCGACGGCTGTATGCAGGATATTCACTGGACCGACGGCGCCTTCGGCTACTTCCCGACCTACACGCTGGGCGCGATGTACGCCGCTCAGCTGTTCCAGGCGGTAAAACGCGCCATTCCGCAGGTGGACGAATTGATTCAGCAGGGCGAACTGCAACCGGTGTTTGACTGGCTGCAGCAGAACATCTGGCAGCACGGCAGCCGCTTCCCGACGCAGCAGCTGCTGATCAATGCCACTGGCGAGGCGCTCAATCCACACTATTTCCGTCAGCATCTGGAACAGCGTTATCTCTCTGCCTGATTCGTGCGGCGGCCTGCCCGGCCGCCGTTTTTTGCGCGGAGAGTGATCCGCACTTATCCCCGCCCTGCCCGGTTTTCCTGCTTTGTACAATCCGTTACACGCCGATACCATTCCCTCACTGAAGGCGCGAATTGTTTTACATATAGTGCATTCACCGGCCCCGCAGTGGGCTACACATGAAAAAATAGTTCGAGGGTTTTGCAATGAAAAAATTATTTGCGCTGGTGATCGCCGCTGCTATGGGTCTGTCTTCTGTAGCCTTCGCTGCTGAGACAACAACTGCTGCTCCTGCTGCTGCTGCAACTACCGCTGCACCGGCTAAGCACAAAGCTGTTCACCACAAAAAAGCTGCTGCTCAGAAAGCGCAGGCTGCCAAAAAGCACAAGAAAGTAGAGAAGAAAGCACCAGCGGCTCAGAAAGCGCAGGCGGCTAAAAAGCACCACAAGAAAGCCACCAAACCAGCTGCTCAGAAAGCCCAGGCCGCTAAAAAGCACCACAAGAAAGCCACCAAGCCAGCTGCTCAGAAAGCCCAGGCTGCTAAAAAACACCACAAAGCCACCAAGCCAGCTGCACAGAAAGCTCAGGCGGCTAAAAAGCACCACAAAAAAGTAACCAAACCTGCTGCTCAGAAAGCTCAGGCTGCTAAAAAGCACCACAAAGCGAAAAAAGCTGCTAAATAAGGTTGCCTTGCGCGCCAACACCGCATTAATGATTGAAAACACCCGGTTCTGCCGGGTGTTTATTTACTGGAGTAGCGAAAAATGGTGCGTCGCTATCGCTTCGAAATTATCCTGATTGTCATGATTCTGTGCGGCATTATTGCGGCCAGCTTTTTTATCTAGTCGTTGTAGCGTGCTGATTACTCCAATATTTCTCCCTTTTTTACCGCTCACCGACTATAGTTATCGCTCAAGCGTGATGACCATAACCTCTATTTATTCTCGCCATTGAGAGAACTATGCGCCTGGCTATCCTGTTATTTGTAGGTCTTTTTAGCTTTAACCTCACAGCACATGCCGATGATGAAGACGGCCCCAGCCCGGAAGAGATTAAGACCCTGTTCTTCGGCAAAGATCATCGTAAAGCCATTACCGACGTCAGTGCGGCGCCGTGGGATGCCATTGGTCAGTTAGAGACGGAAAGCGGCAATCTGTGCAGTGCCACGTTGATTTCGGCCCATCTGGCGCTGACGGCCGGACACTGCTTACTGACGCCCCCGGGCAAATTCGACAAGCCGGTCGCGCTGCGCTTTATGGCGGGTGCCAAAGGCTGGCGTTACGAAATTCATGATATTGACGCGCGCGTGGAGCCTTCGCTGGCGCGGCGTCTGCAGGCGGATGGTGAAGGCTGGATCGTGCCGCCAGACGCGGCGCCTTACGATTACGGCCTGGTGATTCTGCACAATCCGCCATCCGGTATCGTGCCGATTCCGCTGTTTGACGGTTCGCGCAGCGATTTAACCGCCGCGCTGAAAACCACCGACCGCAAAGTAACACAGGCCGGTTATCCCGCTGACCATCTGGATACGCTCTACTCGCACAGCGATTGCCTGATCACCGGCTGGGCGCAGCGTGCCGTGCTGTCGCACCAGTGCGACACCCTGCCGGGCGACAGCGGTTCACCGCTGCTGCTGAAGCGCGACGGCGAGTGGCAGCTGATTGCGGTACAGAGCTCGGCACCGGCACCGGCCGATCGCTATCGCGCCGATAACCGCGCCATTGCCGTTACATCCTTTAAAGACAAGCTGGAAGCGCTGGCGCAATAAGTCAGCCCAGCTGCTCCATCGCCTGCAGAATACGTTTGTCGGAGATGGGATACGGCGTGCCCAGCTGCTGCGCAAAATAACTGATGCGCAGCTCCTCCAGCATCCAGCGAATCGCCTGTACCTCTTCATCGTCCTGACGCTGCGGCGGCAGCTTGTTACGCCAGCTTTGCCACGCCTGCTCTACCGCCTGCACTTTCAGCATCCGCGCCCGATCGCTGTGCGGATCGACCGGCAGCTTCTCCAGCCGGCGCTCAATACCGTGCAGATAGCGCAGTGTGTCACCCAGCCGCTGATAGCCGTTGCCGGTGACAAAACCGCGATACACCAGGCCGCTCAGCTGCGTTTTGATATCCGCCAGCGCCAGTGCCAGCGTCATGTCCACCCGCCCCTTGAGGAACTTGTTGATGTTGAACACGCTGGTAAGAATCTGCTCGACCTGGCTGGCGATGGTCACCACCGTGTCGTTCAGTTCAGCGCGTACTTTATCGCGCAGCTGCTCGAAGTTTTCCTGCTGCCAAGCCGGCCCACCGGCGTCCGCCATCAGCTTATCCACGCCGCAGGCGATACAGTCATCAATCAGCTCCAGTACTTTGCCGTACGGATTGAAATAGAGTCCGAGCTTGGCTTTGTTTGGCAGCTTCTCGTGCAGATACTTGATCGGCGAAGGAATGTTCAGCAGCAATAACCGCCGCTGGCCACGCCACATCATCTTCTGCTGCTCGCGTTCACTGTCAAACAGGCGAATCGCGACGCTGTCTTTTTCATCCACCAGCGCCGGCCAGGCTTTGACCTGATAATTGCCGCGCTTCTGCTCGTAGCTTTGCGGCAGATCGCCGAAGCTCCACAGATGCAGCCCGCGCTGTTCCAGCCCGTCATCCGCCACGTTGGACAGCGTTTCCTGTACCTTGCCCTTCAGCACCTGCTTCAGCTGATGCAGGTCTTTGCCTTCCTGCAGCTTCCGGTTGTGCTCATCCACCACGCGGAAGGTCATTTTCAGGTGATCGGGCACCTGATCCCACTGCCAGGCGTCGCGCTCAATGGTGACGCCAGACATGCGGCGGAACTCACGCTCCAGCGCATCCAGCAGCGGCTGCTCCAGCGCCGTCACGCGGCGAAGAAAGGCTTCGGCGTAATTGGGTGCCGGCACAAAGTTGCGTCGCACCGGCTTGGGCAGCGACTTGATTAGCGCGATGATCAGCTCGCGGCGCACGCCGGGGATCTGCCACTCGAAACCGGCTTCGTCGACCTGGTTGAGCAGCGGCAGCGGGATGTGCACCGTCACGCCATCCGCATCGGCCCCCGGTTCGAACTGATAGCTGAGCTTCAGTTTCAGGTTGCCCTGATACCAGAAGTTCGGGTAATCCAGCTGGCTGACCTTCTCCGCCCCGTCTTTGATCAGCATCTGCTTATCAAAGCTCAGCAGGTCCGGATTGTCCTTACTGGCCTGTTTCCACCAGCTGTCAAAGTGCCGCGCTGAGACCACCTCGCTGCCAATGCGGCGATCGTAAAACGCAAACAGCGTCTCGTCATCGACTAAAATGTCGCGCCGCCGCGATTTGTGCTCCAGATCCTCGATTTCATTGCGCAGTTTCAGGTTGTTTCGGAAGAAGGCGTGACGCGTCTGCCAGTCGCCCTCCACCAGCGCATGACGGATAAACAGCTCCCGGCTGAGTTGCGGATCGATGCGGCTGTAATTGACCTTACGCGCCTGCACAATCGGCAGCCCGTACAGCGTAACTTTCTCGGTGGCCATGACTGCGCCCTGCGCTTTCTCCCAGTGTGGTTCACTGTAGCTGCGCTTCAGCAGATGCTGGGCCAGCGGTTCGATCCACTCCGGGTCGATGCGCGCCGCAACGCGGCCCCACAGGCGACTGGTTTCCACCAGTTCCGCCACCACGGTCCATTTTGGCGGCTTCTTAAACAGCCCGGAACCGGGGAAAATAGCAAACCGCGCGTTGCGTGCGCCGGTAAACTCCTGCTTTTCCGCATCTTTCTGACCGATGTGTGACAGTAGACCGGTGAGCAGCGCGCAGTGCACTTCGCGGTATGGTGCCGGCTCGCTGTTGAGCGGCATACCCAGTTCCCGCACCACCTGACGCAGCTGGGTGTAGATGTCCTGCCATTCGCGCACGCGCAGGTAATTGAGATAATCGCTTTTACACTGGCGGCGGAACTGGTTGCCGGACAGCGCTTTCTGCTGTTCCTGCAGGTAGTTCCACAGATTGACAAAAGCGAGAAAGTCTGACTCTTTGTCGGCAAAACGCCGGTGTTTCTCGTCAGATGCCTGCTGTTTCTCCACCGGACGCTCGCGCGGATCCTGAATCGACAGCGCAGCGGCAATAATCATCACTTCGCGCACGCAGCCAAATTTCTGCGCTTCCAGCACCATGCGCGCCAGCCGCGGATCGACCGGCAACTGTGCCAGACTGCGCCCGGACGGCGTCAGTTTGTACGCACCTTCCTCGCTCAGGGTAATCGCGCCGAGCTCCTCCAGCAGGCGCACGCCGTCCTGAATGTTGCGCTTATCCGGCGCTTCAACGAACGGGAATGCGGCGATGTCGCCCAGTCCAAGCGCCGTCATCTGCAAAATCACCGACGCCAGGTTGGTACGCAGAATTTCCGGGTCCGTAAACGCCGGGCGGCTGAGGAAATCATCCTCCGAATAGAGGCGGATACAGATCCCTTCCGACACGCGGCCGCAGCGCCCTTTACGCTGGTTAGCCGACGCCTGCGAGATCGGCTCGATCGGCAGTCGCTGCACTTTGGTGCGGTAGCTGTAACGGCTGATGCGCGCAGTGCCGGGATCGATGACATATTTAATGCCCGGCACGGTGAGCGAGGTCTCGGCGACGTTGGTCGCCAGCACAATGCGGCGGCCACTGTGCGCCTGGAACACCCGGTTCTGTTCGGCGTTGGACAGGCGCGCATAGAGCGGCAGAATCTCGGTGTGCGGTAAATCGCGCTTCATCAGTGCATCGGCGGTATCGCGAATTTCGCGCTCGCCGCTCATGAAGATCAGGATATCGCCGCGCCCTTCGCTGCTCAGTTCGTCAACCGCATCAAAGATTGCCTGCAGCTGATCGCGCTCGGTGTCCTCGGCATCTTCTACCACCGGACGATAGCGTACATCGACCGGATACGTGCGGCCCGAAACCTCGATTACCGGGGCATTATTGAAGTGGCGCGAAAAGCGCTGCGGATCGATGGTCGCGGAGGTGATGATCACTTTCAGATCGGGACGACGCGGCAGCAGTTCGCGCAGGTAACCCAGCAGGAAATCGATGTTCAGACTGCGTTCATGCGCTTCATCGATGATGATGGTGTCATACTGCAGCAGCAGACGATCCTGCTGAATTTCCGCCAGCAGAATACCGTCGGTCATCAGTTTGACCTGAGTGGTTTCGCTGACCTGATCGTTAAACCGCACCTTGTAACCGACGGTGCCGCCGGGCGTGGTTTCCAGCTCTTCGGCAATGCGGTTCGCCACGGTGCGTGCCGCCAGACGACGCGGCTGCGTATGCCCAATCAGCCCTTTCACACCGCGCCCGAGCGCCAGACAGATCTTTGGCAGCTGGGTGGTTTTACCTGAGCCGGTCTCACCGGCGACAATCACTACCTGATGATCGCGAATCGCGTCGGCGATGTCCTGCTGCTTCTGGCTGACCGGCAGATTGACCGGAAACGTAATGCGCGGCGTCGCGGCGGCGCGCTGCGCCACGCGCTGTTCTGCCGCGGCGAACACCGGCTCCAGCTCAGCCATAATTTCCTGCTGCGCCGCGGGATTTTTCACTTTTGCCGCCCCGTGCAGACGACGCTGCAGCGCTTTGCGGTCGCGCAGCATCAGGTTATCGAGCCGCGACCAGAGGGGGGCCAGAGGTGACGTAACGGATGATGACATAGTGATGAATTACCTGTTGTTGCAGTGAGCCGGCACTTACGGCTCGGCGCCGGGCAGAATTTTCCGGCGGATTCAATCGATTAATGCCCGCCATCTTAGCACAGATTGGAACATCTCACCTGACCGGACGTGCCACCTTATTCAATAATTTCGAACATAGGCCTCGAAATATTGCGCTTTTACCTGCCGGACGAACTCCGTAGAGTGTAACGCATTGAGCGGTAAGCCAACCGCGTAACGTACAGGAAAATACCATGAGCAAAGTTTTAGTTCTGAAATCAAGCATCCTTGCCGGTTATTCACAGTCTAACCAGCTGGCAGACTTCTACGCTGATGAAGCCCGCGCCAAAGGCGACGAAGTCACGGTACGCGATCTGGCTGCCCAGCCGATTCCGGTACTGGACGGTGAACTGGTTGGCGCCCTGCGTCCTTCAGACGCGCCGCTGTCGCCACGTCAGCAGGACGCGCTGGCCCTGTCCGATGAACTGATTGCTGAACTGCAGGCGCACGATACCGTGGTTATCGCCGCTCCGATGTACAACTTCAACATTCCTACTCAGTTGAAAAACTACTTTGACCTGATTGCCCGTGCCGGCGTCACCTTCCGCTACACCGAAGCAGGCCCGGAAGGTCTGGTGAAAGGCAAACGTGCGGTGATCCTCTCCAGCCGTGGCGGCATTCACAAAGACACCCCGACTGATCTGCTGACCCCGTACGTGAAACTGTTCCTCGGCTTCATCGGCATCACCGACGTTGACTTCGTGTTCGCCGAAGGCATTGCCTACGGTCCGGAAGTGGCAACCAAAGCCGCCAGCGATGCCAAAGACGCCATCAAACAGATTGTTGCTGCGTAATCATCATTAAAACGATGCTATCTGTCTTGCCGGGCCTGAGTGCCCGGCTTTTTTATGCCTGCGCAATCGTGGAAGCGGCTATTTCTGCACCCACTGGCCATTAATCCCGCGCACATATTCGCCGCTGCCGGCACGGTTAACCAGCTTCTCACCGGCGATGCGCGCCACCTCGGCGGTGGTGAGATTGTTCTGCTGCGCCACGCGCTGATACTGCTGGCTGCGGCCGTCATTGATGCGCTTAACCAGCGCCAGCGTCTCGTCATCCTGCTGACGAGCGGCGATGTAACCGCTCAGCGTTTCGCCCACACGCCCCTGCTGGCGCGCCTGATCCAGCGTCAGCGCCCAGGCCGACGGCACCAGCAAAAACGCCAGCAACAGCGCTATCCCCTTGCGTTTCATCGGGCCTCTCCTCAAAACAGTCCGCTCTGATTCTTCAGCAGCGCTTCGACGTCTTTATCCACCTTGATGTGGATTTCATGTTCGATTTTTACGTTCATGTTGATGGTGATTGGCTCTTTGGGTGCGGCGACTTCGATGCGCGGCACACAGCCCAGCAGCGGCAGTCCCGCTGTCAGCACCAGTAATGCCCTCAGGCTCATGGTTTCGGGTCCTTGTTGGATGGCAGGGTGGCGTTTTGCTCCACCCAGGATTGCAAATTATCGCCAAAGCGCAGGCTGCGCCACAGCTCGAACAGGTTTTCCTGATGACGGTAATTAAGATTGACGGACTGGCGGCGGTTACTGAACTGGCTGGTGCCTTTCACCTCGCTTTGCAGAATCAGGTTACCGAAGTTATCCAGATCCAGCGTCGCCCACGAACGGGCAATCTCCATGTAGCGCAGCCAGTCCATCGCCGCCCCGGCGGCCACGTTATTGCTGACAATCGCATCCGCCATGTCTTTGTCCATGCGGAACGTCAGCGGGCCACTGTTGGCGATCCAGCCCTTTTCAATCAGCCAGTGCGGATTGTTCACCCACAGCGGCAATTCGCCATTCACTTTACCGGACATGGCAAACTGCTTCGGCTTGAGCGCCGTCACCAGCCGGCTGAGATCAATGTCACGCAGCGAAATCCGCGCCGGCTGATGCTGCGGTAAACGCAATGCTGGCATGCTGACGTGCCCGCCGAGCAGATCGAGATTGACGTTGCTGAGCGTCAGCGGCTGGCGCTCCTGCCACGGATAGTGGCCCTGCAGATCCGCGGTAATGTTCTGCAGCGCAAACTGGTTTTTCACTTCGGCGATGCGCAGCGACACCGGCCCGCGGCGCCCCAGCTGCCACTGATGATCTTTCAGGCGGAACGGCAGGGTAAAATCGATGCCGTTGATTTCGCTGTCCGGCATCCATACGCTGCCCTGTTTCACCGCCCAGAAACCGCCCGCCTCAAACCCCTGGCCGCTGGCGGCGGAAAAGGCCATCTGCGCGCGCAGCTCGCCAGACTGGATACGCATCTTCAGATCGCTGCTCAGCAGCGGCTGAAATACGCTAAGCGACTGCGCCGGCCACCAGGCTTCGCCGCGCAGCCGCTCGCCGTCCCAGCGGCCATGCACTCGCAGCGGTCCGATGTCTTCAGCGGTGAGCTGACCGCGCCACAGAAAATGCCCTGGATCGCGGCCTTTGGCATCGAAACGCAGTTCGGACGGCGGCAGCCAGCCACCGTAGCTGAAGCGGGTCTGGCCGGAACGCAGCGCAAACCCGCCGTTAAACGCTGGCTGTGCCACATCGCGCAGCCAGCGCACCGGCGCGGTCAGCGTCAGGCGCGGCTTATCCACCTGCACCATGCCGTACGCCAGCTGATCAAACCCGGTGTTCAGCGTATCGAGGCTGATCAGGGTGTCGTGCCAGCTGCCGGTGCCCTTCACATCCCATTTGGCGCTAAGCGGCGCCATCACGCCTTCGCCCCAGTAACGCCAGTTCCAGCGTCCGCTGTCTGGCCAGAAGTCGCTGGCGCGGCCGTCGAGATGCAGCCTGAAGCGGCCGAAACTGGGGTCGTGCGCGTTGAGAATCGCCTGTAACCGGCCGTTGATGCCGCGCGAGGCCACGCTGACGCCGGCCAGCGGCCAGCGCGCTTCATCCACTTCCAGCGTCGAGAGTAAGCGTCCGCGCAGGCGCAGCAGTGCGCCAGGCTGCAGGCTGAGCTGCGGATCGCTGAGCATGCCATGTAATTGTCCGGGAATGGTGCCGTACAGCTGCAGGTCGGCAAACTTGCTTTCGCCGGTTAACTGGAACGGCAGTGCGCTGTCAGTCAGGCTCAGCTTGCCCGGCCCAACGCTCAGTACCAGGTTGCCTTTCCCGCCGCGACCGGCGGTCAGTAAATTGAAGCGGCCGCGGATCTGCGTCTGTTCCAGCCCCTGCTGCCAGTCATCCAGCGTCAGCGCCACGCCGCCCGACAGCGGCTGCGACCCGAACGGCCAGCGCCAGTGACCGGCAGTGATGCGGATTTGCTGCGCATCGACCTGCCACGGCAGCTGCAACAACGGCTGTGGTTCCTGTTGCTGGCGCACCACCAGTTCGCCCTGCTGCTGCTGCCAGTTGAGCGTCAGCGCCAGCGGCTGCGGCCACTGCGTCAGGTTAAGCGCACCGCTGAGCTCACCCGCCACCGGCAGGCCATCGGCAAACGTTGGCAGCGTCAAATTGCCATGCAGTTCGACCGGTTGCGGCAGTATGGGATGGCTGAGCTGCAGCTGATCAATGTGCAGCTGCTGCCCCTGCAGGCGCGCGGCGATGCGCAGGTTGTCGCCCTGATAACGCAGTTGCTGAAGGTCTTTGTCTAAGGTCAGATCGAAGCGGCCGGCATATTGCTGCCATGGCAAAATACTGAGCTGTTGCAGATGGATATCCGCGCCGGGCAGCATCTGCTGCCACTCTGCGAGGCTGCGCGGCGCATCGCGCGTGGCACTGTGCGGCAGCGCCTGCAGGCAATCGCTGTTTAGCGCCACCTCGCGCGCATCAAGCTGCCAGCGCTGTTGCGTCCGGCCAAGCCCCACGTCCGCGACCTGCGCCAGCAGGCAGTCACCGGCCAGATAGCGCACATCAGGAAATACCAGCCGGCCCTGCTGCCAGTGCGGCGCGCCGTGTAGCTCGACGCGGGTATTTTCCGGCAGCCAGATACCCGCCAGCCGCGGCAGCCAGTGCGTCAGCGTCAGCAGCAATCCCAGCAGCAGCAGTATCAGCGCCAGTAGCGCAGCAAGTAGTCGACGGAGGCCCCGCGTCATGGCTGTTAACGTTCCTGTTCTTTACCCAATCCTGACAGAGATGATGGCATGTTACGCCCGGCAAATGAAGGCGTTACCGCTTTAGTCTGGCTGAAGAACAGCAAAATGACGCGGAAAACGTTATCCTGATGTGATACCGACGTAGCATTTTTCAGGAGCGAAACAATGAAAGTTGCGGTTTACAGCACCAAGCATTACGACCAGAAATACCTCGAGCACGTTAACGAAGGCTACGGATTTGAGCTGCAGTTTTTTGACTTCCTGCTGAGCGAAACCACGGCGAAAAACGCCGCTGGCTGTGACGCGGTCTGTATCTTCGTTAACGATGACGGGAGCAAAGCGGTGCTGGCGGAGCTGGCGGCGCTGGGCGTGAAATATATCGCGCTGCGCTGTGCTGGTTTCAATAACGTCGACCTCGACGCCGCAGCCGCGCTGGGACTGCAGGTGGTGCGCGTGCCCGCTTACTCGCCGGAAGCGGTAGCGGAACACGCGGTAGGTCTGATGATGACGCTCAACCGCCGTATTCACCGCGCTTACCAGCGCACGCGCGATGCCAACTTCTCGCTGGACGGCCTGACCGGTTTCAACATGCATAACAAAACCGCTGGCGTGGTCGGCACCGGCAAGATTGGTGTGGCGACGATGCGCATCCTGAAAGGTTTTGGCATGCGTCTGCTGGCGTACGATCCGTACCCAAGTGACGCCGCGCTGGCGCTCGGGGCGGAATATGTTGATTTGAAAACGCTGCTGGCGGAGTCCGATGTCATCACCCTGCACTGTCCGCTGACGCCGGAAAACCACCATCTGCTCAACGCGCAGGCGTTCAGCCAGATGAAAGATGGCGTGATGATTATCAATACCAGCCGCGGTGGGCTGATTGATTCACAGGCGGCGATTGAGGCGCTAAAACAGCAGAAAATCGGCTCGCTCGGCATGGACGTGTATGAGAACGAACGCGACCTGTTTTTTGAAGACAAGTCGAATGACGTGATTCAGGACGACGTGTTCCGCCGCCTGTCGGCCTGTCACAACGTGTTGTTTACCGGCCATCAGGCCTTTCTCACCGCCGAAGCGCTGACGGCGATTTCAGAAACCACACTCAGTAATTTACAGCAGCTGGCACGCGGGGAAACCTGTTCGAATCAGGTTAAGGCGTAAGGTTCTGCGCCTGCGTTAGCGGGCGCAGGCACCGCCGATCAGCGCCTGTTCGTCGCAGCGACGACCGTTAGCCAGCTGACACATCCCGATGCGTGAACCGTCTAACTGACGCGAGAACGCCAGCGTGCCGCCTGCGCTGTTGCAGTTGGCTTCTGCCATGGACGACATCACAACGTGCGGCTGCACGTGCGCGGCGGTGGCCTGTTGCGGCGGTTCATTGTCGCTGTTGCTGCTGCAGGCAGAGAGTAACAGCGCTGCGCCGGCCAGCAGTAAAGTTGCGGCTTTCATCGGTCGGGCTCCGGGTGTGTGAGCGGAAAAGTCGCACCAGCATATGTCAGCAGCGGTGCGCGATCGATAGGCGACACAGCTTTTTACAAAATTTAATATCGCCATTGGCAAGCAGAATTATCCTGATTGCAGCGTTTTCCCTCTTTCTCTGCCTGTTCATACAAAACATCAATCAATAAGGAGGAAGGATGTTAGCCGACATGCTCATCCGCATCGCGTTAGCCGGAATACTGGGCGGACTGATTGGCCTGGAGCGCCAGATGCGCGCTAAAGAAGCGGGCCTGCGCACCCACATTCTGGTCGGTATTGGCAGCGCCATGTTCATGCTGGTGTCAAAATATGGCTTTGCCGATATGCTGACTAACGACCATGTGGCGCTGGATCCCAGCCGTATTGCGGCGCAGGTGGTCAGCGGCATGGGCTTCCTTGGCGCTGGCACCATCATCATTCAAAAGCAGATTGTGAAAGGCCTGACGACCGCCGCCGGCCTGTGGGTGACCGCCGCGATTGGCCTGGTGATCGGTAGCGGCATGTATGAAATCGGTATTTACGGCACGGTGCTGGCGCTGGTGGTGCTGGAAACGTTCCGCCGTATCAGCCACTGGCTGATTGGCCGCCATCACACCCTCATCGTCCATCTTAAGGCCAAAAGCGTACCGCTGGTGTTGCTGGTACTGCAGCGCGAAAATTTGCGCTATGGCCACATCGCTGTAGTCAATCGTAACGAAGAAAGCGGCCTGTGCGAGCTGAGTGTTGAGGTGACATTGTCACGCAGATTTCCTATGCACAGCATTTATGACAAAGTGATGGAAATCAAAGGCGTGCAGTCGCTGGAAATGGTTTGACTGCGCTGGCGCTAGCAGGTTAATCGCTGCAGTGGAGGGAAGACAAAAGCCCGGCGCTGAAGGCCGGGCGGCTGGGTTAGCAGGGTTTGAGTTGTCCAATCGCCATTTCAACGGCGCGATTGGGCGCGCCGGTTAATTCCCGATAGCGCAGTTGCAGGTTACGCAACTCGCTGGCCAGCACCTCTTTTTCGGTAGCGGCACCGCGCTGCGCCAGTTCCAGATAGCATTGCCCCACCAGCCGGCACGCCTCCTCAAACACCATATCGTACGTTTGCATTGTTCCTCTCCTCACCTTTAAAAACTAAAAAAAGCGCTGAATCCATCCTGTCAGCGCAGTGAGAAGAAATCTTTACCCAGATCAATAAACATGCAGTTACCGCTGGCAAAATGTGCGCAATGGTAGCCGACTGCGGCGCAGCGCGATTAGGACGGATCCTTTTTGTCGTCATCGCCGGCGCTGCTCACACCGGTAATACCTTCCAGCGCCTGCTGGTTGATGACATCATCGGCGCTGTCAACCGCACGCGAAATCGTCAACAGATCCTGAAACTCGCTCAGCAGAATAGCGGCGTCCGACTTAAGCATATCGTCAGCCTCGGCTGACTCAATCACCATGTTGATGGCTTTGTTGGCGCTTTCAATAACTTCAGTTACACCGCCTTTCTTACTGACGGCCAGTACCAGCGCACCGATCAGCAGCGACTGAGCCTCAACGCGCGCGGTCAACTGCTTGGTGGTGGCATCAATTTGTGAAATCTTCGCCAGCATGCTTAACACAACATTTTTCATCGCTTATTCCTCCCTGGGGAAGCAGGCAGTGTACCGCTTGCCAAATCCGCGACAAACTAAAAATTGTTAATAGCGCAACAGGTCTCTGACCGCGATCGCGCGGCGCAAAGAGCGCATCACCGGCAAACCCATAAATCGTGCTGGAATTTGGCGCTGTAATCCGTACCATACGCCACAGACTTTTCCTGCTGACTGCGGTCAGCCGGCACCCATAAAGGCCAGCGCAGCGACCCGCAGCGTGCGCGGACACGGTTAATGCAGGCCTGACCAGGGCCGCATCAACGCGACATCCGCAGCTGACCAGCGATCACCGAGACCGAAACTCATGTCTGAACATCAAGAAGTTAATAAAAAAGAGCAGTACAACCTGAACAAACTGCAGAAGCGCCTGCGCCGTAACGTCGGTGAAGCGATTGCGGATTTCAACATGATTGAGGAAGGCGATCGCATCATGGTGTGCCTGTCCGGCGGTAAAGACAGCTACACTATGCTGGAAATTCTGCGTAACCTGCAGCAGAGCGCGCCGGTCAATTTTTCGCTGGTGGCGGTGAATCTTGACCAGAAACAGCCGGGATTCCCGGCACACGTGCTGCCGGCTTACCTCGACACGCTGGGCGTGGAGTATCAGATCGTCAACGAAGACACTTACTCCATCGTTAAAGAAAAAATTCCGGAAGGCAAAACCACCTGCTCGCTCTGTTCACGCCTGCGTCGCGGTATTCTTTACCGTACCGCCACTGAACTGGGCTGCACCAAGATTGCCTTAGGTCACCACCGCGATGACATCCTGCAGACGCTGTTCCTCAACATGTTTTACGGCGGCAAGATGAAAGGCATGCCGCCAAAACTGATGAGTGACGACGGTAAACATATCGTGATTCGCCCGCTGGCCTACTGCCGCGAAAAAGATATCGTACGGTTTGCCGAAGCACGCCAGTACCCTATCATTCCATGCAACCTGTGTGGTTCACAGCCGAACCTGCAGCGCCAGGTGGTTGCCGATATGCTGCGTGACTGGGACAAGCGCTATCCGGGCCGCATTGAAACCATGTTCAGCGCCATGCAGAATATCGTGCCATCGCATATGGCTGATATTAATCTGTTTGATTTTAAAGGCATTAAGCATGGTGATGCGGTGGTTGACGGCGGGGACATTGGTTTCGATCGCGAATCGCTGCCAGCGCAGCCAGTCGGCTGGCAGGCTGACGAGGACGATCAGCCGGACCTGAGCGCTCGCCTCGACGTGCTGGAAATTAAATAACGCGGTGACTTTGCAGCATAGAGGCGCGTCGCTCCGGCAACGCGCCTTTTTTATTAGCGGTGCGGCGGAGGATCGCTAATCGGCGGAAATTCAGGATCGTGCGGCGGCTCAGGCTCGGGGATCGGCTGCGGTTGCGGCACGGGTTCGGGAATCGGTGGCGGATCGGTCGGGATAGGTTCGCTGGCGTGAATCATGCGCATGCCGTTCTCCTGTTCGCTGAATGTCTGTTAAGCATAGGAAAGGATGCGGCAGCAAGCCAAACGGCAAAAAAAAAGCCGGCGGATAAGCCGGCGTCGTACGAATCAAATGTGCTATGCAGTAATTCAAAAAAAGGAAGTAAGACAATATGGAGCGCAACGCCCATCGCTTGACGTTGCATTCACCTGCGGGAGAGAGTTTGCCCCGGTTGGGCTATGCGCTTATTGATGTCGATCAGGTTTTTTCCGCTTTTCTCCCCTGCACCGCCACAATTACCCGTTCATGACCTGCAGATAACCCCCTGATAACATCACAGCCAGTTGCGGCGTTTCAGCCACAGCGCGACCCCCAGCACCATCACCAGTAACAACCCGCAGAACATGGTAAAGCCGTGCGGCCAGCTGCCACCGGGAATGCCACCGAGATTGACGCCAAACAGCCCGGTGAGAAACGTGGCGGGCAGGAAAATCATCGCCATCAGCGACATGGTGTAAGTGCGCCGGTTCATGGATTCCGCCAGCAGCGAGGCTACTTCATCCGCCAGAATGCCGGTACGCGCCACGCCCGCATTGAGGTCATCCAGCCCGCGCCCCAGCCGGTCCGCGACATCCTGCATGCGGCGGCGATCGTCATCGCTCATCCACGGCAGTTTCTCGCTTGCCAGCCGCGCATAGACATCACGCTGCGGCGCCATATAGCGGCGCATGACGATCAGCTGTTTGCGCAGCAGCGCCAGTTCACCGCGCGCCGGGACCTGCTGGTCCATCAGCGCATCTTCCAGCGCGATAATTTTATCGTGCATCTCTTCAATGAATTCGCTGGCGTGATCGGTGAGCGCATCGCAGACGTCCACCAGCCAGCTGCCGCCGTCCACCGGGCCGTTGCCGTTTTGCAGATCGGTCAGCACTTCATCAATGGCATACACTTTGCGACGGCGGGTAGAAACAATCAGCTTGTCATTGATAAATACGCGCATCGCCACCAGCTGGTCCGGGCGCGAATCGGCGTTATGATTCACGCTGCGCAGCACGATCATAAAGCCGTCACCGAGACGCGTCACGCGCGGTCGCATGCTGTCACCGGCCAGCGCATCCCGCACCGCATCAGGAATAAGCGGCGTGTGCTGCAACCAGTCGGCGCTTTGCCGCTGGGTGTAGTTCAGATGCAGCCAGCAGTGACGCTCGCAGTTGATGACATCTTTATCTTCAATGGCGATAACGCCACCCTTGCCGTCGAACTGGCAGGCGACAATCGCATCCGACACCTGCAGCGCTTTTCCTTCAATGACGTTCACGTACTCGCCTCACTAGCAAAAACAATACGATACAGTCTAGCGCGGCGCGGGACAGTTGCAATTACCAGGGTGTGAGTAAAAATGACAGCGCAACCGGGTCGTTCACCGCCCTCCGTGGCGGTTCAGCGTCAGTGCTTCTCAATCCACAATTCCCGGCTGTAGGCAACATCTTCCGGATTGGTGATGGGATAGCCCTTAACCCACGGCTTGATCAGCCGCCCATTGGTGTACTGGTAGATCGGCGCAATCGGCGCCTGGTCAGCGATGATCTGCTCGGCTTTGTTGTAATCGGCATTGCGCGCCGCCACGCTGGTTTCATTGCTGGCTTTACTCAACACCGCATCATATTCCGCGTTACTGAAGCGGGAAATATTGCCGCTGTGGCTGGCGGTCAGCAGACTGAGGAAGGTCGATGGCTCATTGTAATCGCCCACCCAGGAAGCGCGGATCACATCGAAATTACCGCTGTTGCGGCTGTCGATATAGGTTTTCCACTCCTGGTTCTGCAATGTCACGTCAACGCCGAGATTCTTTTTCCACATCGAGGCCACCGCAATCGCAATCTTCTGGTGACTTTCAGAGGTGTTATACAGCAGCGTCAGGTGCAGCGGTTTAGCCGGGCCGTAACCGGCGGCGGTCAGCAGGGCTTTGGCCTGCGCATTCAGTTCCTGCTGGCTGTGCTGCTGCAGATAGCTCTGCTGCGGCGTGAAGCCGGCGGTGACGTCCGGTGTGAAGTGCCATGCCGGTTTCTCACCGGTGCCCAGCACTTTTTCCGCGATAATGCGGCGGTCAATGCTCCATGACAGCGCCTTACGCACCCGCACATCCGCCGTCGGCCCTTTCTGCGTATTAAATGCGTAATAGTAGGTGCCAAGCTGATCCGACGTATACACCTGACCCGGCAGCTCTTTTTTCAACAGGCCGTACATATTTTTTGGGAAGGATTCCGTGATATCGATATCCCCGGCGCGGTAACGCTTGGTGGCGCTGGATTCTTCATTGATGGGAATAAAGGTCACTTTCGTCAGTACCGAATGGGCGTTATCCCAGTAGTGCGGGTTACGCACCAGCACAATCTTTTCGTTAACTACGCGCTCCTGCAATTGATAAGCGCCGTTGCCCACCAGTTTACCCGGCGCAGTCCAGCCATCGCCGTTTTGCGCGATGACCTTTTGCGGCACCGGGAACATCGCCACGTTAGCCACCATGCTGGGGAACCACGGTAGCGGACGTGACAGCGTCACCTTAAGATGCGTCTCATCGGTCGCCACAACGCCAAGTTTGTCCGGGCTCATCTGCCCTTTGGTGATGGCTTCAGCATTCTCAATGCCGCTCAGCGCAGCAAACCAGGCGAAAGGCGAGCTATTTTTGGGATCGACCAGACGTTGCCAGCTATAGACAAAATCCTGTGCGGTCACCGGTTCACCGCTGGACCAGCGCGCATCTTTGCGCAGCGTGAACAGCCAGGTTTTGTTGTCATTGCTGCTCCAGCTCTGTGCAACGCCCGGTACGATTTTGCCCTGCGCGTCCTGGCTGGTCAGCCCTTCAAACAGATCGCGCAGCACCTGAATCTCCGGCAGGCCGACCGCTTTGAGCGGATCAAGCGAGGCCGGTTCATCTTTAATATGGCGGACGATTTCCTGGCTGCTGGCCAGTTGCGCCCCGGCTGGCACACTGGCGGCATAGGCGGATGAGAGAGCGCTGCTGATGATGAGCGCGGCCAGCGTGGTGCGGAAAGTTAGTTTCATCACGACTCCTTGACCCGAAAAAAGGGCGACGGCCAAACCAATGCGTCGCCAGCAACTTTTCGCACTTTATCGCAAATCGCTGATTGATAAATAGCTATTTCCCCGTCTGCTGTTTACCGTTATGTTGAGGCTGGATTGCAGCTCACAATTTTTGCGGCTGAACGCGATGCATGACAGAGAGGAAGGTTATGTCGACACACCACCCGCGCCCGCTGCGCGGTAAGCTGGACGCCGTCTGGCAACAGTATGGACATTCGGTGCTGGGTGCGCCGCTGCTGTGGTTTCCGGCACCGGCGGCTGACGAGGACAGCGGACTGATTATCGCCGGCACCCACGGCGATGAAAACGCGGCGGTGGCCACGCTCTCCGCCGCCATGCGCACGCTGCCGGACACGCTGCGGCGTCATCATGTGATTCTGGCGGTCAATCCGGATGGCTGCCAGCTCGGGCTGCGCGCCAATGTCAACGGTGTTGATCTCAACCGCAACTTCCCTGCCGCCAACTGGCAAGCGGGCGATACGGTCTATCGCTGGAACAGCGTGGCCGACGCGCGCGATGTGCTGCTCTCAACCGGAAACGCACCGGCGTCAGAGCCGGAAACCGCCGCACTGTGCCAGCTGATTCATCGTATCCGGCCGCGCTGGGTCGTCTCCTGGCACGAACCGCTGGCCTGTATTGACGATCCGCACCATAGCCCGCTGGCCAGCTGGCTGGCGGAACAAACCGGTCTGCCGGTGGTGAGCAGCGTCGGCTACGCCACGCCGGGCTCGTTTGGCAGCTGGTGCGCCGATCTCAGGCTGCCCTGCATCACCGCCGAAATGCCGGCCATCTCGGTGGACGAAGCCACCGAGGTGTATCTCGATGCGATGATCAACCTGCTGCGCTGGCAGCCGTCGTCTTAAGCACGCCGTGCGAGAAGTGCAGCGACGGTTCCACATCGGCCGCCAGCCACGTTGGACCGTCGAGGTCAGCAAACGTGGCCTGCGGCGTTAACGGTAGCGCGGCGCGAATGGCGCGTGAGGTACACAACATACAGCCCAGCATGATGGCAAATCCCTGCGCGCGCGCGGCCGTGGCCAGCGCCAGCGCTTCGGTCAGCCCACCGGTTTTATCCAGTTTGATATTCACCATGTCGTAGCGCCCGTGCAGGGCTGCCAGACTGTCGCGCGTGTGGCAGCTCTCATCCGCACAGATCGGTAGCGGATGGATAAAATGGGCCAGCGCCGCATCCTGCGCGGCAGGCAGCGGCTGCTCCAGCATCGCCACCTGCAAATCCGCCAGCAGCTGGCAGCGCGCCGCCAGCCCTTCAGCCTGCCAGGACTCATTGGCATCGACGATCAGCGTGGCGTCCGGCACCGCACTGCGGATCGCCACCAGCCGTTCGCTGATCAGATGGTTATCCAGCTTAATTTTCAGCAGGCGCGCGCCGTGCTGCCACAGCGCCAGCGCGCTGCTGGCCATCGCTTCTGGCGTATCAATGCTGACGGTATGCGCCGTAACGATCTCCTGTGCCGGCACCGCTTCACACAGCGCCGCCAGGCTGGTGCGCTGCTGCTGGCGCTCCAGATCCCACAGCGCGCAATCAATCGCGTTACGCGCGGCACCGGCCGGCAACGCCTGTTGCAGCGCTGCCCGCGTCATGCCGTTTTGTAACGCACCGAGCTGTGAAGCAATCTGCTGCAGCACCGAAGCTTCACTTTCGCCATAGCGCGCATAGGGCGTGGCCTCGCCAATCCCTTTGAGGCCATCCTGCTCAATCTCCACCACCACCACGTGCGCCTCGGTGCGGCTGCCGCGCGAAATCACAAACGGCGAGTGCAGCGGCCAGGCTTCCGGATAACTTTTCACTGTTCTCATACTGACTCCTCAAATCCATGACGTCATAACGTGCTGGTGCAGCTCCACGTTGAATTAGGCTCGTAAACCCTTAAAATTTATGTCATAAACAAACGCTATACCTGTTCTGGTGGGGTTAACGCCAGATTTTTCATCGTTAAAAGGAAATTGTATGTCGCAGAATGTTCACTTTCAGGGCAATCCGGTGCCGGTTGCCGGCCACTTCCCGCAGGCTGGCGAGCAGGCAAAACCGTTCAACCTGGTAGCGAAAGATCTCAGTGATGTGTCCCTTTCTCAGTATGCAGGCAAACGCAAAGTTCTGAACATTTTCCCAAGCATTGATACCGGCGTGTGTGCCGCGTCGGTGCGCAAATTCAACGAGCGTTCTGGCGAAGCTGACAACACCGTGGTGCTGTGCATCTCTGCCGACCTGCCGTTTGCGCAGTCGCGCTTCTGCGGCGCCGAAAACGTCAACAACGTAGTGACCCTGTCTACACTGCGCGGTGCAGAATTTATTGAAAATTACGGCGTCGCGATTGCCGATGGCCCGCTGAAAGGCCTGACCGCCCGCGCGGTGGTGGTGCTGGATGAGAACGACAAGGTGCTGTACAGCGAGCTGGTGAATGAAATCACCGAAGAGCCGAACTATGAAGCGGCACTGGCAGCGCTGAAGTAAGGCTACTGCTGATAACAAAGCCGTCTGTCACAGACGGCTTGTTGATGCAGAACGCGGATTATTCGCCTTCGCTGCGTTTCTGACCGAGGCCATATTCGCGCAGCTTGTTGGCAATCGCGGTGTGTGACACCCCAAGGCGTTTCGCCAGTTTACGCGTGCTGGGATACGACAGATAGAGACGAGTCAGCACTGAACGCTCGAAACGGCTGGTGATTTCATCCAGCGACCCTTCCATTGCCTCTTCACCCAGCGACACATCCAGCGCCTGCTCCGGCAGCACGATATCCTGCGGACGCAGTTCATAACCTTCCAGCTGCGTGAGCGCGCGATACAGCGCATTTTTCAACTGGCGCACGTTGCCCGGCCAGTTATAGCGCGTCAGGAACGGCGTCAGCTGCGGTGACAAACGCGGGCGCGGCAGCCCCTGCTCATCGGCGAAGCGCGCCACAAACATTTCGGTGAGCGGCAGAATATCCAGCGGACGTTCGCGCAGCGGCGGCAGATTCAGCGTCAGCACGTTCAGACGATAGAACAGGTCTTCGCGGAACTCACCGCGCTGCACCAGCTCAATCAGGTTCTTTTGCGTGGCGCAGATCACGCGCACATCCACATGCACTTCATGATCCTCGCCGACGCGGCGGAAGGTGCCATCGTTCAGGAAGCGCAGCAGTTTGGTCTGCATGCGCGGCGACATCTCGCCGATTTCATCCAGCAGCACCGAGCCGCCGTTCGCCTGCTCAAAGAAGCCCTTTTTCCCTTCCAGCGCGTTGGGATACGCGCCCGCCGCGTGACCAAACAGCTCGCTCTCAGCGACGTCATCCGGGATCGAGCCGCAGTTGAGCGCCAGGAACGGTTTTTTGCCGCGAGCGCTGCGCAGGTGGCAGGCGCGCGCCAGCATATCTTTACCGGTGCCGGTGTCGCCGACAATCAGCAGCGGCGCATCGTGCATCGCCAGTTTGCGCGCCTGGTCAATCACCTGACGCATTTTCGGCGTCACCGCCACGATGTGATCGAATTCGGAATCATCGGTGACGCTGAGATTCTGCAACTGCCGCCCCATGCGCGCGGTGGATTTCAGGGTGATCATCGCGCCTACCGGCTGGTCGTTCTGCTCATCTTCCTGCGCCAGATAGATCGGGCGCGCTTCCATGAGGAAATCACGCCCCTGTATCACCACATGCTGCGCCTGCGCGTCAACACGTTCACTCTCCAGCCAGCGCTGGAAATTAAAGCCGGCAATCAGCGTGCCGGCGTTCTGATTACGGATCTTCTGTTCGTCGAGGTTAAACAGGTTCTGCGCCGCCGGATTCGCCAGTTCGACTTTACCTTTCAGGTCGAGGGAGAACACCGGCTCGGGCATCGCCACCAGCAGCGCGCTCAGCGCGCGATGTTCACGTTCAGACGGCATGAAAGACACGGTGCGAACGTCTGTCACGCCCGGTGTACGGCGAATCTCCGCCATCAGGTTGCTGAATGCGTCAAATTCCAGCGCAGAAAAGTTGAGGTAGATGCGGCCCAGCGAGGCAATTTCAATGCCGCGCAGGTCAATATTACGGGCAACCAGCAGGTCGAGTAGCTCGCGCGCCAGACCGATACGGTCCTGGCAGAAAACTTCCAAACGCATTGCGATGAGCCTTAGTCAGGTTTTGATTTTAGAGATAATACGCTAACTTGCAGCGCCTCAGAAGGGTTCTGTCATGAAAAGTTGACACTCTGAGGCAGGTGACGAAGAGAAGTGTAGCGGAACAACCAACAATAATCCCGCCAGAAATCGCTCTGAGCACAGATAATTTCACCTTTCACGCCATCGGCAGCGTGAAAGGCAAACATGGTGAGATTATTTAGCAGCCTGACCTGCTTTATCACCGCTTTTGGCCAGCGATTCTTTAAGCTGTCCCACCAGTTCACGGCGGAAATCGCCGAGCCGCGGTTTGTCCTCCGCCAGCCACGGCAGCGGACGGCATAATTCCATCGCTTTGATCCCCAGTCGGGCGGTGAGCAGCCCGGCACCGATGCCCTGCGCCGCACGCGCCGAGAGACGGGCGGCGATGTCCTGCGACATCCAGTCCATACCAACTTCGCGCACCAGCTCTGACGCCCCGGCAAACGCCATATTCAGTAATACCAGCCGGAACAGCCGGATGCGACTGAAGTAGCCAAGTTCAATGCCGTAGATGGCCGCGATGCGGTTCACCAGCCGCAGGTTGCGCCAGGCGATAAACGCCATGTCCACCAGCGCCAGCGGGCTGACGGCAATCATCAGCGTCGATTCTGCCGCGTGGCGGCTGATTTCGCGCCGCGCCTGACGGTCCAGCACCGGCTGCACCAGCTGCGCATACAGCGTGACAATTTCGCGGTCGTTATGGGTTTCGTGCAGTGCCGCGTGCCAGCGCTGCAGTGCCGGATGCGCCTGATCCAGCTGCGCCTGACGCGCCAGCTTTTCGCAGAACGCCCGGCCTTTGCCAATGCCGTGGCTGGCCAGCAGTTCACGGCCCACGTCCCGCTCTTCCGCCCGCTGACGCAGACGATACAGCCGACGCCATTCGCCAATCAGCGCGCCCGCGCCGGCGGCGACAATCAGCCCACCGGCCACGCCGCTGCCCAGTGCAAACCAGTCGCGCGTCAGCCAGGCATCGTGCAGCCACTGGGCGCCCTGCGCCACCACGCTGATGCCAAAGATACCCAGCCCGACGCCCACCATTTTGCGCCACAGGCTGCGCTTTGGCCGCAGCGCGGCTTCCACCACTTTCTCGCCGGCGCCCTCTTCCAGCGGCTCCGCGTCAGGCGTCACCAGAAACCCCTGTTGCGCGTCGCTGCTAAAGGTGTGTGCCGCGCGCAGGGTCGGCTCCACAGGCTCCTGCAACGGGCGGGCAAAATCTATCCGTGGTTTGAGTGGCGTTTCATCGCTCATCGCAATTTATCTCCCAGTAAAAATTCCAGCGCAGCATCCATGCGGATATGCGGCAACGGCCGATCGACATCCAGCTGCTGCGGCCGGAACTGTTCAAACTGAAACCCCTGCTGCTGCCAGAAGCTGTTGCCCGGCAGGCGCGGCGGTACTTCGCCCGGGTAAAAGGTCAGCGGTTCACCGTCGGCGAGGCGATGACCGCGCAGCGCCGGTAATTTTTCTCCGCGATGATCCACCAGCCCGCTCTCGGTCGCCTGCACCGACGCCAGCCCCAGACAATCCATGCTGATGCCTTCAAACGCGGCGTTCTGCCACGCGTCCTGCACCAGCTGCTGCAGCAGCGACACCATATTGGCGTGCTGATCGGCGGTGATGTGATCGGCCTTGGTGGCGGCAAACAGCAACTTATCGATGACCGGCGAGAACAGACGGCGGAACAGCGTGCGCTGACCATAGTGAAAACTTTGCATCAGCTGGGTCAGCGCCAGCCGCATATCATTGAACGCCTGCGGTCCACTGTTGAGCGGCTGCAGGCAATCGACCAGCACGATCTGGCGATCAAAGCGCAGGAAGTGATTTTTATAAAACCCTTTCACCACATGCTGACAGTAGTAGTGGAAACGCTGCTGCAGCATGGCGAAATTGCTGCCGGCCGGTGCCTGCAGCAGCTTGCCGGCCTGCTGTTCATCGACGTTGGGCCACGGGAAAAACTGCAGTGCCGGCGCGCCAGCCATGTCACCCGGCAACACAAAACGTCCCGGCTGGATGAAGTGCAGTCCTTCGGTTTTGCACTGATGCAGGTAGTCGGTCCAGGCGGCGGCGATCTCCGCCAGGCGGTTTTCATCGGCGGGCGCGAACGGGTCGAGATCGGCGCTCAGGCTGTGCCAGCGCGCGGCCCATTGCTGACGATCGCCCTGCAGCAGGCCGACCATCTGGCGTGACCAGCTGAGATAATCCTGCGCCAGCATCGGCAGATCGAGCAGCCACTCGCCGGGATAATCGACAATTTCGAGGTAGAGCGTGGCAGTGTCTTTGAAATGGCGCAGCAGAGACTGATCCGGCCGGTAGCGCAGCGCCAGGCGCATCTCGCTGACGCCGCGCGTCGGGGTTGGCCACATCGGCGGTGTGCCGTACAGCTGGGCCAGCCCTTCGTCATAGGTAAAGCGCGGCGTGCCCAGCTCACGCTGGGGTACGCGCTTCACGCCCAGCAGCCGCTCTTCGCGTACCACGGAAAACAGCGGCAGACGCGCGCCGCTGTGGACATTGAGCAGCTGGTTAACCAGCGAGGTGATAAAGGCGGTTTTGCCGCTGCGGCTCAGGCCGGTGACGGCGAGGCGCAGATGACGATCCACGCCACGGTTCATCAGCCCCATCAACTCATTTTGCAGTCTTTTCATCGCTCTCCCTGATGAAACGTGCCGACAGGCGGTTAAACGCCTTACTCAGCAACGGTTCCAGGGCGGCCGCCAGCAACAGGCGCAGCGGACGGCGCGCCACCGATTTCACTGCCCAGCCGGCCAGGCCGCCGGGCGCATAGGTTACTGCACTGATGATGATGAATTTTCCCGCCGACTTCAACGCAGGCGTTGCGCGGCGGCGCAGAGCAGTTAAACGTTGCGTATGCATAGCGCCTCTCTTAGAGCAGCGGACCCGCTGACGGGCCCGCGACAGGGATTAAATCTGGCGGAAACGGCTGCGTACGCTGAAGGTTTCTGAGGTCACGTAACGCTCGATATCGCGTACGTTACGCTCATCCGCGGTGAGGGTGTTCTCCAGCTCATCCAGCAGTTCGCGCGCTGTTGGTGTGCGCTCAGAGGGTGCGTCCAGCGGTTTTTCATCCAGCACGTAGCCGAGGATAAAATAGGCGGTCACGGTGATCATAAACAGACCGAAAAACAGTGACAGCACTACAATCACACGCAGCAGCCGCACCGGAATATCCAGGTACTCGGCCAGCCCGGCACACACGCCGCGCACTTTGCCCTGCTGCGGAATACGCCACAGTTTGCGTCCGTTCATCATGGCTGCCTCCAGTTCGGGTGTTCGGCATCGAGGATCGCTTCCAGCGCCTCGACCCGGTCACGCATGCGGCGCGCTTCCTGCGTCAGCTGCTGCAGGCGCTGCAGGTCACCGGACGAAAGCGCCCCGCCGTTGCGTTTGTTGCTGTAGTGCAGCCATAACCAGATCGGTGCCACAAACAGCACGAAGATCGTTAACGGTATGGCCAGAAATAGTGCGCTCATTGACTCTCCTTTTTCAGTACACCCGGCAATCCGGGCCCGTTAGCAGGCCCGGGGCGATCACTCGCTGCGGTTCATTTTGGCTTTCAGCGCAGCCAGCTGCTGGCTGATTTCGTCATCAGCTTTCAGATCGGCAAACTGCTGGTCCAGCGTTTTGCTTTTACCGAAGCGCTGGCTTTCCGCTTCTGCTTCCATGTGATCGATGCGACGTTCAAACGACTCGAAGCGTGCCATCGCCTCATCCAGCTTGCCGCTGTCGAGCTGACGACGCACATCGCGTGACGATGAAGCCGCCTGGTGACGCAGCGTCAGGGCCTGCTGGCGGGCGCGGGTTTCGCTGAGTTTTTTCTCCAGCTCACCAATCTCGCCTTTCATGCGATCCAGCGTCTCTTCAACATGGCTGGCTTCCTGCTGCAGCGCGGCGATCAGGTCGGTCAGCTTCTGTTTCTCAATCAGCGCCGAACGGGCTAAATCTTCTTTCTCTTTACTTAGCGCCAGCTCAGCTTTTTCCTGCCATTCGGCCTGCTGAGTTTCGGCCTGCTCAATACGGCGCAGCAGCTGTTTCTTTTCTGCCAGCGCGCGGGCCGAGGTGGAACGTACTTCCACCAGCGTGTCTTCCATTTCCTGAATCATCAGGCGTACCAGTTTCTGCGGATCTTCGGCACGCTCCAGCAGCGAGTTGATGTTAGCGTTCACGATATCGGCGAAACGAGAAAAAATACCCATAATGATGTTCCTCTGGTTGTCATGTCTTTACGCCCATAACTAATACAAGATGCGTGCCAGTTTTTAATATGCTGATTTTACTGGGTTTGACTGTTTTACACGCGCGGCGCAATCCGTTAAGGTAGTGAAATTAATTAATCAGTGGTGAATTTCATCATGGCAAACGGTAAAGACAATCTGCTGGGCGAGTCGAATAACTTTTTAGAGGTGCTGGAACAGGTATCGAAACTGGCGCCGCTGGAGAAACCGGTGCTGGTGACTGGCGAACGCGGTACCGGTAAAGAGCTGATTGCCAGCCGCCTGCACTACCTCTCCGACCGCTGGCAGGGGCCGTTTATTTCGCTCAACTGCGCCGCGCTGAATGAAAACCTGCTGGATTCCGAGCTGTTCGGCCATGAAGCCGGTGCCTTTACCGGCGCCCAGAAGCGCCACCTTGGCCGCTTTGAGCGCGCCGATGGTGGCACGCTGTTTCTGGATGAGCTTGCCACTGCGCCGATGCTGGTGCAGGAGAAACTGCTGCGCGTGATTGAGTATGGCCAGCTGGAACGCGTTGGCGGCAATCAGTCGCTGCAGGTTAACGTGCGGCTGGTGTGCGCCACCAATGAGGATCTGCCCGCGCTGGCCGCCGCCGGCCGTTTTCGCGCCGACCTGCTCGATCGGCTGGCGTTCGATGTCGTCCAGCTGCCGCCGCTGCGCGAGCGCCGCAGCGATATCCTGGTGATGGCCGAGCATTTTGCCATTCAGATGTGCCGCGAGCTGGGCCTGGCGCTGTTTCCCGGCTTTAGCGAGCGCGCTCAGCTCACCCTGTTGCAGCACAGCTGGCCGGGCAACGTGCGTGAACTGAAAAACGTGGTGGAGCGCTCGGTGTACCGTCATCACAGCACCGAACAGGCGCTCGACACCATCATCATCAATCCGTTTGCGCCACGCGGCGCTCCTGCGGTAACCGAAGCGGAAGCAGAACAGCGTGAAAATACCCTGCCGGCGCTGCCGCTGGATTTACGCCAGTGGCAAAACCAGCAGGAGCGCGCACTGGTCGAAGCCAGTCTGCAACAGGCGCGATACAACCAGCGCCGCGCCGCTGAACTGTTGCGCGTCACTTATCATCAGCTGCGCGCGATGATGAAAAAACACGGGATCGAAGCACAGTAGGGTTTAACTGACGGGTATCGCTGCGGCAGCTGTCAGTTTTGCACGCCGGGTTGTCAGCTATACGTGAGCCGCGTCCGGCAGGTTACTGCAGACTACAGGCAGACCTCAAGGAGACCCTCATGCTGACTCAACCTGCTGAAAAATATCGCCCGTGGCCTGTCATCAATCTGGCGGATCGCCAGTGGCCGTCACGCCAGATCACCCGCACGCCACGCTGGCTCTCAACCGATTTGCGCGATGGCAATCAGGCGCTGGCTACGCCGATGGACAGCGCGCGCAAATTAGCATTCTGGCAACTGCTGCTGCGCTGCGGCTTTAAAGAGATTGAAGTGGCGTTTCCCGCCGCCTCGCAAACCGATTTTGATTTTGTGCGCCTGCTGATTGAACAGCAGCACATCCCTCACGACGTCACTATTCAGGTATTGACCCAGGCGCGCGGCGATTTAATCGATCGCACCTTTACAGCGCTGCGTGACGCGCCGCAGGCGATTGTCCATCTGTATAACGCCACCGCCCCGCTGTTCCGTGAGCGCGTATTTCGTCAGAGCAAAGCTGAGATCGTCGAGCTGGCCTGCGCCGCCGCGCGGCAAATCCGCGCACGCTGTGCGGCGCAGCCCGCCACGCGCTGGACCTTTCAGTACTCGCCGGAAACCTTCTGCTTTACCGAGCCGGAGTTTGCGCTGGAAATCTGTGAAGCGGTCGCCGCCATCTGGCAGCCGGGACCGCAGCGGCCGATGATCATCAACCTGCCCGCCACGGTGGAAGTCAACACGCCCAACGTGTATGCCGACCAGATCGAGTATTTCTGTCGCCACTTCAGCCAGCGCTCGCAGGTGGCCATCAGCGTCCATCCGCATAACGATCGCGGCACCGGCACCGCCTGCGCCGAGCTGGCGCTGCTGGCCGGGGCCGATCGCGTTGAAGGCTGTCTGTTTGGTAACGGCGAGCGCACCGGCAACGTCGATCTGGTGACGCTGGCGCTGAATCTCTATACCCAGGGCGTGACGCCTGAGCTGGACTTTAGCGATATGCGCGAGGTGCTGGAAGTGGTGACGCGCTGTAACCAGCTGCCGGTCCATCCGCGCCATCCTTACGCCGGTGAACTGGTGTTTACCGCCTTCTCCGGCTCGCATCAGGATGCCATTCGCAAAGGCTTTGCCGAACGCAGCGCGCGTCATGAAGTGGTATGGCAAATGCCCTACCTGCCGCTCGATCCGCTGGACATCGGCTGCAGCTATGAAGCGGTGATCCGCGTGAACAGCCAGTCCGGTAAAGGCGGTGCCGCCTGGCTGCTGGAACAAAATCACGGCCTGCAACTGCCGCGCGGCCTGCAGCAGGATTTCAGCCGCTGCGTGCAGCAGCAGACCGATGCTCACGGCCAGGAGATGACGCACCACGCGCTGTGGCAGCTGTTCTGTCAGCAGTACGGCCTGCAACAGCCGCGGTGTCGCCTGCTGCAGGCGGAGAGCTATAGCGATGATCAGGGCGAGACGCGGATTAAAGCGCGCCTGCAGCAGGGCCCGCAGCAGCTAACCCTGGAAGGGCGCGGCAACGGTCTGCTGTCAGCGGCGGTGGCCGCGCTGCGTCAGCGCTACGATCTGGCCGTAACCATTGAGGATTACCATGAACACACGCTGGGCAAACGCAGCGACAGCCGTTCGGTGTGCTATATCAGCTGCATCACGCCGCGTGGCGAGCGTGCGTGGGGCGTGGGTATTGATAATGACGTGACGCGCGCCTCGCTGCAGGCGTTGCTTAACGCGGCGGGCGCTTTTCTGCCGCCGGAAAGTAGTTCGCTGGCGTAACGCCCAGCACGCGACGAAACATGGCGCTGAAGGCGCTCGGGCTGTCATAGCCGAGGTCGAGCGCCACGGCCAGCACCGTATCGCCCTGTGCCAGCCGGGTCAGCGCCACGCTCAGCCGGGCACGCCGCAGCCAGTCGCTAAACTGCAAACCGGTTTCGCGACTGAAATGGCGCGCCAGCGTGCGCTCCGCTACACACAGCTGCGCCGCTGCGCGCGCCAGCGTCCAGCTCTCGCCCGGCGCCTGCTGAATCTGCTGGCACAGCGTCAGCAACCGGTCGCTGTGCGGCAGTGGCAGGCCAAACGGCAGCACGTCCATCACGCGAATCTCATCAAGAATCAGCTCGTAAATGCGCTCGGCGCGACTGCCAGACGCGTAATGCTCCGGCAGCGTGAGCGCGCTGACAATCAGCTCCCGCAGCAGCGGCGATATCTGCACCACCTGACAGCTGGCGGGCAGATCGGCGCGCGCCAGCGGATCGACAAACAGGGTGCGCGCCGCCACGCTGCCAACGATGTGCAGCGCATGACGCGTGCCGGCCGGCAGCCACACGCCGCGGCTGGGCGGCACAATCCAGCTGCCGTGTTGCGTTTCCACTTTCACCACGCCGCTCAAAGTATGTATCAGCTGCGCGCAGTGGTGATAGTGCCACGGCTCCGCATCGCCGTGCGCGTAATCATGCGCATACGGCACCAGCGGACGCTGCGAGAAGTCAAAGTCGAGCCGCTGACTCATTTAGCGTTTCAGGTACTGATAAACCGCCGCCAGATCCCGCTCGCCGTAACCGGCATCGACCGCCTGCTGCCAGACATCGACGATGTTTTCCAGCGCCGGCAGAGAAGCGTCGCCGGCGGCGTCCAGCGCCAGCCGCGCATCCTTCAGCGCCCAGACCAGATGCATCTGCGGCGTAAAGTCGCCACTGGCAATCATGCCGAGTTTCATTTTGGCGTACGGCGCTGCCAGCGGGCCGCCCTCCAGCACCTGCCAGAGATCGTCGGTAGTGAAACCAAACTGCTCTGCCAGCCGGGTGCTTTCGGCAAGACTCTGCATCAGGCCAATCAGCCAGCTATTCACCACCAGCTTCATGCGCGAGCTGGCACCGGCGGCACCCAGCCACTGCGTCCCTTTACCAATCGCGGCGAACACCTGCTCCGCCGCCTGGGCGCGCTGCCGGTCGCCGCTGGCCATCACCAGAATCTGCGCGTTTTCAGCCGGCGCTTTGGTACCGGAGACCGGCGCATCAATAAACACCACGTCCGGCCGTGCAGCCGCCAGCCCGGCGATCAGCGCGTCGGTCGCTTCAACACCGATGGTGCCCATCTGCGCCACGGTAGCCCCCTGCTGCAGTGCGTTCTGCACATGGTTAAGCGTGGCGCGCGTGGTAGCGCCGTCCGCCAGCATGGCAATCACCACGTCTGCGCCTTCCACAGCCTGCGCGGCGCTGTCGCTCAGCGTCAGGCCTGCGGCCACCAGATCTTCACCTTTGGCACGCGTGCGGTTCCAGCCGCGCACGGTAAAGCCCTTCTTCAACAGATTGGCGGCAAATGCGTGTCCCATCGCGCCTAATCCCAGTACCGCCACTACAGGTTGCTGACTCATGTTTTCTCCTTCCTCTGACCGCAGGCAAAACGATCACACTGACAGAAATTGGGGCTGACAGCCAGGCCAGAGGTGCGGTGAAAGGACATTTTTCACGCCACACTTAACAGGGTTCTGCCCTACTATTAACGCTTTTCAAACCCGCGCTAAAACGATTAACATACGCGCGATAAATGTCCCGATTGGTTCATTTCACGTCTTTTACGGTTATTAAAATGAAAATTGCTCTTTTGCGACAGGCGCCGTTGCTGATGCTGCCTGCACTCCTGCCGCTGCCGCTATTAGCGGCGGACAATGCCAGCAATACCCTGGTGGTGAGCGCCGCGCCTGCGGCCAGTGGACTCTCCGAATTGGATACCCCGGCGGCGGTCAGCGTCGTCAGCGGCGACGATATGCGCCACGCCGCACCGCGCGTTAACCTGTCTGAAAACCTCACCAGCGTGCCCGGTCTGCAAATTCAAAACAGACAAAATTATGCGCAGGATCTGCAGATTTCAGTGCGCGGCTTTGGTTCGCGTTCCACCTTCGGCCTGCGCGGCATTCGCCTGTACGTCGATGGCATTCCGGCCAGCATGCCGGATGGCCAGGGGCAGACCTCGAATATCGATATCGGTTCCATCGAACGCGTGGAAGTGCTGCGCGGCCCGTTCTCCGCACTGTACGGCAACGCATCGGGCGGCGTGATCAATGTGGAAACCCAGCGTGGCCAGCAGCCGACCACGCTTGAAGCCAGCAGCTGGTACGGCAGCTACGGTAGCTGGCGCAACAGCGTGAAAGCGAGCGGTGCCACCGGTGATGGCAGCCACGCCGGCGACGTTGACTATACGGTGTCGGCTTCGCGCTTCACCACGCACGGCTATCGCGACCACAGCGCCGCGCAGAAAAACCTCGGCAATGCCAGGCTTGGCGTGCGCATTGACGATGTCAGCACCCTGACGCTGCTGTTCAACAGCGTTCACGTTGAGGCGCAGGATCCGGGCGGCCTGACGCCGGATCAGTGGCGTGATAATCCGCGCCAGGTGGCCAGCAACGTCACGCTGTACAACGCGCGCAAAACCGTTGATCAGACCCAGGCCGGCCTGCATTACCAGCGCCAGATGAGCGACAACGACGACCTCAGCGTGATGCTCTATGCCGGTGAACGCGAAACCACCCAGTATCAGTCCATCCCGCTGGCGACCCAGCTGAAAGCCGGCTACCCCGGCGGTGTCATTTCGCTGACGCGCCACTACCAGGGCATTGATACGCGCTGGACGCACCGCGCGACGCTGTTGACGCTGCCGGTGACCCTGACCGGCGGCCTCGACTATGAAACCATGAGCGAGAAGCGCAAAGGCTATCAGAACTTTACCCGCAGTGATGGTGCCACCGACTACGGCGTGCAGGGTGATCTGCGCCGCAACGAGCGCAACCTGATGTGGAACCTCGATCCCTATCTGCAGACCGCGTGGCAGCTGAGCGATCGCTGGTCGCTGGACGCCGGCGTGCGCTTCAGCACGGTCAATTTCGATGCTAACGACTATTACGTGACCGCCAGCGATCCGGATGACAGCGGCAATCGCCGCTATCACCGCTGGCTGCCTGCGGCCTCGCTCAAATACGCGATTGATGATGGCTGGAATGCCTATGTTTCCGCCGGTCGCGGCTTTGAAACGCCGACGCTCAATGAACTCTCCTACCGCGCGGCGGATCAGGCCGGGCTCAATCTCAACCTGCAGCCGGCCACCAGCAATACCGTGGAGCTCGGCAGCAAAAAACGCCTCGGCAACGGCCTGCTGACCGCCGCGCTGTTTCAGACCGATACCAAAAACGAGATCGTGTCAGACAGCAGTTACGAAGGCCGCACCAGCTACAAAAACGCCGGTGAGACGCGCCGCCGTGGCCTGGAACTCGGACTCGATCAGCAGTTTGGCTATGACTGGCACCTGAAAGCCGCGTGGACGCTGCTCGACGCGCGCTACCGCAGTAACGCCTGCGGCAGCGACAGCTGTGACGGCAAGCGCATCCCCGGTATTGCACGCAATATGGCTTACGCCGGACTGGCCTACGCGCCGGAGCAAGGCTGGTATGCCGGCGGCGACCTGCGCTACCTGAGCGACATTGCGGCCAACGACCAGAATGATGTCAAAGCGCCGGCGTATACGGTTGTGGGACTGAACAGCGGCTATAAATGGCTGGTGCAGAACTGGACGCTGGATCTGTTTGGCCGCGTGGATAATCTGCTCGATCGCCACTATATCGGCTCGGTCATCGTTAATGAGAGCAATGGCCGGTATTACGAACCCGCACCGGGGCGTAATTACAGCGTCGGCCTGACGCTAAGCTACGCTTTCCAGTAATCTCATGCGGGCACCGGCGCACGTCGGTGCCTTATTCAGGTGCGATAACGCGCTGAGCCGACAAATTTCGAAAATTGCTCACTCCAGATTTGCACGGCACAATATTCCTGTGGATCGATGCCCTCGGGTAGCGATTTAATAAAATCACCAAAGTTATTTAAATCGCCAATTAACGCCGACTGATGCTTTATTTGCAGAAATGAGTGCTGATCGAACGCCTGAGTTTTGGTGAGGTAAATTTTATAGTGTGGCCCGGGGGCAATCTCCCCCTCAAAGACGATGACATTTTCATTGAGATAGACCTTGCCGCTGGCCCAGTACAGCGCATCACTGCCCGGCTGATGGCGATCAAACTCACCGCTATATAGCGCCCGCTGTTTCGCCAGATCAACCTCCTTTTGCGTGGCATTCACTTCCGCGGTAATTAACGGTGACAGCACCAGACCTAAGGTAATACCGGTGCCCAGAAAAAACAGGCTGGCGATGAGATAAAGCACGTTTAATTTTTTTAGCATCCCTACCTCCCTGCAGCAGAATAGCACTGTACTGCTCTGCCCGATCCTGCTGCTCACTGGTGTTAATAAAGTCATAAAGTCAGGCTAAATATTGGTTATCGTGTTGCTGTGCATACTGTGACAGTAACCAGCGCTGTTACAACCAATTCTCAACGGCGGCAGGGAAAGCGAGGCGCAGCAGAATAACCAGTGGCAGGGAGCCGCAAAGATAAGGGCCGGCAGCACCAGCCCTGGAGGGAAAAGATCAGTTCAGCAGCGCGAGAATTTCGTCAGTGGTGCCGGTTTCGCATTTACGCATCTGAGCGCTCACACCACATTTGTTAGCCAACATATTTTGCGCCGCGCAATAGAATTACTTATATTGTTTGCTGCAGTCAGGCGTGCAGGATGTTAGTCAGGGAAGGGAGAAAGGATTCATGACACGTAACATCGCCCCGGGATATTGTGTTGTCGAACGCGCTGGATCGCTGGAGTACCAGGCCAGAGAATTGTTTCGCGACACCCGTGCTCCAGCAGTTAACATGTTTATGCAGTTGAACGCTGATACGCCCTGGTTAAGGCCGGGACAGATATTAATCGTCGCCGATCCTGAAACTCAGGCTCCTCTTACGCTGCATGCCTTGACAGCTTTGAGACAGGCTAAGCACAGAATTAACAATGCATTAATTGGCGTCAGTGTTAATGAAGCGGATTTTATGCAAAAACATTATGCCACCATTGCTGCATTAACGAGTGCCGGCAATCAGATTTTTGGTATCACAGGGGATGCCGGAGCAAAATATTTCAGTGCAATAGAGCAGACGTTAATAAAAATAGAGGCCAGTTATCAGAATCAGTTTCGCGCACAGGGAACCCTCATTAGCCAGCAGTTCTTTGTTGAGCGTAATCAATTGCTGAATCAATTAAAAGAACTAGTCAATAAGCCTGTACTCAAAAACCTCTCCCGCTATACCATTAAATTCCAGCAGTACGAAAATATGAAACGAGCGCTAAACCTTTCAAGTCGCTCAATAGTACATGAGTGGTCGACTGTGGGTTTGGGAGGCATACCAGGCTATTCAACCTATGTCGGCAATGCCGCCAAAGCGGCACGTTTTCTTAAGATGGGCGGCTATGTGGGTATTGCGTTTTCTTTTGCCGGGACGACGAATGATGTTATGAAGGCCTGTACGGTTGGACGTGAAGGTGAGTGTAGTAGATCTGCGTTTAGGGAGTATTAGAAATTTGGACTCTCAACCGCTGCGGGTATTGGCGCTGGCGCTGCAGGATCGGCGATTGGCCTGGGTTTTTGCACGGCTATCGGGATAGCCACGGCAGGAGTGGGAGGCGTTGCCTGCGCAGCGGTCGGTTCAGTTGCTGCTGGTTATGCAGCCGGGGAGTTTATGAACTGGGGTGTCGACGCTTTTTATAATCATATGGGCTTATAAATGACGATAAAATTTCTTGGCATATTTATCATTGGACTATGTTTAGCCAGCTTCTTATTATCCATACTGATTTATGCTTATAACAGAAAGAAATATTACACGCTTTTGGAGGAGTTTCAAAAAAGACATGTATTCCCGGCTCCCTATTCATTTCATTGTCTCGTGGGCTTTTTTGGCGCTGCGCCCATGTCATATTTCTTTATGGGCATCATGAAAAAAAAGAAAGTTTTTTTCCTTAACCGCAATAGTAGCGCATATGATTTTTTTGATGATAACAAGGGCAAATGTTTCGGCTGGATATCTGCGCTTTATTACGCACATATCACCAGTTTCATCTGTGTTGTATTGATAGCCCTCCTGGGTGCTGCACTTGAGTTAAAAGCGAGATTTTTTCCATAGCAGGACCGATTTCTGATTCAGACCTGACGCAGCATTCCCGTAACAGGAGAATGCTTAACAGCAGGATGACATCCGCCAGAAGACGGTTGGCTGCGGCAGGAAAATATTGAGAACAGGGCCGCCAGTACCAGCCCTGGAGGGAAAAGATCAGTTCAGCAAAGCGAGGATTTCGTCAGTGGTGCCGGTTTCGCCTAGGCGCGGGAAGATGCGCTCAATGCTGTTGTGGTGGGTTTCGGCGTTCAGGCAGCTCATCGCATCGGTCGCCAGCGTGACGTTGTAGCCCAGCTCGTACGCCTGACGCGCCGTGGATTCCACGCCGATACTGGTGGCAATCCCGCACACCACCACCTGCGTTACGCCACGCTGCTGCAGCTGCTGGTGCAGATCGGTATTGTGGAACGCGCCCCAGGTTTTTTTCGTTACGCTGATATCGCCCGGCTGCGGTGTCATTTCCGGCACCAGCACCGCCCAGTCTGCCGGCAGAGCTGCATCGTGGCGCGGTTGCTGATTGCGGCCCGGCGCGCCGCCCGCCACGTTCACCAGCACCACCGGCAGCTGTTTCGCGCGAAACGCCTGCGTCAGCTGCGTGGCACGTGCAATCACTTCATCCGGATGGCGCGGCGTAACCGGCAGGCGGACGATGCCGTGCTGCAGGTCGATGACAATCAGGGCGGTTTGGGCATCTAACGTGGTGACAGCCATGGTGAGTCCTCTCAAATTAGTGGTCAGCGAGTCGTTGCAGTAAGGGAATGGCGGCCAGCAGCGTTTGCTGCTCCTGCGGACTGAGCAGGCTGCTGATACTGTGCAGCAGCCAGTCGTCACGCTGGGCGCGATTGCTGGCGATGAGCTGCAGGCAGGCAGCGGTAGGCTGATAACGGGTTTTGCGGCCATCCTGCGCATCGGCCACGCCCTGTACCAGGCCCAGCGTCTGCAGGCTGGCGACCGTGGCACTCATCGACTGGCTGCGCACCCCTTCGCGCGCGGCCAGCTCGGTCACCGTCATTGCGCCGTCGCGCACCAGATACCCCAGCACGGAAACCTGCGGCCAGGTGAGATCGCCCGGCGGGGCCGATTCACGCAGGCGGCGCATCAGTTTGCCATTGATGCTGCGTAACGCGGCAGCGGCGCTATTCAGCTCGCTCATCGCCCTTCTCCTTTACTGATGAGACCGCAGTATATAAATACGCAGGTAAACTGTGTAGTTTGCCTTCGTATCAATTTGTAATTGTGCATCCCGCCGCTCAGCTGCGCTGCAAATAGTGAATCAGGCTATGAAAGCGCAACGGGCTGGCCAGCGGATTGCGGTAGCTGTGCGGCTGATCGGCGGCGAACTGGCTGGCTTCTCCGGCCTGCAGGCGACGCCAGCTGCCCGCCATACCCAGCAACAGCTCACCTTCCAGCACCACCACCTGTTCAATCACCCCGCTTTCGTGAGCCGACGAATCGCTTTGCGCACCCGCCGCCAGCGTCACTTCCAGCAGATCGAAGCGCAAACGCGCGTCATACGGCAGCAGCGGCTTCACCTGCATTTGTGCATTGGGCTGGCTGAAGGTCGCCACATCGCCCGACGGCTGCGCCCCGCTCTGCACAAAAAAGGAGAACGGCACATTAAAGCCGGTGGCGATTTTCCATAGCGTGGCGATCGTTGGACTCGACTCGCCGCGCTCAATCTGACCGAGCATGGCTTTACTCACGCCGGTGCGCGCCGCCGCCAGCGTCAGGCTCCAGCCATTGGCCTGACGCAGCTGCTTCAGCGCCTGGCTGAGATGTTGATGCAGATTTTCCATGAATTCTCCTGAAAAGCGGGCGCGCAGTGTACCACTTGTGCGCGCCATACCGTGCGTGCCACAATGTGCGTTATAACGCACAACAGGATGTGATTCCATGACCACTGCGACTGTTCGTCCGGCTTTTTCCTTTCCGATGCTGATTTCCGGCCTGATCGCCGTGCTGGTCGGCTACAGCAGCACCGCGGCGCTGATCTTCCAGGCGGCGCAGGCTGCAGGCGCCTCACCGGCACAGATTGGCGGCTGGCTGTCGATGCTGGGCGTGGGCATGGGACTGGCGTCACTCGGCCTGTCGCTGTGGACGCGGATGCCAGTGCTCGCCGCCTGGTCGACGCCGGGTGCCGCGCTGCTGGCCACCAGCGTGCACGGCCTGACGCTGAATGAAGTGGTCGGGGTGTTTGTCGCTACCAATCTGCTGATTGTGCTGAGCGGCGTGACCGGCCTGTTTGCCCGGCTGATGAACCATATTCCCCAGTCGCTGGCGGCCGCGATGCTGGCGGGAATTCTGCTGCGATTTGGCATCGGCACCTTCAGCGGCTTACAGGATCATTTTGCCCTGTGCGGCAGCATGTGTCTGGTGTGGCTGCTGGGCCGCCGCTGGCTGCCGCGTTATGCCATTCTGCTGGCGCTGGTGACGGGCGTGCTGGTGGCGCTGGGTCAGCGCGCCATCCACTTTCCGCCTCATGCGCTAACGCTGAGCGTGCCGGAATTTATCATGCCGCACTTTAATCCTGCCGCGCTGATTGGCGTCGGCTTGCCCTACTTCCTGGTGACCATGGCGTCGCAGAATGCGCCCGGTATTGCCACGCTGCAGGCGCATGGCTACCGGCCGCCGGTCTCCGCGCTCACCGGCTGGACCGGCCTGATCGCGCTGCTGCTGTCGCCGTTCGGCGGCTTTTCGGTGTGTATTGCCGCCATCACCGCCGCGATCTGCATGGGCGATGATGTCGATCCGGACCCGGCGCGCCGCTGGGTGGCTTCCGCGCTGGCGGGCGTGTTCTATCTGCTGACCGGCTTTACCGGCGCGCTGATCGCCGTGATGCTCAGCGCATTGCCGCCGGTGCTGATCGCCACGCTGGCCGGTCTGGCACTGCTGGCCACGCTGGCGGGCAGCCTGCAGCGCGCGCTGGCGGAACCCGCGCAGCGCGACAGCGCCATCGTGGCATTCCTGATCACCGCCAGCGGCATCTCCCTGCTCGGCGTCGGCTCGGCGTTCTGGGGCCTGATCGGGGGCGTCCTCACCCATTTGCTGCTCAGCCCGCGCCGGAACGGTTAACATTTCACCACCCCGCGTACCGTGGGGGGAATAACGCCCTGTTTTCCCCCCTTTTTCCCCCGTTTGATTGCGGCGCATTTGGCTTAAGATCACTACCATCGCCCATCACACCCGATGTTTGGCTTCAGATAACCACCGATAAGGGCCCAACGAGTGGCAAAAACTTTTCTGCGCAGCGGCAATCTCGACGCGTTACTGGCTCTGGGGGAGAACGGCCAGCCGGTCTGGGCTTCTGCCCTGCAAATTCGCGAAACGTTACGTTTGCGCCGCCAGACGACACTGGCCAACTGCCTCGCGATCCCGCAGGCCAACGAGCGCGGTGACCGCCTTGACTGGTACGCGCCATTCAGCGGCAAAGTGAAATCCTGGCTGGCGGCCAGCGATCGCGAAAAGCGTCAGGCGCTGGATCAGCTCACCCTTAATCAGCAGGATTTGCAGGCGCTCAGCCTGCGCGCCCGGGATGCCGACAATCCGGCGATGCGCCTGTTTGGGGCGCTGCTGGCGAAGACGCTGCAGTTTCCCGATCAGCAATACGTCTATCTGGTGGATGGCAAGCCGGTGATCACCTTCTGGGGCTTTGTCGACCCGCAGGCGCGCACGCGTGATGATGCGCTGGCCTGCCTGCGCGACAGCCTTGATGAAGAACTGCCGCCGCTGGTGGTGCCCGCGCCGGAGCCAGAAAGGGCTGCCGCGCCTGAACCGGTTGCGGCCCCCGTTGTGGCGGAGCCCGAGCCGGAACGGCTGGCGGAACCCGAACCACAGCCTGAACCTGCACCGCTGAGCGTTGTCGCCGACGCGCCCGCGCGGAAGAAATCCGCACTGCGCCCGCTGCTGCTGGTGCTGCCTCTGGCCGCTGTCGCCGCAGCGGGCGTGGCCTTCTGGTTACACGACGCGCCGGTCCAGCCGGCAGAAACCGAAACCGCGTCAGTGGTCAGCGCCGCGCCCGCGCTGGCCCCGGCGATGCTGGCGAAAGCACAGACGCTGGCCGCCACGCTGCCGCACAGCAGTGCGACGGTAACGCCTGCGCCGGCACCGGCTGCCCCACCGGCACCGCCGGAGGTCGTAGCGGAACATACCGAACCGGCCAAAGCGGACGATCTGGTGATGACGGCCGATGACGCGCGTCTCGGCTCGGTGAAATTTATCAATGGTACCTGGCGCGTGACGCTGCGTCAGACCAATCTGCCGACCGGCAAGCCGCCGAGCCTGCGCTATCAGATCCGCAACGGTAAAGGCAGCGCAGTGATTACCCAGGGCGACAATATTCGCTGTAAAGCCGATGTCACCGCTGCCATGACCAGCGCCGGCACCATGGTAGTGCGCAGCCGCTATACTGCCAGCTGCAGCGATAAATCACGCTATCGCATGCCGGAGCTGGTGTGCAAAGCCGGTGATGGCATTGCCAGCTGTACGGCGCAGTATGGCGCCGATCAGGTGTTCCCGTTGACGATTAAGCGTGAGAGTAAGTAACCATGTTGGCTCCCCTGATTGATGACAAACAGAAAATCACGCTGATCGAAGACAGCGGTGTGCAGTTTCTTGATTTTGGTCTGCGCCTGCCCGCGCTACAGACGCGGCGGCAGTTTGTGCGCCAGACCGCCAACGGCCCGCTGCTGCGCCTCAACGTTGATGGCAACAGCGGCAAGTTTCTGCTCTATCCGCAGGATGGCGGTGCCGCTGAGGTGGTGCGTCCGGAGACCGATATCGCGCTGGCCGATTCCCTGACGCTGCTGGCCGGGCAGTGGCTGCCGCTGCCGGTGCTGCGCTGTTCCAGCGGCCGTCGTTTCATCGGTGGCCCGGATAACTGGGCGCGTCTGCGCCTTGCGCCGCTTAGCCAGCCCGACGCGGCGGGCAATACCCATCGCATCACCCTCGCCTTCGATACGCGCCTGGTGGCCGACGCGGACGGCGGTGAGCAGCTGGGGTTGAGCAAAGCCGATGCGCAGAACGGCGTCAGCTTTGCGCTGGCGTGGCACAACTATGAACTGGGCGAGTTCCTCGACCTTACCTGGGTTGACGGCTGGCTGCGCGAGACGTTCAGCCAGCAGGTGTATGCGCTGGAATCACGCCGCGAGCAGGAAGTGAACCAGGCGCTGCGCGAATTTGAATATCAGGCGCACTATCTCAACGTGCTGGAACTGCTGGGCGAACAGCTCGATCTGGCAGAAATCACTATCCAGGCGGCCTCACCGCAAACGCCGGCGGTCAACGTGGATATCATTCTCGACGTCGGCAACTCACACACCTGCGGCATTCTGGTGGAAGATCACCCCGAAGAGAGCAACGGCCTGCGCCAGACCTATGAGCTGCAGCTGCGCGATCTGTCGCAGCCGCACCAGGTTTACAACGAGCTGTTCGACAGCCGACTGGAGTTTGCCGAAACGCACTTTGGCAAAGCCAACTTCTCGCTGGAGAGCGGTCGTGAAAACGCGTTTATGTGGCCCTCACTGACCCGCGTTGGTCGCGAAGCCAGCCGCCTGGCGCTGCTGCGCGCCGGCACCGAGGGCAGCACCGGCCTCTCCAGCCCGCGCCGCTACTTATGGGACGAAGCGCGTTATCAGCCCGGCTGGCGCTTCAACGCCAGCGGCGGCAGCGACGAGCCGCAGGCCACCGCGCTGCCGTTTACCCTGTTGCTCAACGATGAGGGGCAGCCGCTGCATGCCCTGCCGGAAGATGACCGCCTGCCGGTGTTTTCTGCCAGCTACAGCCGCAGCTCGCTGATGACCTTTATGCTGTGTGAGCTGCTGGCGCAGGCCATGATGCAGATGAACAGCGTGGCCCAGCGCCAGCGTATGCCGCAAAGCCAGGCGCCGCGCCAGCTGCGTCATGTGATCCTCACGCTGCCGTCGGCCATGCCGAAGCCGGAGCGGGAAATTTTTCGTCGCCGCATGCAGGAAGCCATCGCGCTGGTGTGGAAAGCCGAAGGCTGGCATCCGGCCGACGCCGCGTTTGACGCCGCCAGCCAGGCGCACAGCCTGCGGCCGGTACCGGATGTGCAGATGGAGTGGGATGAAGCCACCTGCGGTCAGATGGTGTGGCTGTTCAACGAAACCCAGGTGAACTTTGCAGGTCGCGCGGAAGATTTCTTCAGCAGCATGGCGCGCCCGGATCGCCCGCGCGAAGCGGATGAGCTGCCGGGCAAAAGCCTGCGCATCGCCTCGATTGATATCGGCGGCGGCACCACCGACCTCGCCATCACCCAGTATCGTCTGGATGATGGTCAGGGCAACAACGTGAAAATCACCCCGCGCCTGCTGTTCCGGGAAGGGTTTAAAGTGGCCGGCGATGACATTCTGCTGGACGTGATTCAGCTGTGGATCCTGCCCGCGCTACAGCAGAGTCTGCAAAAAGCCGGCCTGGCGCTGGCGGAACCGCTGATGAACAAGCTGTTTGGACACGACAGCCGCATGGACGGTCAGGCCACGTTGCGCCAGCAGGTCACCCTGCAGCTGTTTATTCCGCTGGCGCAGGCGGTGCTGGAGCGCTATGAAAACTGGAATCCGCTCGACAGCCACAGCGAAATTAACACGCTGTTTGGCGAGCTGGTGCCGCAGAAGCCAGCCAGCAGCGTGCTGGCGTTTGTCAACGGAGAGATTCAGCGCACGCTCGGCGGCGACAGCCGTTTCGATCTGCTTGACGTGCCGCTGGTGGTGAGCATGGCGCAGTTGCATGCTGAGTTCCTGCAGCACCGGATGGCGATCATCCCGGCGCTACGCGCCATGTGCGAAGTGGTTTCTCTCTATCAGTGCGATGTGCTGCTGCTGACCGGTCGCCCGTCGCGCTTCCCCGGCATTCAGGCGCTGGTGCGTCATTTGCAGCCGCTGCCGGGCAGCCGCATTTTGTCGCTGGAGGGGTATCACACCAGCGACTGGTATCCGTTCAACAAACAGGGGCGCATTGACAACCCGAAATCCACCGCGGCGGTCGGTGCCATGCTGTGTCTGCTGGCACTCGATCTGCGTCTCAGCAGCTTCTGGTTCCGCGCCGGCGATTTTGAACCCTACTCGACCATTCGCTATCTTGGCGTACTGGATGAAAACGCCACGCTGAGCGATGACAATCTGTGCTACAGCGAGATTGATCTGGACAGCCACAGCTTCGCGCTGGACCGTAAAAGCAGCTTCCGCATTCGCGGTAACGTCTGCCTCGGTTTCCGCCAGCTGGAGAACGACCGCTGGCCGGCGACACCGCTCTACAGCCTGAGCATTACCGATCCGCAGCTGGCGCGCCAGGTAGCGGGCGAAAGCGTGCTGCGCATCAGGCTGGCGGTACAACCGGGGCCGGATAACCTCGGCCCGGAGCGGCTGGTACTGAGCGAGGCACGCATGGACGATGGCACGCGCGTGCCGCTGGAGCAACTGAGTCTGAAACTGAATACGCTGTCGGCCACCGGCAACGCCAATGCGCAATACTGGATCGACAGCGGGAGCGTGTGTAAACGATGAGAACTGCCAAAAAAGCCACGCCGGCGACGCCTGCTAAACGCCTGGGCCTGCTGCAGGAGACGGTTGACGGCGCGCTGAACTGGGTGGAGAGCCACCAGGCGCACTCGCCGCGTCTGGCGCTGGAAGCCGATACGCTGCGGCTCCAGCTGCGTCGCGCCCGCGTTGAAAGCCACGCGCTGGCGCGACAGCTGGCGCGGCCGGTCACCCTGGCGCTGTTTGGTCAGTCGCAGGCGGGTAAAGCCTGGCTGCTGAGTGAAATGGTCGGCGACGCGCAGGGCCAGCTGATCGCCCGTCTCGGCGACAAAACCCTGAACTATTTTCAGCACATCAATCCCGGCAATCTCGATTTTGCCATCGCCACCCGTTTCAGCCATCAGCGTGAAGCGCAGTCTGGTGCGTGGCCGCTGGAGATGACGCTGCTGAGCGAAGCCGAGCTGATTCGTCTGATGCTGGCCTGTGCCAGCGCAGACACCCAGCCGGATAGCGCGGCGATTGATGCCGCGCTGCAGCGCCTGCAGCGCCATCGCCAGAGCGAGATGCAGCCCGGCCTCGACAGCGATGCGCTGGTGACGCTGTGGGCGTGGCATCGCCGCCAGCCCGACCACGCCGAGGTGCTGGACCGTCATTTCTGGCCGCAGGCGATTGAGCTGGCACCGTGGCTCAACGTGGACGACCGCGTGCAGCTGTTTGCGCTGCTGTGGCCGCAGCGTCCGGCGCTGAATGAAACCCTGCGCAGCCTGCTGCATCTGCGCCATCAGCTGCGGCACGCGCCGCGCGTGCTGGCACCGCTCAGCCTGCTGGTGGATGACGCCTCGCTGCCCGCTGAAAAGCTCATCGGCCATGACGCCGACCTGAACGAATTGATTGAAGTGTGTCCGGTTGTCGCCAACCGCGTGGGCAAACCGCAGTCGGTACCGCTCGGCTGGCTGGCGCTGCTGACGCTGGAAATCACCCTGCCGCTCAGTTCGACGCCGCGTCAGGCGCTGTATGACGACGCCGATATGCTGGAGCTGCCCGCGCCGGGCACGCCCGCCGATCGCGATCAGCAGGATGAGCGCGCAAGGCTGCAGGCGCGTGATGCGCTGCGCGCCAGTCTGCTGGAACACAAACGTGCCCTGCTGCCGGGCTTCTATGCCGCCCGTCAGGGCATCGATTTAATGCTGATTTGTACCGCCGCCAGCCAGCGTCAGGATGCGGATCTCGCCGCCAGCGCGCTGCGCGAGTGGCAACTGCAACAGATCGCGACGGCCAGCGCAGACAAGCCGCGCCTGATTTGGGCGATTACGCCGCACGATGCGCGCTATCAGCAGTCGCAAATCAACGTCGATGAAGCGGTACAGCGGCAGATTGGTCAGCCTGGCCAGAGCTGGGGCTCCATGCTGGCGCGCGATCGCGCCGGTGTTGACCGCATGAGCAGCTGGCTGCAGGATGAGATGCAGCCGGAGGCACGGCGCGACCGGCTGGCGCTGCAGCTCAGCACGCTGCAGCAGAAACTGGTGGAACGTCTGCAGCCGTGGACCGAAGCCAGCGCCACGCCGGAACAGGCCGCGCGGAAACAGGCCATCGCCGATACGCTGCTGAAGTGTTTACAGCATCGCACCGGCCTGCACGGCGAGCTGCTTGAGCGTCTGCAGCCGTCGCGCGAGGCGGTGCGCCAGCTGTGGCTGAGTCAGAGCCACGGCAGCACGCCGTCCACCGGCGGCCAGCCAGCCGCGGTGGAGCAGAGCTATTTTGGTATTGGTTTTGAGTTTGACCTGTTTAACGATGAGCCGGTAACCACCGCCGAACCGCGCAGCAGCAGTGGCCAGCGCGATCAGCAGTTTCCTCAGCAGGTGTTCGCGCTGTGGCTGGCGCACCTGCGTCAGCTGCCGGAGAGCCAGAGCCTGCTGGCGCTGCTCAACGTTGATAAGCCGACGCTGGAACTGCTGGTGGAGGAGCTCATCACCGCCAGCTTCCGTCTGCAGGTGCTGAGCAAACTGCAAAGCGCGCTGAACGAAACGGAGGCGCAGGCCAGTGCCCATGAAGCGCGCACCGATCGCCAGGTGTCGCGTGCCATGACGGTGCTGGGTGACTTTGTCGCCTGGCTCGGCTTCCTGCAGCGGGATGAACGTGAACGGCCGCAGAGTCGCGTCAATCGCGGCAGCCCGATTTTCGCCCGCCCGCCGGCGTCCAGCGTCAGCTTTTCGTCAGGCCAGCGTCTGACGCGGCTGTCTGCCGCGCCGGCTAACCACACCGCCTATTACATTTATGACTGGCTGGTGGGGTTAAATTCGCTGATCGTCGAGAATAACGGCTACACCGGCGGCGGCGATTTGCCGGCCAGCGCACGCCAGACGCTGGCGATTATGCTGCTGCCGCTGCACGCGTAGTCAGTGAGTAATCAGGCGCAGCTCGCCCGCCAGCTGCTGCGCCGCCTCTTCCAGCAGCGCCAGCACCGGGGCAAACTCCGCGCTGGTGCTGACCTCGGCGACATGCTGCAGATGCAGCGTTGCCGGTAGCGCCATACCGCCGGTCAGCCAGTCCCACAGCGCATCCAGATTGTAACCAAAGCATTCACCGCAGCCGCTCTGTTCGACCAGCGCCTGATAAAAGGCCTGGCGCGTGCCTAGCGTGCGAAAATCAAAATGGAGTGTCAGCATAGTCAGGGTACCGGCGTGAAGCTGCGATAGTGATCGGTGGTGAGAAAGATCAGCCCATCAGAAGAGTAAAGCAGACGATCGGCATCGCGGTGGCCGCAGTCGTAATTGACGTCCGCTTCATACCACTGACGCCCTGCCTGCATCGGCAGCCGCCGTTCGCGGTTACTGAAGCGATCGCCGCCAATCGCCCGCCCTGGCAACACCTCACACAGGTTACCCTGCGCCGGGTTCCAGCCCTGACGACGTGCCGCGCTTTTGGTGAGATAAAAATCAGGCAAACGGTGATGCTGCTGCAGCCAGCGCGCCACACGATGTGCATCGGTCAGTTGCGCAATATCCGTCTGTTTTTCCGGTGCAGTACCGCTCAGATGGGGCTTCAGCCCGATCCAGCAAACCACCAGCGCAAACAGTAATCCAATCCAGAGTTTTTTCGACATAGTGACATCCTGAAAAGCAGGACGCCGATAATAGCAGGTTTCAGGCGGGGAAAAACGCGGGCCAGCATGGCTGGCCCTGGCGGAGGTTTACTGCTGCATCGCGCTCGGGGTGTGCGCGGCGTGACGACGCCATGCGCCCGGTGCCACGCCATACTGGCGCTTGAAGCTGCGGTTAAACGACTGCTGTGAATCGAAGCCCAGCGAAATGGCCACGTTGAGGATCGGTTCGTTGGTGGTGGTCAGGCGGTCGGCCGATTTTTTCAGCTTCTTGGCCCGGATGTACTCACCCAGCGGATAGCCGGTGTGCTCTTTGAACATACGTTGCAGGTGCCACTTCGAATAGCCGGCGCGCCCCGCTACGGTGTCCAGATCCAGACGTGCTTCAATGTTGTTATCAATCCAGTCGATCAGATCGTGAATAAAAGCGTCGCTCATCATCCCATTCTCTCCCGTCGCCATGGCGAACAGTATCAGTATCAGTTGCAATTACACTTTAAGGGTGACTGACTATCGCACTTAATGCAAGTTTTATTATTGCATTAAATGCCGCACTCGCCGTAGGGGCTTTCGCTACCTGTTACGAATTGATCAAAACCGCACATAAAGTGTATCAGATATTCTTGCAGATGCAGTTCGCCCAAGCCTACACTCCTGTGGTTTTAATGCAATCTTAAAAGTTGCAGATTTTTCGTACGTCTCCTTTCTTTTTCACCAACGCGGAATAACAACAATGCATCTGCAAACATATGGGGTTCGTCGGGCCGTAAGCCTGTCAGGAGTGATGTTGCTGGGAAGCCTGCTGGCCGGTTGTGATCGCGGTGTGGCGCAAAACGCGCCGCCGCCTCCGCCCGAAGTGAGTGTCGCGCAGGTGGTGCAACAAAAAGTCAGCCAGTGGGATAGCTTCAATGGCCGCATTGAAGCGGTGCAGAGCGTGCAGCTGCGTCCGCGCGTCTCGGGCTACATCGATCAGGTTAACTATCGCGAAGGCGATGAGGTGAAGAAAGGTCAGGTGCTGTTTACCATTGATGACCGCACCTACCGCGCCACGCTGGAGCAGGCGCAGGCCGAACTGGCCAGCGCGCGTAGCCAGGCGGCGCTGGCCCGCAGCGAGTCGGCCCGTACCGACAAGCTGATCGGCACCCAGGTGGTGTCGCGCGAAGAGTGGGAACAGCGGCGTTCGACCGCCAGTCAGGCGCAGGCCAGCGTGCTGGCCGCCCAGGCGGCAGTCGATATGGCGCAGCTGAACCTCGACTTTACCCGCGTCACCGCGCCGATTGATGGTCGCGCCAGCCGGGCGATGATCACCACCGGTAACCTGGTGACCGCCGGCGACAGCGCCAGCGTTCTCACCACGCTGGTTTCGCAGGACCGCATGTACGTCTACTTTGACGTCGACGAAGCGATCTATCTGCAGTACCAGGCGATGGCGCGTCAGGGCCAGAACCGCGGTTCGCTGCCGGTAGAGATTGCGCTGACCGGCGAACAGGGCTATCCGCACCGCGGCACCGTCGATTTTCTCGATAACCAGCTGACCGCCAGCACCGGCACCATTCGCATGCGCGCCACGCTCGACAATCAGCAGCGTCAGTTTACCCCAGGCCTGTTTGCCCGCGTGCGGCTGCCGGGCAGCGCAGAATTTAACGCGCTGCTGGTCGACGACCGCGCGGTACTGACCGATCAGGATCGTAAATACGTTTACGTGGTTGATGCGCAGGGCAAATCCGAACGCCGCGATGTTCAGCTGGGCGATCTGGCTAACGGCCTGCGTATTGTGCAGCAGGGTCTGAAGCCAGGTGACAAGGTGATTGTCAACGGTCTGCAGAAAGTGTTCATGCCCGGTATGCCGGTAAAAGCGCAGCCGGTGGCCATGCGCTCCGCTCAATAATAATCGAGACTGCCCGTTATGGATTTCTCCCGCTTTTTTATCGACCGACCGATTTTCGCCGCGGTCCTGTCGATTTTGATATTTACCACCGGACTGATCGCCATTCCGCTGTTGCCGATCAGTGAATACCCCAACGTGGTGCCACCCAGCGTGCAGGTGCGCGCAGAATATCCCGGTGCCAACCCCAAAGTGATTGCTGATTCGGTGGCAACGCCGCTGGAAGAAGCGATCAACGGGGTGGAAAACATGATGTACATGAAGTCGGTGGCCGGCTCAGATGGCGTGCTGGTTACCACCGTGACCTTCCGCCCGGGAACCGATCCCGATCAGGCGCAGGTCCAGGTGCAAAACCGCGTAGCACAGGCTGAAGCGCGTCTGCCGGAAGAGGTGCGTCAGCTCGGCCTGACCACCCAGAAGCAGTCACCTACCCTGACGCTGGTGGTGCATCTGTTCTCGCCCCACGGCAAGTACGATTCGCTCTATCTGCGTAACTACGCCACGCTGAAGGTGAAAGATGAGCTGGCGCGCCTGCCAGGCGTCGGCCAGATTCAGATCTTCGGTGCCGGTGACTACGCGATGCGCGTCTGGCTCGACCCGAACAAAGTGGCGGCGCGCGGCATGACCGCCGGCGACGTGGTCAGCGCCATGCAGGAGCAGAACGTGCAGGTTTCTGCCGGGCAGCTGGGCGCAGAGCCGACGAAGAAAGAGAGCGATTTCCTGCTGTCGATCAACACCCAGGGGCGGCTGGAAGATGAGGCGCAGTTTGGCAACATCATCCTGAAAACCGCCGATGACGGCACGCTGGTGCGCCTGCGTGACGTGGCGCGCATCGAGATGGGCTCCGGCAGCTATGCCCTGCGTTCGCAGCTGAACAACAAGGATGCGGTTGGTATCGGTATCTTCCAGTCGCCGGGTGCAAACGCCATCGACCTGTCGAATGCGGTACGCGCCAAGATGGCCGAGCTGGCAACGCGCTTCCCGGATGACGTGCAGTGGGCCGCGCCTTATGACCCGACGGTGTTCGTGCGTGACTCGATCCGCGCCGTGGTCCAGACGCTGTTCGAAGCCATCGTGCTGGTGGTGCTGGTGGTGATTCTGTTCCTGCAGACGTGGCGCGCCTCGATCATCCCGCTGCTGGCAGTGCCGGTGTCGGTGGTCGGTACCTTCAGCGTGCTCTACCTGCTGGGCTTTTCGCTCAATACCCTGAGCCTGTTCGGGCTGGTGCTGGCGATTGGGATCGTGGTCGATGACGCCATCGTGGTGGTGGAGAACGTCGAGCGTAACATTGAGCAGGGCTTAACACCGGTGGCGGCAGCTCACCAGGCCATGCGCGAGGTCTCCGGGCCGATTATCGCCATCGCGCTGGTGCTGTGTGCAGTGTTTGTGCCGATGGCCTTCCTCTCGGGCGTAACCGGTCAGTTCTATAAGCAGTTTGCCGTGACCATTGCCATTTCGACGGTGATTTCGGCGATTAACTCGCTGACGCTCTCTCCGGCGCTGGCGGCGAAACTGCTGAAGGCGCACGGTGCGCCGAAGGACCTGCCGACGCGCCTGATCGATCGCCTGCTGGGCTGGGTGTTCCGGCCGTTTAACCGCTTCTTCCAGCGCAGCTCGGACGGCTATGAATCGATGGTCGGCAAAACCCTGCGCCGGCGCGGTGCGGTGTTTGGCGTGTACGTGCTGCTGCTGGCCGGTGCCGGCTTCATGTTCCACACCGTGCCAGGCGGCTTTATTCCGACGCAGGATAAGCTGTACCTGATTGGTGGCGTGAAGATGCCGGAAGGCTCATCGCTGGCGCGTACCGATGAAGTGATTCGTAAGATGAGCGAAATCGGCATGAACACCGAAGGCGTGGCCTACTCCGTCGCCTTCCCCGGCCTGAATGCGCTGCAGTTCACCAATACGCCGAATACCGGCACGGTGTTCTTCGGTCTGAAACCGTTCAGCGAGCGCAGCCGCACTGCGGCGGAAATTAATGCTGAGATCAACGCGAAAATTTCCAAAATTCAGCAGGGCTTCGGTTTCTCCATCATGCCACCGCCGATCCTCGGTCTGGGCCAGGGATCGGGCTATTCGCTGTATGTGCAGGACCGTGCGGGCCTCGGCTATGGCGCACTGCAAACCGCGATTAATACGCTGTCCGGTGCGGTGATGCAGACGCCTGGCATGATGTTCCCGATCTCCTCCTATCAGGCCAATGTGCCGCAGCTGGATGTGCAGGTCGATCGCGACAAAGCCAAAGCACAAGGCGTATCGCTGACCGATCTGTTCACGACGCTGCAGGTGTATCTGGGTTCCTCTTACGTCAACGACTTCAACAAGTTTGGTCGTACCTGGCGCGTGATGGCGCAGGCCGACGGGGATTTCCGCGACAGCGTGCAGGATATCGCGAACCTGCGTACCCGTAACGATCGCGGTGAGATGGTGCCGATTGGCAGCATGGTGAACATCACCACCACCTACGGTCCGGACCCGGTGATTCGCTATAACGGCTATCCGGCGGCCGACCTGATTGGCGATGCCGATCCGCGCGTGCTCTCTTCCGCGCAGGCGATGGAGAAACTCGAGGCGATGTCCAGCCAGGTGCTGCCGAACGGCATGAATATCGAATGGACCGACCTGAGTTATCAGCAGGCAACCCAGGGCAACACCGCGTTTATCGTGTTCCCGGTGGCGGTGCTACTGGCGTTCCTGGTACTGGCGGCGCTGTATGAGAGCTGGACGCTGCCGCTGGCGGTGATCCTGATCGTACCGGTGACGATGCTCTCCGCACTGGTCGGCGTGTGGCTGACCGGCGGCGATAACAACGTGTTTGTCCAGGTCGGTCTGGTGGTGCTGATGGGGCTGGCATGTAAGAACGCCATCCTGATCGTCGAGTTCGCCCGCGAACTGGAGATGCAGGGCAAAGGGATTGTGGAGTCGGCGCTGGAAGCCTGTCGCCTGCGTCTGCGCCCGATCGTCATGACCTCCATCGCCTTTATCGCCGGCACCGTGCCGCTGATTCTGGGCGAAGGTGCGGGCGCCGAAGTGCGTGGCGTAACCGGTATCACCGTGTTCTCGGGCATGCTGGGGGTTACGCTGTTTGGCCTGTTCCTGACGCCGGTGTTCTACGTCACGCTGCGTAAGCTGGTGACGCGCAAACAGCAGCCGGCGGTGGAAACGCAGACGGTGTAAACGCTGAGGAGTAAAACCCATCCGGGCCATCGTGCCCGGATTTTTTTTGCCTGGCGCAGCATGACGATGTTACACAGCAACAGTGCGCCTCTGCGCCAGAGCACAGCAGCCGGATTTCACAGGATTTACAGGGGTAGATTGCGCGTACAGAAGCGGAATGGAAAGGTGCGCATCAGCGATGCGCACGCGAGGTTAGCGGTCTTTTTTGCAGAGTTCGGCGATTTCGAGGTCAGGCAGCGGTTCGCAGTTGCTGGTATCGTGCTTTTTCAGCTCGTTAAGAGCATCGGCGACGGTGCGGGTTTCCAGCACTTTAAGCGACGCCTCTTCCGCCTGTTCCGCGATCGATTTGAAGTACCAGCACAGGTTGGCGCTGACCAGGCAGCGCGGTGCGACATCGGGGCGCGACGCCCACAGTTTTTTGTCTTCAATCACTGAGGTGTAGATATCGCGCAGCGTGATCTCAGCGGCCGGACGACCCAGATGGATCGAGCCGGTACGGCCAAGCGTCGAGACAATGATGCCATCGCGCGTTAACGGAACCATGAGTTTCCGAATGAAACTGGGGTTCGCTTCAAGACCGTACGCCAGAATGGCACTGGTCGAGCGTTTACCCAATTGCTCCGCCATCGCTACGCTCAAAACCATCTGCAAAGCTGTCGGGAAGCGGTAATCTAGCATTTCTGTTTCCTGAGTTGCGGCCTATCTTCTTGTTTTCATACCGCGGCAGTGAATAATCAATGAGCAATAAATATAACAAACACTGTTGCTTTTTAGAATACCGAAAATGCTTTCCACCCGTGACTAACCTGCGCTATTACCTGCCTTGATATCGACTTAAGTTATTGAATTAAGATAAAAATATTCAAACAAGGCATGCCGCTGACCGCTTTAGCACTCTGAGCCTTGCGCAACAATATGCGCGACGTGTCACTTTTTTGCCCCCACCGCTGTAGCTGCGGGCTGGTGAAGGAGGTTGTGACAAAGGGACGATTATTTCTGCACGCCTGGTGCGCCGTGTGCGCAACCGACCTTCAGACAAGCCATTGTTTCTGTGTAAGAAACAAAAACACCCCGGCGAAGGGGGCGGCGTCAGGGTCGATAAACCGTCTTCTGAAAGGAATAATATTGATCCGGGTCATGATTCCCTTGCTATTTTTTGCACAAAATGCGCGCCGTTACTATTTTCGAGGCGCGAAATAATGTCTGTATTATCCCCGGTCGTCGGCGCATTATTGCTGACCGTTCTCCCGCTGACGGTGGGCATCATCACGGCGGCAACCAGCTGCCTGAACGCGCCAACCTTATGGCAATGCGTGCGGATGGCACCGCTGCCTTTCGTTGTCTCGGCTGGCTGCACTCTGCTGTTAAGCGCGTTGTGTTGCCTGCTGCAATATCTGACGGATCGCCACTAAAGCGCAGCAGCGGCCATCTCTGCCCGTTAGCCGTCAGTGGTGATTTCAACCTGCGGATTCCGGAGCGCCTGCCGGCAATTTCCGCTTCAGCACCACCACCAAAAGCACGTTGATCAGCGCCAGCGCACATAACAGCCACAGCGTAGCCTGCGCGCCGGAATGCTGGAAAATATAGCCGCCAATCAGCGGTGTGAGCGCCTGACCAATCAGCGCCGGTCGCGCCATGCGGCCAACCACAATGGCGTACTCTTCCGGTTTCACCATCGCCAGCGGCAGGGTTCCGCGCACGATAGCCCGCAAGCCATTCCCTGCACCGTACAGCACCATACTCACCAGCGCCCACGCGGGATAACAGGCCAGCAGCAGTAATCCCAGCGCCACCAGCCCGACCGAGAAGAAAGTGGTCCAGATGGGATGGCCGCGCTTAAACGCCATATCGACAATGCGCGACGCCACCTGGCACGGCCCCAGCAGCGTGCTGATCGCCAGCGCGGCGCTCAGCGAATGCCCGCTCGCCTGCAGCAGGGTAATCAACTGCACAGATATCGCCGTCATGATCACCGACGCGAGGGTAAAGATGCTGCACAGCAGCCAGAACAGCGTGGGGGCCAGCGAATTCTGTGCGGTATGCTGTTGCGTGGCTTTTGGTCTGGATGGCGTGCGCGGCGCCGGCAGCGCATACAGGTAAGCCGGCAGCACCGCCAGGCACAGCAGCGCGGCAATGGCCAGACAGGCACCGCGCCACTCCAGCCAGTGGATCAGCAACGCGATGCCGGGCCACACCAGCGAGGTACAGAATCCTGAAATCAGCGTAATACCGGTAATCGCGCCACGCGCCTGGCCGCCATATAAGGTGCCCAGCGTGGCGAACAGCGCGTCATACAGGCCCATCGCCATGCCCGCGCCGATAATCAGCCAGGCGAACAGAAACAGCGGCAAACTGTGGCTCAGCGCCATGATCACCAGCCCGAGCGCCATCACCGCCCCGCTCGCCGCCAGCAGTCGGCGACCCTGTGCGCGGGCAATCAGCCGGCCGCACAGCGGTGCCAGCAGGCCGGAGACCAGAATGCCAAGCGAAAGTGCGCCATACACCCACTGCTGCGACCAGCCGGTTTCCGCGATGATTGGGTTAGCCATCACGGCCATCAGATAAAATGATCCGCCCCATGACAGGATCTGCACGGCGCCGAGCGTGACGATAGCGGGCGCGCCCGGTTTTGGCTGATACTCCACAGCTGATATCCGTTAACAGGTAAATCACGGTTATAACATGTTCATCCGGCAGGAAAAATGCCCGCGCGTCCTGTTGAGCCGAATTCCACGCCGGGGTTTCAGCGACTGGATGGATAAACTCTATTATAGTATGTTGTAACTAGTATGCCTGCTTGCTCGCCGCGTCATTCAGTGCCACCCTTTGGTATGTTGTAACTATGGAGAACTGTAATGGCTCGCTACGATTTGGTGGCTGATTTACACGAATGCGTGAACACGCTGGAGCGCGAACTCACTGCGCTGCGAGCGTCGGTTGAACAGCAGCCGCTGTTGCTGGCGCGCGTATTCAGCCTGCCGGAGATCGAGAAAGGCAAAGAGCATGATGAAATCAACCGCATCGCGGTGACCCAGCATCTCGGTAAACGCGCGCGCGAAATGGCCCTCGCCCACTATTGTCGCCTGTTTATGCAGCATCAGTCGGAAAAACTCAGCACCAAAGCGGCGGTGCGTCTGCCTGGCGCCCTCTGCATTGAGGCGGATGAGGCGGCCAGCCTGCGACTGGAGCAACAGGTCACGACCATCAACACCCTTAAACAGCGGCTGGAGCAATTGATCACCGTCGACTCCGGCCTGCCGAGCGAGGCGCGTTTTGAGTTTGTGCACCAGCATCTGCGTGGCCTGATCACCCTCAACGCCTACCGCAGCGTCACGCTACTGCAGGCGCCGGATACGCTGCGTTTTGGCTGGGCGAATAAAAACATCATCAAGAAGGTGACGCGCGAGGCCATCGTCGGGCAGCTGGAGCGCAGCCTGAAGGCGAACCGCGCGCAGGCGCCGTGGACGCGCGAACAGTGGGCAGAGAAAGTGCAGCAGGAGCTGGAGCGGGTGCAGTCATTACCCGACGGCGCGCAGCTGAAGATCAAGCGGCCGGTCAAAGTGCAACCTATCGCGCGGCTGTGGCGCGCCAGCGAGAAAAAACAGCTGCAGCTGGCCTGCCCTTCGCCGCTGCTGGTGCTGTGCCGCGATCGTACGCAGGTGCCGACGCTGGGTGAACTGCTGGATTACGATGCCGAAAACATCGCGCACCGCTACAAGCCGCTGGCGCAGCCGCTGCACCTGATCATCCCGCGGCTGCATTTATGGAGTGACCGTCTGTAAGGCAAAAAAACAGCGCGACAGGTCGCGCTGTAGTGTCCGGCAGTAAAGCAAAGCTATTGCTTCATGCTGCCAACCATCTCTTCCGGCCGCACCCATTCGTCAAACTGCGCTTCGGTCAGGTAGCCGAGCTGCAGCGCCGAGGCCTTCAGCGTCAGCCCCTGTTTGTGCGCCTGCTTGGCAATTTCCGCCGCTTTGTCATAGCCGATATGGGTATTCAGCGCGGTAACCAGCATCAGCGACTCGTTGAGCAGCTGCTCGATGCGCTCGCGGTTGGGCTCAATGCCCACCGCGCAATGGTGATTGAAGCTGTCCATGCCGTCGGCCAGCAGCCGTACCGACTGCAGGAAGTTGTGGATCACCATTGGCCGGTAGACGTTGAGTTCGAAGTTACCGGATGCACCGCCCATGTTCACCGCCACGTCATTGCCCATCACCTGGCAGCACAGCATGGTCAGCGCTTCACACTGGGTAGGATTGACTTTGCCTGGCATGATCGAGCTGCCGGGCTCATTTTCCGGGATGCTGATTTCACCGATGCCGCAGCGCGGACCGGACGACAGCCAGCGCACGTCGTTAGCGATTTTCATCAGCGAGGCGGCCAGGCCTTTCAGCGCGCCGTGCGCATGCACCAGCGCATCGCAGGTCGCCAGCGCTTCAAATTTGTTGGGCGCAGTGACAAAGGGTTGCTGCGTCAGGTCGGCCAGCGCTTTTGCCACTCGCACCGCATATTCCGGATGGGTATTCAGGCCAGTACCGACTGCGGTACCGCCCAGCGCCAGCTCGGCGACGTGCGGAATACTGTGTTCAATGTGCTTCAGATTGTGCTCCAGCATGGCAACCCAGCCGGAAATTTCCTGGCCGAGCGTCAGCGGTGTGGCGTCCTGCAGGTGGGTACGACCAATTTTAACGATGTCTTTAAACGCGGCGGACTTCTCGCTCAGGGTATTTTTCAGCACTTCAATTTGCGGAATCAGCTGTTCGCGCAGCGCAATCACCGCGGCAACGTGCATCGCCGTCGGGAACACATCGTTGGAGCTCTGGCTCTTGTTAACATCATCATTCGGATGCACTTTGCGCGACATGCCGCGCTCGCCGCCCAGCAGTTCGCTGGCGCGGTTAGCCAGCACTTCATTCATGTTCATGTTGGTCTGGGTGCCGGAGCCGGTCTGCCAGATGGCCAGCGGGAACTCGTCGCTGTGCTGGTCGGCCAGCACCTCGTCAGCGGCGTCGATAATCGCCCCGGCCCGTTCAGCCGGCAGCAGCCCCAGATCGCGGTTAACCTGGGCGGCGGCGCGCTTGGTCAGCGCCAGCGCGTGCACCAGCGCCACGGGCATCTTCTCGGTGGAGATACGGAAGTGCTCCAGCGAACGCTGCGTTTGTGCGCCCCACAACTTATCTGCCGGAACTTCGATCGGACCCATTGAATCTTTTTCAATGCGGTTGGCTGCCATGACTACGTCTCCTTAGCTCAGATTTTGAGGTTTCCGCCTAAGTCGTCTTCCCGCGACGCCTTAGAGCGAGCAAGATTGTCACATACAAGAAATTAACATTATGCGAGCCCATCGCGTTTATTGCACTTGTTCGTGTATTTTCTATGGCACTTTCTGCTTTAATACGCTTATTTACTTACCGTTATTAAGGGTAAACGATGCAAAAATTGAACAATTCGCTGCAAAATTATGCATGGGGCAGCAAAACCGCGCTGACCGAACTCTACGGCATCGAAAACCCGCAGGGATTGCCGATGGCGGAATTATGGATGGGCGCGCACCCCAAAAGCCCCTCCACCGTGGACGTGGACGGCGTGGCGCGCTCGCTGCGTGACGTGATCAACGACGATCCGCTCGCGGCGCTGGGCGCAGCGGTAGCGCAGCGTTTCGGTGAGCTGCCGTTTCTGTTTAAAGTGCTGTGCGCCGATCAGCCGTTATCGATTCAGGTGCATCCCAGTAAAACTGCCGCTGAAGCCGGTTTCGCGCGTGAAAACGCGGCGGGCATTCCGCTCAGCGCCGCCGAGCGCAACTATAAAGATGCTAACCACAAGCCCGAACTGGTGTATGCCCTGACGCCGTTCCAGGCGATGAACGGCTTTCGCGAACTGCCTGAGATTGTCTCGCTGCTGGAGCCGGTCGCGGGCGCGCATCCGCAGATCGCCCATTTCCTTGAAAACGCCAGCGAAGCCGCGCTGGCTAAACTGTTCGCTACCCTGCTGTCGCTGAAAGACGAGAGCAAAACTCGCGCGCTCGGCGTGCTGAAATCCGCGCTGAACGCGCGCGAAGGCGAACCGTGGCAGACCATCAAAACCATCGCCAGCGACTATCCGGACGATAATGGCCTGTTCTCACCGCTGCTGCTGAATGTCATCACCCTGCAACCGGGTGAGGCGATGTTCCTGTTCGCCGAAACGCCGCATGCCTATCTGAAAGGCGTGGCGCTGGAAGTGATGGCCAATTCGGATAACGTGCTGCGCGCCGGCCTGACGCCGAAATTCATTGATATCCCGGAACTGCTGGCCAACCTGAAGTTCGAGGCCAAACCGGCGGCGACGCTGCTCACACAGCCGCAGACGCAGGGCGACAGCCTCAACTTCCCGATTCCGGTAGAGGATTTTGCCTTCGCCATCCATACGCTTTCGGCCACGCCGCAAACGCTGGCACAGCACAGTGCCGCCCTGCTGTTCTGCATCGAAGGCCAGGCGGTGATTGAAAAGGCCGGGCAGCAGCTGGTACTGCAACCGGGCGAATCCTGCTTTATCGCAGCCAGTGAGTCGCCGGTGAGCGCGGCGGGGACCGGGCGTCTGGCGCGGGTGTACAACGCGCTGACGTGAGGCGGCTGACGCCTGCAGCATTAACTGCTATTATTTCAAACTATTAATTAAAAACGCCTGCGGGCGTTTTTCTTCACCCGTCGCGCGGCCCAACGGTATGCGCACGCAAGGATAAGGACGACTCAGCGATGAAAAAGACCAAGGTTGCCGTAGGTGTGATTGTGGCGCTCGGCGTAATCTGGACTGGCGCAGCGTGGTTTACCGGTAAACAGCTGGAAAGCCACATGGATGAGATGCTGCAAAATGCCAACAGCCAGATCAACGCGTACGCGCCGAATAGCCGTCTGACGCTCAGCTATCAGGATTACCAGCGTGGCGTATTCAGCAGCAAAACCAAACTGGTGATTCAGGCCAGTTCGCAGACCGAAGACAATCCGCTGCTGAAGCCGGGTCAAAGCATCGTGCTCAACGAAACCATCGACCACGGTCCTTTCCCGTTTGCTCAGCTGAAGCGCGGCAACCTGATCCCCAGCATGGCCTCGGTGCACACCGAACTGGAAAACACCGATGCAGTGAAGAAACTGTTTGAACTGACTCAGGGCAAATCGCTGGTTAATGCCGATACCCGCGTTGGTTACAGCGGCGCGACCGATACCGCGCTACACCTGCTGCCGGTGGATTACAGCAATGCGCAGACCGGTGATCGCCTCGCCACTAACGGCGGCACGCTCAACGTCAGCGCGGACAGCAAAGGCGACAAAGTGAGTCTGCAGGGCGACTTCTCGAGCATCGCCGTCACCAGCAAAAACCAGCTGCAGCAGCCGGTGCTGTTTACCCTTAACGGTCTGAAGCTGGGCGGTGACACCCACCTGAGTCCGGAAGGCGTGCGCGTCGGCGACCAGACCATCACGCTGGATAAGCTCGACGCCAGCATCAACGGTCAGGAAGGCCTGACGCTGGAGAAGCTGGACGGGAAGTCCTCGTTCGACAACAAAGACGGTAAGATTGGCGGCCAGATTGATTATCAGGTCGACAATATCAGCCTGCAAAAACAGCCGTTCGGCGAAGCCAAACTGGCGATGAAATTTGCGCAGTTTGATGCTCAGGCGGTGAAAACCTTCTCTGACCAGTACAATGCGCAGATGCAGGATCTGCTGAACCAGCCTGGCGTGGTGGACGATCCTATCCGCTACCAGGCCAGCGTGCAGACCATTTTGAGAAATAACCTGCCGACCCTGCTGAAAGGTTCGCCGACCGTAAGCGTGGCGCCGCTGAGCTGGAAAAATGACAAAGGCGAGAGCACGTTCAACCTTAACGTCGGTTTTAACGATCCGGCGACCGTCACCGGTGAACCGCAGAGTCTGGGTGCCGCTGTGGATCGCGTGCTGAAAACGCTCGACGGCAAGCTGAGCATCAATATGCCGATGGCGACCGAAGTGATGCGTCACGTCGGGCTGGCGGAAGGTTATCAGGGTGATGATGCGCAGAAGCTGGCCGATCAGCAGGTGAAAGGTCTGGCGGCGATGGGCCAGATGTTCCGTCTGACGCAGCAGCAGGACGATAACATCACCACCAGCCTGCAATACGCTAACGGTCAGGTCACCATGAATGGCGACAAAATGACGCTGGAGCAGTTCCTGTCGCGCTACATGTTAGGCGCGCCAACCAGCGAAGGCATGCCAGAGTAATCCCCGCGGCAGCCCGCTCCGGGCTGCCGTTTTCCCCCGGCAAAAAAATTTCACCCTTTTCTGCATCCGTTCAGCCGCACCGCACGTATATCCCTTTGTGAGCACCCTTCTGCTCCTTCAATGAGGATATATGATGAAAAAGTTAATCAGTTATGCCGTCCTGTCTGCCGCCCTGCTGGGCGCGAACGCTGCGATGGCGGCCATGCACGCCGATTCGGTGATGGTAGGCGGCGCGGCAATGTATCCACAAAAAAACATTATTGAAAATGCCCTGAACTCGAAGGATCACACTACGCTGGTCGCTGCCGTTAAAGCCGCGGGTCTGGTCGATACCTTACAGGGCAAAGGCCCGTTTACGGTGTTTGCGCCGACTAACGCCGCCTTTGCCAAACTGCCTGCCGGCACCGTTGATGCACTACTTAAACCAGAAAACAAAGCCAAACTCACCAGCGTGCTGACCTACCATGTGGTCGCCGGTAAATATGATATGAAAGCGCTGGAGCAAAAAATTAAACAGGGTGGCGGTAAAGCCGAATTGAAAACGGTGAATGGTCAGCCGCTGTGGATTATGAGCAACGGGCCACATAATATTCAGCTGAAAGATGGTCAGGGTAATGTGGCCAATATCAGCACTTATGATGTAAACCAGAAAAATGGCGTCATTGACGTTATTGATACCGTCTTAATGCCTGAATAACTGTCTATACTCGGTAAGGTTAAACAAACCGGCCAGGAGTATTATGGACGCCTCTCAGGCTGAGCAACAAATAGCCTTAATACAGGCGGTCGCGAAGCGCGATCGCCTGGCTTTTGAACAGCTGTACCGGCTGACTTCTCCGTATCTGTTTGCGGTAGCGCTGCGCATGTTACGCCAGCGGGCGTGGGCGGAAGAGGTTCTGCACGAATGCTACATCACGGTCTGGCACAACGCCGCGTCATTTAATAGCGCGCTCAGTTCTCCCCTGACCTGGATGACGCACATTGTACGCAACCGCTGCATTGACTGGCTGCGCAGCGGCTATGCCAGACAATTCCATGCCGATGAAGCCTGGCTCGACGATTTAAGCAGCACGCCGGGTGACGTCAGTCTGGATGAGCAGCACGATCGCCAGGTTGCCCGCCTGCACCACTGTCTGCAGCATTTGAGCAGTGAACAGCGCCAGTCGATCGCGCTGGCCTATTATCAGGGCTTATCACATAGCGACATTGCCGGGTGGCTGCAGCAGCCGGTCGGCTCGGTTAAAAGCTGGATTCGACGTGGCCTGGACCATCTGCGGGAGTGTGTAGGACGATGAGTGACAAAGTGCAGCGGGATGACGCCCTGGCGGCGGAGTACGCCCTCGGCACGCTGCGCGGCAGCGCGCGATTGCGCTTTCAGCGCAGACTGCAGGCCGAGCCGGCGCTGGCGGCGCAGGTCGCCCGCTGGCAGACGCTGCTGGCGGGTCTCGACCAGGTTCAGCCGCCCGTCACGCCGCCGGAAACGCTGTGGAAAAAAATTGCCCTTTCCCTGCCGCCCGACAAGCGCGTCGCGCCCGCACGCCGGACGCTACCGTGGCTGGCTGCCGCCTGCGTTGCGCTGGGCTTCGCGCTGTCGGCTTACTGGCTGCGCGAGCCGGTGATGACACCGCTGGCGGTGCTGACCGATGCGCAACACAGTCAGCAATGGGTGGTGAGCGCCAGCCGCCGGCAGGACGTGATTAGTCTGGCGCCGCTGCAGGTCAGCGCGGTCAGGGCGGATCAGAGTCTGGAACTGTGGCTGATTCCGCCTGGCCGGGCGCCCGTTTCACTCGGTCTGGTCACCGGCAGTGCGCCGCAGCAGTATCCGATTGAGAAACAGCAGTCGCTGGTTAAGGCGACGCTGGCGATTAGTCTCGAGCCGCACGGCGGTTCGCCAACCGGACGTCCAACGGGTCCGGTGCTTTACAGTGTGAATTTATAATCGGTGATGGTCACGGGTGAAATTAGCGTTAACGCGGCAGCGTTTATTATTTGTTGACGCCCAGCGTGTTGCAGGCGGAGTGCTGTTAATCATTACGGCGTGACTTAAGCTAAATTAACCGGCACTGAACGCTCAATTTCAGCAAACGGCAAAAACAATGAATGTTTATTTATCCGCCGGCGAGCCTGACTGCCGCGGCCCGGCGAAATAACCCTTTTATAAATTAATCTGGCGTGTCTTCGGGAAAGAAATATTTTATCGACGATTCATTTTCTTTTTCAGAATTCCCTGCCATGCTTAAAACGCTAAACCATAGTACGCGATATTATCGCGAACAATAAATAATAACGCTCGACACCATTGTGTCTTAAACGACACCGGGGAAACTCACCATGCAATTTCTTAAAAACTTCACCATTCGCCGGGTTGTGCAGTGCATCCTGGTCGCGGCGCTGCTGATTGTGGCGCTGGCCGGGATCTATGGCAGCACGGTGCTGCGCGACATGCATCAGCGCGAACTGCATAACGCTACCCTGACCAGCCAGCTGCTGTTTCTCAATCGCGCCAGTTTAGTGATGGCATCGGGAACCACGGCGGCAAAAGCGGCCGTAGCGGCCGATGCGCCGGTCGATAGCGACTGGGCGCCGCTGCGTACCGCCCTCACCGCATCGCCGGCTGACTTTGCGGTGCCTGCGGCTGAGCGCCTGCAGTTGCTGCAGCGCGACATCGCAGCGAATAACCATGCCGACCAGTCCGATCGCCAGCGTCTGCAAATGGCCTTTGGCATTGCTGCACTGCTGATGCTCGCGCTGCTGCTGTTCTGTGACCGGTTTCTGGTCACGCATCTGGTACGGCCGCTGGGGGCGCTGCGGGAACATTTCCGCGGCATTGCCGCTGGCGATCTTACGCGGGAACCGCAGGATTTTGGCCGCAACTGTGTGGGTCAGCTGATTCCGCTGGTCAGGCTGATGCAGCAGAGCCTGCTGACCACGGTGCGCGCCGTGCATGACAACACCGACGTGCTGCGCAAGGAGTCTGCGGATATCGCCAGCGGCAATGCCGATCTGTCCGATCGCACCACGCGCCAGGCGGCTGCGCTCGAGCAGACCTCGGCCAGCATGGAGCAGCTCAGCGCCACCGTAGAGAAAAATGCCCACAGCGCGGGCGAAGCGCGCGAGCTGGCTGAGGATGCGGCGCGCACCACGCGCGACGGCGAAGCGCTGGTCAAAAGCGTGTCAGCGATGATGGCCGATATCGCCGCCGAGGCCGATAAAATCCGTCAGTTCACCGCCACGGTTAACAGCATCGCATTTCAGACCAATATTCTGGCACTGAACGCGGCTGTTGAAGCCGCTCGCGCCGGTGAGCAGGGACGCGGCTTTGCCGTGGTGGCAGCTGAAGTGCGCACGCTGGCACAACGCAGCGCCAGCGCCGCGAAGGAGATCGAAGGGCTGATTAATGGCACCGTGACGCGCGTTGGTGAGGGCGCGCAGACCGCGCAGCGCGCCGGCGCCATCATGGACAGCGCCACGCAAAGCGTTTCCGCCGTTACGTCGCTGATTGGCCAGATTGCGCTGGCGTCAGACGAACAGAGCAAAGGCATTGCCCAGGTTACGCTGGCCGTGACCGATCTGGATCGCGTCACCCAGCAGAATGCCGCTCTGGTGAAAGAGATCGCCACCTCGGCCGGCAGCCTGAATGGCCGTACCGGAACGCTGGCTGCGGTGATCAGTCATTTTAACTTTTCTGACAGCCCGCAGCACAGCGCGCTGCTGGCCGGTCAGCGCCCCGTTTCAGCCATTGACAGCTTCGCGGCAGAAAAGCTTGCCGTCTCTGACCCGGCATAGCTCGCAGCCGATAACCATACCGCCAGGGACAGGCCACAGAAAGAGAAGAACTTATGAGCCATCAATCATTGCAGCACATCGTTCCGGTTCAGACTGATGTGCGTGACTTACGCATCGCCACGGGCATGACCCAACTGCACGCGGCTGAACGCTTCGACCTTAGCCTGCGGGTCTGGCAGATGAAGGAGTCCGCAGCAAAACCGTCGCCGCTCAGTCAGGGAGAATATGAGTTTTTGCTGCTGCTGGCAGGAAAACATCCCTATTTTAGTCTGACGGCCAGAGCCCGCTAATGCCGTGCGCGCTGGCCGTCGCGTCAGCGCCACCGGCGATAACCGGGGATCCGCTTCCTCCACCCGGCGTGATTCATGGGTCAAATCTCTTTAGCGCTGACGCCCGGGGCACGATTCACCTGTGCTGTCTGCTGATAAAAGGCGTCGAGACGGGCGCGAAAGCGCGCCGGATCGTGCTGGTCTTTAATTCTTTGCAGCGCCCGCGCCGAGCGGGTGCTGATCGCCTCGCGCTGCGCCATTATCTGCGTGATGATCTGTTTGAGCTGCGCAATAATCCTGTCCCTGATCGCCAGTTTCTCCTGCGCTGAACCAATGGCGATTTCAAACATATCATTCAGCGGACAATCAATAAGCCAGCCGGCCGAAGCCGGGTTTATTTCCGGCAGTGCCCGCACATTAGTGGTAATGACCGGACAGCCGCACGCCTGCATTTCCAGCACTGAAAAGCCGTAGGTATCCTGCCAGGTCGGTAATAATCCCACATCGGTCTGTTCGAGCATTTTCATCAGCCGATCATTTTGCAAAAATGTTTCATGCCTGAAGATTGCCTGCTGATTAATCAGGTATTCAATCCGCTGATGAAATTGTGCGTCATCCTGCTGCGCGCCGTGCGCGATATTATAGCGATGCTTCAGGTTGCCCGTTAAATTCACCTGCACGCTGTCGGGGTGAATGATGCCTTCTGCCAGCAACTCGCTAAAGGCCAGCACCACTTCCGCCCCACCTTTACGATAAAACTCATTGCCGACAAAGCTGAACGTCAGCTTCGCCTGATTCACCGGCCTGACCCGATCACAGATAATTGCCTGCGGCGGATGCAGCGTATGCAGTTTAGGCAAAATGGCTGCAGCCTGCTGCGGAAACGCCTGTAACAGCTTGATTTGAATCTTTTTCGTTGCGTCGGAAATGGCCAGCAGCGCCGTACACTGCGGTGCCGCGATCAGTTTGAGTTGTTTCTGCAATTGTGGATTATGCAGTTTGGCCATGCCCGGCACCGGCAGCACGCGCGGAATTTCGGTTTCAAATGTCGCCATCCAGCGTTTTTTTGTGCAGGCCACTTCATTAAAAAGATGGATGATTTGCGCATCGTCCGGCACCGAGAACGGTAGCGGCGCGAAAATAAACAACTTATTGGCTTTGCGGATTTTCTGCCTGACGGCGTTACGATAAAACCAGATATTTTTATATTTCAGATTGAGATAATGGTGTGAATCGTTGACGATGATATTTCTCTTTTCCGGATAACCTTTCCCATTTACGATTATTTTCATACGTGCCCCGGCACAGGAAAAATAAGCATAGCTGGCAGTATATTCCTCGCCAGTCACAAATCCAGCGAGCAAGTAAACCCGCGCTAAACAATAAGAAAATACACATTTTGTGACAGGTAATAACATCAGCCAGCCTGAATAAAATACAGGCGCGGCCGGTAAAGAATATTAATCAATACAAAATTCGCGGAATTCAGAAAAATGGCTAACGCGTTGATTTTCATTTAACGCTGGCCATATTATGACAGTTTCGTGTCAATATTTGATGCTAAAGCTTAATCTTTATTTTCTGCTGGCCCGCAATGCATAAGCAGAACGATGATCACAGGCCGGCTGACAACCGGTAAGCAGCGGTAACAGAAACGTGGCGAATAATGACCTGACGCCGGGCGGGCGACAGGCTTAGCGGCCCTGCACCAGCTGCGGCGGCACGATTAACGTCTGCACATCGGCCTGTGGCTGCGCCAGGCGCTGTAATATGCGTTCTGCCGCGCGCCGCCCGACGATGCGCGCTTCACTGCTGACAAACGTCAATGCCGGATCGTTCAGCTCAGGCTGCGGATCGTCGTTGAAGCCGACCAGCGCCAGCTGCTGGGTGTAGTAACTGTCCACGGCATCTTCCCCGAGGGTGCGGCCGCTGCGCAGCGCGCCGAAATAGCAGCCGAGCGTGGTGCTGGCATTGTGGGCCAGGATAGCAGTAATACGCGGATGCTGATGCAGCAGCGCCTGCGTCAGCGCGGAGACGCTCTGCTGGCGATCGTCACATTCGATAATCCAGTCCGGGCGAAACGGCAAACCGTACTGCAGCAGCGTGGCGCAATAGCCGCCGATACGTTCGGCGCGCGTCAGTGACGAACCCAGACCGCCCACCCAGGCAATGCGCTGATGTCCCTGTTTGATCAGATACTCGGTGGCCATCCGCGCCGCCTGGCTGTTATCCGGACGCAGCGAATCGACTTTCTCCAGACTGCTGGCGCGCGCGGCGCAGATCAGCGCAATATTTTGCTCCTGCGCCTGCAGCCGCAGCGATTCCGCCTGCGCCACCGCGCCGCCCAGCACAATGCCATCGGCACCCTGCGCCGCCAGCGAATCAAAACAGCGCTGCAGATGCTGGCCGTGCTGGCCACTCTGCGTCAGCACCAGCACTTTGCCCTGCTGCTCCAGCACCTCACTCAGTCCCGCCGTCATTGCCGCATAAAAGGGCTGGCTGAGATCGCGCACGATCAGGCCAATCACCCCGCTTTCACCGCCGCGCAGCATGGAGGCCGAGCGGTTACGCACATAGCCGAGTTGCTCAATCGCCTGATTCACCCGCGTGGCGGTGGCGGGTGAAATGCGCCCTTTGCCGGACAGCACCAGCGATACCGTGCTGACCGATACGCCAGCGGCCTGCGCGACATCATGGATGGTGATTTTCTGCTGGGACATAGTGTGACGCTTTTCGTTGCCGGAAAATTCAAAGAGGTAAAACGTTACACTGATTCGCATAAAAATAAAGCCTGATGCTCGTCAGGCTTTGTGATTATCACCACAAAAAGCCGTGATAAAACGTTTTATCATCCCCCACCACTTTACCCGCTTGTTACTTTTTAGCCAGGAGAGACTATGCCTCACAGCCAACCCAAAATGTCGCTCTGGGAATTTTTCCAGAGCCTGGGGAAAACCTTCATGCTACCCGTGGCGCTGCTGTCGTTTTGCGGCATCATGCTAGGGATCGGCAGTTCACTCAGCAGCCATGATGTGCTGACGCTGATTCCGCTGCTCGACCAGCCGTTCCTGCAATACCTGTTTATCTGGATGGCGAAAATCGGCTCCTTTGCCTTTAGCTATTTGCCGGTGATGTTTGCCATCGCCATTCCGCTGGGCATGGCGCGGGAAAACAAAGGCGTGGCAGCGTTTGCCGGCTTCGTCGGCTTTGCGGTGCTCAATCTCAGCGTTAACTTCTGGCTGAACATCAATGGGATCCTGCCGACTACCGATGCGGCGGTGCTGAAAGCCAATAACGTGCAGAACATTCTCGGCATTCAGTCCATCGACACCGGTATTCTCGGCGCGGTGATTGTCGGCATTGTGGTGTTCTGGCTGCACGAGCGTTTTCACAATATTCGCCTGCCGGATGCGCTGGCATTCTTCGGCGGCACGCGCTTTGTGCCGATTATCACCACCGTGGTGATGGGCCTGCTGGGGCTGGTAGTACCGCTGATCTGGCCTTTTTTTGCGCGCGCGATCACCGGTCTTGGCTGGATGATCAACAGCGCGGGCGAATTCGGCCCGATGATCTTCGGCACCGGTGAACGTCTGCTGCTGCCGTTTGGCCTGCAGCATATTCTGGTGGCGATTATTCGCTTTACCGATGCCGGTGGCACCATGGAGGTGTGTGGTCACAGCGTCAGCGGCGCGCTGACCATCTTCCAGGCGCAGCTGGCGTGTCCGGAAACTCACGGCTTCGCGGAAAGCGCCACCCGCTTCCTGTCGCAGGGTAAAATGCCGGCATTCCTTGGCGGCCTGCCAGGGGCAGCGCTGGCGATTTATCACTGCGCGCGCCCGGAAAACCGTCACAAAATTAAAGGCCTGCTGATTTCGGGCGTGGTTGCCTGCGTGGTCGGCGGCACCACCGAACCGATCGAATTCCTGTTCCTGTTTGTCGCACCGGTACTGTATCTGATCCACGCGCTGCTGACCGGTCTCGGCTTCACCGTGATGGCAATGCTTGGCGTGACCATCGGTAATACCGACGGTAACGTGATCGACTTCTTAGTGTTTGGCGTGCTGCACGGCCTTTCGACCAAATGGTACTGGGTGCCGGTGATTGCCGCCGTGTGGTTTGTGGGTTACTACGCCATCTTCCGTTTCGCCATCACCCGCTTCAACATCAAAACACCGGGCCGCGAAGCAGAAACCAGCCGCGTTGAGCAGCAGGTCAGCCGCGCCGGCGTGGGCAAATCCGGCTACAACACGCCAGCGATTCTCGCGGCGCTGGGTGGCGTTGACAACATCACCTCGCTGGATAACTGTCTGACGCGCCTGCGCCTGTCGGTGGCCGACATGAGCAAGGTCGACGATGCCGCGCTGAAAGCCAACGGCGCCATCGGCGTGGTGCACCTCAACCAGACCAATCTGCAGGTAGTCATTGGCCCGCAGGTGCAGTCGGTTAAAGATGAAATGGCCCATCTGATGAGCGCGACGGTGTAAACATGCATGCGTTTAATTTTGATCGGGTAGTGGATCGCCACGGCAGCTGGTGCACGCAGTGGGACTTTGTCGCCGACCGCTTTGGCGTGCCAGATCTGCTGCCTTTCACCATCTCGGACATGGATTTCGCCACCGCTCCCTGCATCATTGACGCGTTGCAGCAGCGGCTGAATCACGGCGTGCTGGGCTACAGCCGCTGGCAGCACGAGGATTTCCTCTCCGCCCTGCAGCACTGGATGCGCAGCCGCTTTGCCAGCGAGGTCGCGGCAGAGTCGCTGGTGTACGGCCCGTCGGTGATTTATATGGTGGCGCAGCTGCTGCGCCACTGGACGCAGGCGGAGGATGAAGTGCTGATTCACACGCCCGCCTATGATGCGTTTTACCAGACAATCATCGGGAATCAGCGCAGGGTGCTGGAGTTACCGTTGCAGCGCGCTGGCGACACATGGCGCTGTGATATGGCTGAGCTGGAAACCCTGCTGGCGCGGCCGCGCTGTAAGGTGATGTTATTGTGCAGCCCGCACAATCCCACCGGCAAAGTGTGGCAGCGCGCAGAGCTGCAGCAGATGGCGGCACTGTGTGAACGGCATGGCGTGAGCGTGATCAGCGATGAAATCCATATGGATATGGTGCTGAGCGAGGCGCGCCACACGCCGTGGTGCGAGGTGGCACAAGGCCGCTGGGCGCTGTTTACCTCGGCCTCGAAGAGCTTCAATATTCCGGCGCTGACCGGTGCCTGGGGCATTATTCCGGACGCGGACGATCGCCGGGCGTGGTTTCACGCGCTGAAGCAGCAGGACGGGCTGTCGTCACCGGCGGTGATGGCGCTGGCTGCCACTATTGCCGCCTACCGTCACGGCGCCCCCTGGCTCGACGCGCTGCGCGATTATCTGCGTGCCAATATGCAGCACATTGCGCAACGGCTCAACGCGGCGTTTGCTGGGCTCAACTGGCAACCGCCGCAGGCCACTTATCTGGCATGGATTGACACCGCGCCGCTGGCGATTGATGACGTCGCGCTGCAGCAGCGGCTGATCCAGCAGCATAAGGTGGCGATTATGCCAGGCAGCACTTACGGCAGCGCCAGCCGCAGCTATCTGCGTCTCAACGCTGGCTGCCCGCGCAGCAAGCTGGATGACGGGCTGGACCGGCTGATTGCCGCACTGCAATCGTTCTGAACCACAGCGGATGCTGATTAATTCAGCATCCGCTGCCCGCTTTGCGCAAATCACTGGCGCGGTTGCGCAAGATGTTTTTATAATGGTCTGCACTTTACGTTAATTCAGCGAGTGCGACATGATTGATGCGAAACTTCCCCTCACCGACCTTCACCGCCACCTCGATGGCAATATCCGCGCCCAGACCATCCTTGATTTAGGTCGTCAGTTCAATCTTGCGCTGCCCGCCGATACGCTGGATACGCTGCGTCCACACGTGCAGGTGACCGCCAACCAGCCGGACCTGGTGAGCTTCCTGCAGAAGCTTGACTGGGGCGTCAAAGTGCTGGGCGATCTCGACGCCTGCCGCCGCATTGCGCTGGAAAACGTCGCTGACGCCGCGCAGGCCGGTATCCATTATGCTGAGCTGCGCTTCTCACCGGGCTACATGGCGATGAACCATCAGCTGCCGATCGCTGGCGTGGTGGAAGCGGTGATTGATGGTGTGCGCGCGGGCGTGCAGCAGTACGGCGTTGATGTGAAGCTGATTGGCATCATGAGCCGCACCTTCGGCGAAGAAGCCTGCCTGCGCGAGCTGGAAGGTCTGCTGGCGCACCGCGACGGCATCACCGCCGTCGATCTGGCCGGCGATGAACTGGGCTTCCCGGGCAGCGAGTTCCTCAGCCACTTCAACCGCGCCCGCGATGCCGGATTCCGCATCACCGTACATGCCGGTGAAGCCGCCGGACCGGAGAGCATCTGGCAGGCGATCCGCGAGCTGGGCGCTGAGCGCATCGGTCACGGTGTCAAAGCAATTGAAGACCGCGCGCTGATGGATTTCCTCGCCGAACAGCGCATTGGCGTTGAATCCTGCCTGACGTCGAACATTCAGACCAGCACCGTGGCCTCGCTGGCCAGCCATCCGCTGAAGGCGTTCCTGCAGCATGGCATTCTGGCAACCATCAACACTGACGACCCGGCGGTACAGGGCATTGAGCTGGCGCATGAATATGAGGTCGCTGCGCCACAGGCGGGCCTGAGCGCCACCGAGATCCGTCAGGCGCAGGAAAATGGTATTGCCATCGCCTTTTTAACCGAGGCGGAGAAAGCCGCGCTGCGCCAGCGCGTTGCAGCCTGAGCCATAAAAAAGGAGCGCAGATTGCGCTCCTTGTTGATCGGCTGGCGATAACGCCGTCCGGTTTACTTCAGTGACAGGGTCTGGCGTTTCTCCGCCGACTGCAGGCCAAGCTCAATCAGCTCCATCACCTGAATCGCCTCTTCCGCTGTAACCGGGTTGGCACCGTTACCGGCAATGGCGTCGCGGATCGCCGCATAATAGGCCGGATAGTTGCCCGGCAGAGTCAGCAGCTCTTTCTCCACCATCACTTCGCCCTCGGCCAGCGTCAGCGTGCCGTTGCGCATATCGTAGCCCCACTCTTCACGCGGCGGACGTTCACCGGCTTTCAGACGGTCCTCCTGCGGATCGAGCCCATACTTAACGTAGCTGCCGCGCGTGCCGTGCACCACAAAACGCGCCGATTCCGCCGCTACCAGCATGCTGGCGTGCAGCACCACGCGCCGGGTGGGATAAGTCAGCACCGCGTGGAAGTAATCGGTGGTTTGCGCGCCGGGACGCAGTTCAGCCATGTCGACGTTGATCGCCACCGGCGGTCCAAACAGCTGCAACGCCTGGTCCAGCACGTGCGGTCCAAGATCGAACCAGATTCCGCTGCCCGGGCCTTTCATTTCGCGCCAGCGCTGACGCACTTCCGGACGGAAACGGTCAAAGTGCGACTCCAGATAGCGCACCTCGCCCAGCGTGCCGTCGTTCAGCAGCGTTTTCAGCGTCAGGAAATCGCTGTCCCAGCGGCGGTTATGGAACACCGACAGCAGCAGCCCTTTGGCTTTGGCCAGCTGATCGAGCTCACGTGCCTGTGACAGTGTCACGGTAAACGGTTTATCGACCACCACATGCTTGCCGGCATTGAGTGCCGCTTTGGCGAGCGGGAAATGGGTGTCGTTCGGGGTAGGAATTACAATCAGGTGCAGCGTCGGGTCATCCAGCAGCGCCTGAGGATCGGCCACCACCTGCACCGACGGCCAGTCAGCGTGCACTTTACTGGCATCGCTGCTGGAGATCGCCGCCAGCTCAACGTCTGGCGTACCGGCGATCAGCGGCGCATGGAAGGTTTTGCTGGCAAATCCGTAGCCGATCAGGCCGACACGTAGTTTATCGCTCATTCTCATTCCTCTTGTTCGTGACCTGACTGATTTAAGACGAATCAGTCAGTAAGAACAAGGCGGAATCACCTGAAAGCTCAGGAGATCGCACTCCGTGCCGGTTGCCAGCTCTCCTGGGCCACCAGCGCGTCGTGCGCATCCTGACTGCGGCGGCGGAAATCGCTCGGACTGACGCCCACCCGCTTGCGGAACACGCGCGAAAAGTAGAGCTGGTCGTCGTAGCCGACCTCGCGCCCCACCGAGGCGATCGGTTCCTGAGTGGTTTGCAGCAGCAGCTTGGCGCGGATCACCCGCTGATCTTCGCGCCAGCGCAGCAGGTTGATTCCCATCTGCTCGCGGAACAGGTGGGCCAGACGCGACGGCGACAGACAGACGTGGCGCGCCACTTCCTCGATTTTCACCTCGCTGGCCAGATGATTGGTGACGTACTGGCAGGCTTCAATCACACGCGGATCGCGAATTTGCTGATGGCTGCGCGGATCCTCTTCCACCGCACGCAGCAGCAGGCGTTCCAGCAGATTCATCGCCAGCTCCTCGGCAAAGCGACGTCCGGAGTTGTGCGTCTGTTCGATGCTGGCAAACAGGCGGTCAAATTCGGCGCGCAGCGCATCCGGCAGCCGCAGCCGGCCAACGCCCTGGTTCTGATCCTGCCACTGCAGCCAGTCGGTCCAGTAGGCGCGCGGACGGAAATAGACCCAGCGATGGTGCCAGCACGGACTGTCCGGCGCACGGCCATAGTAGTGCGGCGTTTTCGGCTGAAACAGCAGCAGGTCGCCCGGCTCGCAGTCAAACGCTGACGCCCCGTCAAACACCCGTCCCTGACCTTTAATGGTCAGATTGAGGATGTAACCTTTCATGCCGTGCGGGCGATCGATAAAAAAATCGAGCTGATCGCCGGCGTTGATCGGCGTCAGGCCGGCCACCAGCCAGGCGTTAAACGGATAGCCCGGCAGTAACGGATTTTGCTGTTCACTCGGCGCTTCGCGGTGGTACATATGGATCTCCCGGTTCGCGTGACGTTGGGGCGCAGCGTTGCGGCTGCGCCCGCGGGATCAGGCGGTTCTGCTTTTTTGTTTGTAGCGGTCAAAGATCACCGCCGCTAACAGTATCAAACCGCGCACCACATACTGTGAGAATGGCGAGATATTCAATAAATTCATCGCATTCTCGACGGTACCCAGAATCAACACCCCGGCGACCACGTAGGAGATCTTGCCAATACCGCCCTTCAGCGACACGCCCCCCAGCACGCAGGCGGAGATAACGATCAGCTCATAACCGAGCGAGGTCATCGGCTGACCACTGGTCATGCGCGAAGCCAGGATAATGCCGGCTGCCGCTGACACCAGCCCGGAAAGGATAAAGATGATGATGCGCGTGCGCACCACCGGCACCCCGGCCAGCCGCGCCGCTTCCTCGTTGCCACCAATCGCCAGCGTGTTGCGGCCAAAGGTGGTTTTGTTCAGCAGGAAACCGAACACGATCATGGTGGCGATGGTCAGCCAGATCGGTGCCGGCACGCCCAGCCAGTTGGCGTAGCCGAGGGTGAAAAAGCGCTCATCCTCAATCCCCACCGCTTTACCGTCGGAGAAGATATAGGCCAGGCCGCGCACAATCTGCATGGTCGCCAGCGTGGTGATCAGCGCGTTAATTTTGAGACGCGCAATCACGAAGCCGTTAACGAAGCCGGTGGCCATACCGAGCAGCAGGCCGGCGGCGACGCCGATCCACAGGCTTTCGGTCATGTTGATCACCACGGCGGTGACGACGCCAGCGCAGGCAATCACCGACGCCACCGACAGGTCGAAATCGCCGGAGGCGAGGCAGAACAGCATGCCGCACGCCACCATGCCGGACATCGACATCGCCAGGCCCAGCCCTTTCATGTTGATAAAGGTGCCAAAATTAGGCACGAAGATGGCGCAGACGATAAACAGCAGCGCAAACACCACCAGCATGCCGAAGTTGTCCCAGATGCGCCCGAGCTGCAGGCCACTGCGCTGCACCGGTGGCGTATTGGACGTGGTAGATGAAGCCATTTTTACTCTCCTTTACCTCAGGCCACGGCGGCCGCTTGAGTGGTTTTCGGCATGGCCAGGCTCAGCGTCAGCTGCTCCGTGGCGGCGTCGTGGGGCAGTTCACCGGCAATCTCACCTTCGCGCATCACCACGATGCGGTCGGCCAGTCCCATCACTTCGGGCAGATCGCTGGAGGCAAACAGCACCGCGATCCCTTTGTTCGCCAGCTGATAAATCAGGTTGTAGATTTCATGTTTGGCGCCGACATCAATGCCGCGCGTCGGTTCGTCGAGCAGGATCACGTTCATCTCCTCCGACAGCCAGCGGCCCAGAATTGCCTTCTGCTGGTTGCCACCGGACAGATTCATGATCAGCTGATGCGCGCCCGGCGTTTTGATGTTCAGCGAGCGAATGTGGTGGTCCGCATTTTTCGCTTCCCAGCCCGGCTTGATCAGACAGCCGGCATTCAGGTTGTGGCGGCGCGCGCTGATATTGATGTTTTCGCGCACCGAGTGCACCGGAATGATACCTTCGGCTTTGCGATCTTCCGGGCACAGCATGATACCGGCGCGGATGGCATCAATCGGTTCGCGGATGTTGAGCTGCTTACCGTCCAGCGTGACCGTGCCTGCGCGCAGCCGGGTGGCACCAAACAGCCCTTTCATCAGTTCGCTGCGGCCGGCACCGACCAGTCCAAACAGACCGACAATTTCTCCGGCTCGCACCGTCAGCGATATCGGCATCCGCACGCCTTTCGCTTCCACCTTGTCCAGCTGCAGACGCACGGGGCCCAGCTCACGTGGCGCGTAGCCATAGATATCTCCGAGATTGCGTCCGACCATCGCCTCCACCAGATCGTCATGGTGGGTATTGGCCATATCCGTGAAGGTGCGCACGTAGCGCCCATCCTTAAACACGGTGATGGCATCGCTCAGCGCGAAAATTTCTTCCATGCGATGCGACACGTACAGCACCACCCGGCCCTGCTCGCGCAGCTGGCGAATCACGCGGAACAGATGCTCAATTTCGCGCGCCGACAGCGAACTGGTCGGTTCATCAAAGGCGATGATGCGCGCGTTGCGCGCCAGCGCTTTGGCGATTTCGACCATCTGCCACTGACCGAGCGACAGGTATTTCAGCGGCATGTCGGGGTCGATATCCATGCCAAGATTTTTCAGCTGCAGACCGGCTTCGTAGCGCAGCAGCTTGCGGTTAACCAGCCCGCGCTTGTGCGGCAGGTGGCCAAGATAGATGTTCTCCGCCACGCTCATTTCCGGTACCAGATGCAGCTCCTGGTAAATGATCGCCACGCCGGCATCCAGCGCATCAACAGTATTGCTGAAGCTTTTCGCTGTGCCTTTGATGCGGATTTCGCCGCCGCTGGGCTGATAGCTGCCGCTGAGGATTTTCAGTAGCGTGGATTTGCCCGCGCCGTTTTCTCCCATCAGCGCGTGCACTTCCCCGGCGCGGCACTGAAAAGAGATATCCTGCAGCGCTTTCACGCCAGGGAAGGTTTTGCTGATGCCATGAAATGACAGAAATGCTGGATCCGTGTTCATGGGAACTCCTGAGCCTCTATATTTCGCACCGTAGCGGCGTTGGCTGCGCACATTACCCCGGTCACTGACCTCAGTAAGCTCCCGGGGATAAACGTGTTTGCCGCCTTGCTACAGCACGAACTATGCCGGCTGCCTGTTAATTAACATCACATTGAGGACGGCTTAAAACCGACTTACATCAGCCCTTTCTTCGCCAGCTCGGTTTTGAAATTGTCGCGGGTGATCAGCACCACGTCGGTCACTTCGGTGAATTTCGCTGGCTCCTGCCCTTTGGTCACCCAGTTGTAGAGCATTTCGCTGCTCTTATAGCCGTGCACGTCCGGGCTCGGCAGCAGTGAACCGTAGAAGCCGGTTGGCGCGCCTTTTGACAGCTCGCTTACCGCATCCACGCCGTTGATGCCGATGCCGATCACGTCCGGTGCCTTGAAGCCCTGGCCTTCGGTGGCGCGCACGCCGCCCAGCACGGTGTTGTCGTTCATGCCGACAATCAGCCAGTGCTTCACTTCCGGATGCTGCACCAGCAGCGAGTTACCGGCGTCAAACGCGCCCGGGATATCGTTAGATTTGGTCGGCACCTGATAAATCTGCTTCTCCGGGAAGCCGGCGGCTTTCAGCGCGGCCATCGAACCACCGGTGCGGCGGCGCGCGGTATCCAGTTCGTTAGCGGTAATCGCCATCACGGCGGTTTGCTTCACATCCCAGCCGCGTTTCTGCATCTCTTTGTACAGCTCCTGGCCCTGACGCTCGCCGATTTTGGTCGCCGCCATCATCACCAGCGGTACGGTATCCATCGGCTTGCCTTTGGCGGTGACAAACTGGTCATCCACGGCAATCACTTTCAGGTCATAGCTGCGTGCTTTGGCGACGATGGCCGAGCCCAGCTTGGGATCCGGGGTACAGATGACAAAGCCTTTGGCGCCGCTCGCCGCCAGGCTATCGATAGCGTTCAGGGTTTTTTCACCGTCCGGCACGGCAATTTTGATCACTTCAAAGCCGAGATCTTTGCCGGCCTTATCGGCGAATTTCCACTCGGTCTGGAACCAGGGTTCCTCCGGCTGTTTGACGAGAAAACCGAGCTTCATGGTCTCGGCGATAGCGGATTGTGACATAAGCGCGGCGAGGCCTGCGGCCGCCAGTGCTTTAGTGAATTTATGCATGATGCTCTCCGGCACAATGGTGTTTTATCGCTGTTATCAACGAATCGGTGTAAACGCTACCAATCAGATTTCACGTTCGGGTACAGCGCAAAATCAGCGCGTTAGCTCAAAGGTTGTACAAAGGCTGTGCAAACGCTGGGCTAGTTGTAGCGGGAAAAGCGCGGAAAAATGTAGAGCGGTATCACATCCCAAAACGATGACTAAATCCTCCATATATTCAGCAAAATTAACCGGACATTAACTTTTGCTGTCGATCACACAACCCCGCCGATGACAGAAAAGTGCATATTCTCAGCCGCTGATGACTAACCGCCGCCCGCGCCCCATTCCAGGATAGAGCGAGACAACTCACACAGGAGAATCCCGATGAGCGCGGGTGCCATAACAATTGGGCTGGATTTCGGCAGTGACTCGGTACGGGCGCTGGCCGTGGAGTGCCACAGCGGTAAAGAGCTGGAAAAGGCGGTGGTCAACTATCCGCGCTGGGCAAAGGGTGAATTCTGCGATGCACACGCCAACCGCTTTCGTCATCATCCTCAGGATTATATTGATGCGCTGGAGCAGGCCATCGTCAGCGTGGTGCAGGCGTTAAGTCCGGCGCAGCGCGCCGTGGTGGTGGGTATTGGCGTCGATTCTACCGGCTCGACGCCGGCCCCCATCGATCGCGACGGCAACGTTCTGGCGCTGCGTCCGGAATTTGCCAGCAATCCCAACGCTATGTTTGTGCTGTGGAAAGATCACACCGCCATAGAAGAAGCCGAAGAGATCAACCGCCTGTGCCGCAGCGGCCAGTTCACCGACTATACCCGCTACATCGGCGGCGTTTACTCCTCCGAATGGTTCTGGGCCAAAATTTTGCACGTGTCGCGTGCCGATGCCGCAGTGCGTGAGGCGGCGGTGTCGTGGGTAGAGCTGTGCGACTGGGTGCCCGCGCTGCTGAGCGGTACCACCGCACCGGCCGAACTGCGCCGCGGACGCTGCGCCGCCGGGCACAAATCATTGTGGCATCCGGAGTGGCAGGGTTTACCGCCGGCGGCGTTCTTTCGCGCGCTCGATCCCATGCTGGTGGAACAGCTCGATTCGCCGCTGTTCAGCGATACTTTTACCGCCGATGTGCCGGTCGGCACGCTGTCGGGCGAATGGGCGCAGCGTCTTGGCCTGTCAGAACAGGTGGTGCTGTCCGGTGGCGCCTTTGACTGCCACATGGGCGCGGTTGGCGCGGGCGCACAGCCGTACACGCTGGTGAAAGTCATCGGCACCTCGACCTGCGACATCCTGATCGCCGACAGCGAACAGGTTGGCGATCGCGCGATCAAAGGCATCTGCGGTCAGGTCGACGGCAGCGTAATGCCGGGCGCCATCGGCTGTGAAGCCGGGCAATCGGCGTTCGGCGACATCTATGCCTGGTTCAGTCGCCTGCTCGGCTGGCCTTTACAGCAGGCGGCGCAGCGCCATCCAGAATTACAGCCGCAGCTGGCCGCGCTGCAGCAGGATCTGATCCGCCAGCTGACCGACGCCTGGGCGGCAAATCCGCAACTCGATCACCTGCCGGTGGTGCTGGACTGGTTTAACGGTCGCCGCACGCCGGACGCCAACCAGCGCCTGAAAGGCGTGATTACCGACCTCAACCTCGGCACCGATGCGCCGGCGCTGTTCGGTGGCCTGATTGCCGCCACCGCCTTTGGCGCGCGCGCCATCATGGAGTGCTTCGAGCAGCAGCAGATTCCGGTGCAGAACATCCTGACGCTCGGCGGCATTGCGCGCAAATCCCCTGCCATCATGCAGGCCTGCTGCGATGTGATGAACCGGCCGCTGGACATTGTCGCTTCCGATGAGTGCTGCGCGCTGGGCGCGGCGATTTTTGCCGCCGTTGCCGCCGGCGTTTACCCCGATGTGCCGGCGGCGCAGCAGGTGATGGCCAGTCCGATTGCCGTCACCCTGCAGCCGGACAGCGCGCGCGTGGCGACTTATCAGCAGCTTTATCAACGTTATCAACACTGGTGCCGGGCGGCTGAACCGCAGTACGCCGCGCGCGCCGCATCCGCTAAGTAAAGGAGCGATGAATGGAACAGAAAGTCTGGTTTGTGATTGGTACACAGCATCTCTACGGAGCGGAAACCCTGCGCCAGGTTGAGCAGCATGCGCGCCAGGTGATGGACGGCCTCAACCAGGCCGGTACGCTGCCGGTGCCGCTTGAGCTGAAGCCGCTGGTGAAATCACCGGATGAAGCGCTGGCGCTGTGCCGCGAGGCCAATCACGACAGCCAGTGCGTCGGTATCATTACCTGGCTGCATACCTTTTCGCCGGCAAAAATGTGGATTGGCGGACTGAGTATTTTGCATAAACCGCTGCTGCAGTTTCACACCCAGTTCAATGCGGAAATTCCGTGGGACAGCATGGACATGGACTTTATGAACCTGAACCAGACCGCGCACGGCGGCCGTGAGTTCGGCTTCATTGGCGCGCGCATGGGTCTGCAGCACAGCGTGGTGACCGGTCACTGGCAGGATAAAACCAGCCAGCAGCGTATTGCGCGCTGGATCAATGCTGCCCTGGCGAAGCAGGCCAGCCAGCAGCTGAAAGTGGCGCGCTTCGGTGACAATATGCGCGAAGTGGCGGTCACCGAAGGCGATAAAGTGGCAGCGCAGATTCAGTTTGGCTATGCGGTTAACGGCTGGGGCGTCGGCGATCTGGTTGAGGTGGTGAACAGCGTCAGCGACGGTGATGTCAACGCGCTGGTCGACGAATACGAGAGCCAGTATCTGTTCAGCGCGGCGGCGTCTGTAAACGGCGACAAGCGGCAGAATGTGCTGGATGCCGCACGCATTGAGCTGGGCCTGAAGCGCTTCCTCGATAGCGAAGGCTGTAAAGCCTTTACCACCAATTTCCAGACGCTGCACGGTATGACCCAGCTGCCCGGTCTGGCGGTTCAGCGCCTGATGGCTCAGGGCTACGGTTTCGCCGGTGAAGGCGACTGGAAAACCGCCGCGCTGCTGCACATCCTGAAAGTGCAGGCCGGCACGCGCGCCGGTGGTACCTCGTTTATGGAGGATTACACCTACCACTTCGCGCCGGGCAACGAGCTGGTGCTGGGCTCGCACATGCTGGAAGTGTGCCCGTCGATCGCCAAAGAGGAGAAGCCGCTGATTGATGTGCAGTTCCTCGGCATTGGCGGCAAAGCCGATCCGGCGCGTCTGATTTTCTCGACGCCGGCGGGTCGCGCGGTGAACGCCAGCGTCATCGATATGGGCGACCGCTTCCGTCTGCTGGTCAACGTGGTCGATACCATTGAACAACCGCAGGCGCTGCCAAAGCTGCCGGTGGCACGTGCGCTGTGGCGCGCACAGCCATCGCTGGCCACCGCTTCTGAAGCGTGGATACTGGCGGGCGGCGCACACCATACGGTGTTCAGCCAGGCGCTGGATGTCGAGGACATGTACCTGTACGGCGAACTGCACGGCATCGAAGTGCTGGTGATTGATGACGAGACGCGCCTGCCGGCCTTTAAAGATGCGCTGCGCTGGAACGACGCGTACTACCGCCTGAAACGGTAATAGCCTGAAATGTTGAAGCAAGCCGCGAGTGTATCGCGGCTTTTTTTATGGCTTAAAACGTGCGGTCCAGTCAACAAAGGCAGGCGTTACGTAAAGCCGGCGTGAATACCTCCCTGTCGCCCCGGCCGCCCTGGTTTCCTTAATGCAGGTTGGTTGCGCTTTTACCGGAGCCGAATTTGCATCAGCCATCAAGCGTCGTACTGACGACAGCAATGACAATCTCACTTGCCCCATCAAGACCAGCCCGAATAGCAAAGCGTCCGCGCCAGGGATGGCGCGGACGATCGGCATGGATGCGGGGTTTCTTTGCGATCGGGCTGGCCTTGATGGGGCCGGGCACCCAATTAACAGCAACTCCACCAAACTTTCACGACTCTGAGCGCTAAAACTGCAAACCCCACCCAACATCCACGAATCTGAGCATAAAAAAAGGTGCGCCAGTTTGCGCACCTCTTAACACACATGCGATCACAACTAAGACGTTAAACGCTTAACCGGCGCGTTCTGCTGGCGGTCCCACATCACTGTCAGCAGACGCTGCAGCGCAATAAAGGCAAACAGCAGGATACCGATGGCGATTTTGGTCCACCACGAACTCAGCGTGCCGTCGAAGTTAATCCATGTCTGAATCAACCCCTGAATCAGCACCCCAAACAGCGTGCCCAGCACCGTACCGACGCCACCCGACAGCAGCGTGCCGCCAATCACCACCGAAGCAATGGCATCCAGCTCGACGCCCAGCCCGGCCAGCGCGTAGCCGGCCGAGGTGTAAATGGAAAATACGATGCCTGCCAGGGTCGCCAGCGTGGTCGACAGCATATAAATCTTAATCGTGGTGGCACGCGTTGACACGCCCATCAGCTGAGCCGACGTCAGATTGCCGCCAATGGCGTACACCTGATTACCGAAGCGCGTACGGTGCGCCAGCAGAATGCCCCCCGCTACCACCACCAGCATAATCACCGCCAGCAGGCTGAGACGTCCGCCGCCGGGAATTTTCCACGCCAGGCTAGACAACGTGGTATACAGCGGATGATCGATAGGAATCGAGTTCTCCGACACCAGATAGCTGCAGCCGCGCAGGAAAAACATCCCGGCGAGCGTAATGATAAAGGCCGGGATTTTTAACGCATCAATCAGCCAGCCCATCATGGCACCAAACAGTGCGCCTGCCGCCAGAATCAGGGCAAAGGCCAGCAGCGGATCGACATGGTAGTCGCCGATGATGCGCGCCAGGAACACGCCGGTGAAGGCGATCACCGCGCCAACGGACAGATCGATGCCGCCGGACAAAATCACAAACGTCATGCCGACGGCGATGATGCCGAGAAACGCATTATCCGTGAGGATGTTGCAAATCACCCGCGTTGAGGCAAAGCCGGGAAACTGGCTGAGGCAGAACAGGTAACCCGCGACAAACACCAGCAGGGTAATCATTAACGGTAAATGACGCTTGATCATGGTTTACGTCTCCCCTTCAGCATGGCGATAAAGCGCGGCGACTGCAGCAGCAGAACGCACATCACCACCACCGCTTTCACCACCTGGTTCAGCTCCGGCGGAAAACCTGACAGCAGTATTCCGGTATTCATTGACTGGATTATCAGCGCGCCAACCAGCGACAGCACCAGGTTAAAACGCCCGCCCATCAGCGAGGCGCCACCAATCACCACCGCCAGAATGGCGTCCAGCTCCAGCCACAACCCGGCATTATTGGCATCGGCACCGCGAATATCGGCGGCGACAATCAGCCCGGCTACCGCCGCACACACGCCGCTGATGGCGTAGGTGGACATTACCACCAGCCAGCCGGTCACCCCGGCATTGCGCGCCGCACGCAGGTTGATGCCTACCGCTTCGATGAACAGGCCAAGCGCGGTTTTGCGCGTCAGCAGCCACACCGCCGCGGCCACCAGCAGGGTAATCCACACCGGTACCGGCAGCAGCCACAGCGAACCGCTGCCAAACCACGCGAGGCTGTCACTGTTAAAGGTGACGATCTGTCCCTGGGTGATCAGCTGCGCGATGCCGCGCCCGGCCACCATCAGAATCAGCGTGGCGACAAACGGCTGAATCTTCAGCAGGGCCACCAGCACGCCGTTCCACAGGCCGCACAGCAGCCCGGTGCCGAGCGTGGCCAGAATAATAAAACTCAGGCTGTGCCCCGCCACCGTCAGCGTCGCCGCCGTCGCGCCGGCAATCGCCATTACCGCGCCCACCGACAAATCGATCCCGCCGGTGGCGATCACCAGCGTCATACCAATCGCCAGCAGCGCCACCGGCGCGGCGCGGTTGAGAATGTCAATCGGGCTGCCGAATAACCGCCCGTCCTGAATGTGAATAGCAAAAAAGTTATTCGCCACCAGGCTGTCGATCAGCAGCACCAGAATCAGCGCGACGATTTGCGGCATGCCCGGCGGCAGCTTCGGCTTCCGCCGTTCCGGTTTTTCGTGTGTCATAGGCGATTCAAGCATGTTGTGCTCCTCCGTCCGCGATGGCGTTGACGATCGACGCCACCGACAGCTGCTCCAGCGGAATTTCGGCGACCTGCTTCAGATCGCGCATGATCAGCACGCGATCGGCATAGCCCACCAGCTCTTCCAGTTCAGAGGAGATGACCAGCAGCGCCAGTCCGTCGGCGCACAGGGATTCAATCAGCCGAATGATCTCGGCGTGGGCGCCCACGTCGATACCGCGCGTCGGCTCATCCAGAATCAGAAACTGTGGTTTAGTCACCAGCCAGCGTGACAGCAGCACCTTCTGCTGGTTGCCACCCGACAGCAGCTCCACCGGCTGGTCGGCGTGCGGCGTACGAATACCCAGGCTCTTGATAAAACGCTCGGCTATCGCCTGCTGCTCACGACGTTTGATCGGCCGCAGCCAGCCACGCTGCGCCTGCAGCGCCAGAATGATGTTTTCCCGCACCGAGGCCGCGCCGATGATGCCGTCAGTTTTACGATCTTCCGGGCAGAAGCCCATGCCGAGACGCGAGGCTTTGGCCGGCGTGCGGATATGCTGCACTTTGCCTTTGATGGTGGCGGTACCGCGATCGGCGCGGCGGATGCCAAACAGCACCTCGGCGGTCTCAGTGCGCCCGGAGCCGAGCAGCCCGGCCAGCCCCACCACTTCGCCCGGCCGTACCTGCAGGCTGAACGGTTCAATGGTGCCTTTCTTGCCGTAATCCTCAAACGACACCACCGGCTGATTGCTGCGTAACGTGCTGCCCTGACGCTGCAGTGCAGTTTCCAGCAGCTCTCGCCCCAGCATCAGCTTGATCAGCTCAATCTGCGGCAGCGTAGCGGTGTCCCGCGTGGCGATAAACTGGCCGTTGCGCAGTACGGTAATCCGGTCGGTAATGCGGTACACCTGGTCGAGAAAGTGGGTGACGAAAATCAGGCTCATGCCTTTGGCTTTCAGCTGCGCCATCAGGGTAAACAGCATCTCCACTTCGCTGGCATCGAGGCTGGCAGTCGGTTCATCCAGAATCAGTACCTGCGCGGAGAGATCGACCGCGCGGCAGATCGCAATGATCTGCTGCATCGCCACTGAGTAATGGCCGAGCGGACGCGTCACATCCAGCGCGAAGCCGTAGTTGCGCATCAGCGCATCGGCGTCGCGCACCATGCGCTTGCGATCGATCATGCCGAAGCGGCGCGGCTCGCGGCCAATGTAGAGGTTATCCGCCACCGACATATTCGGCAGCAGATTCACTTCCTGATAAACGGTGCCAATGCCCATCTGCTGCGCATCGGCGGTACTTTGCGGCGCAATCACCGCGCCGTTGAGGGTAATGGTGCCGGCATCCCGCGTGTAGACGCCGGTCAGCACTTTAATCAGGGTCGATTTCCCCGCGCCGTTCTCACCCAGCAGCGCCATAATTTCGCCCTTGCGGATGCTGAACGACACGTTATCCAGCGCTTTGACGCCGGGAAAGCCTTTGCTGATGCCGTTGAGGCTCAGCAGGGGTGTTTCATCGTAGCTGCTCATCAGATTCTGCCTCGCTTACGTCATAAAAACCGCCCCGAAGGGCGGTTGCGGGGATCAGTAACCCATGCCTTTTTTCTTATCCAGCTCCGCCTGAGCGTCAGCCGGTAAGAACAGTTTTGATTCGGTTTTGATGATTTTCGGCGGCAGCGTGCCGTCTTTTTTGAATTTCTCCAGCGCGTCAAACGCCGGGCCGGCCATGTCCGGCGTCAGCTCAACGTTGGCGTTGGCCTCACCGGCCAGCATCGCTTTGTAGATATCCGGCACGCCATCAATCGAACCGGTAAGAATATCTTTGCCCGGTTTCAGGCCGGCTTCTTTAATCGCCTGGATGGCGCCGATCGCCATGTCGTCGTTATGCGCATACACCATGCAGATGTTTTTGCCGTTGTTCTCGGCTTTGATGAAGCTCTCCATCACCTCTTTACCCTTACTGCGGGTAAAGTCACCGGACTGCGAGCGAATCACTTTGATGTTGTTGTGGCCGGCGATGGCTTCGGCAAAGCCTTTCTTACGGTCGATCGCCACGCTGGCACCGACGGTACCCTGCAGTTCCACCACGTTACACTGCTTGTCACCGACGGTTTTCACCAGCCAGTCACCAATCAGTTTGCCTTCCAGCACGTTGTCGGCCGTCACCACCGCCATGTACAGCGATTTATCTTTCACCACGATGGCGCGGTCCAGCAGGAACACCGGGATTTTGGCGTCTTTGGCCTCTTCCAGCACCGGTTCCCAGCCAGTCTGGACCACTGGCGCGATAAAGATGGCGTCAACGCCCTGAGCGATAAACGAGCGCACCGCTTTGATCTGGTTCTCCTGCTTCTGCTGACCATCGGCAATTTTCAGGGTGATACCGCGCTTTTGCGCTTCACTTTTTGCCACGTTGGTTTCGGCTGAACGCCAGCCAGATTCAGAACCGACCTGCGAGAAGCCCACCGTCATGTCGGCAGCCAGAACCGATGTGCTGAGTGCGGCGCTGACCATGGTGGTCAAGAGTAAACGTTTCCACATAATTTTCATTCCTCTGAAGGGAGTGTGCTGTAGGGGTACAAACGCGCTTCAAGCCTGGCGCAATTGCGCTAAAACAAGCGCGACACACCTCACAAAACAGAATGAATTAAAGGGGTTACGCGTATCAGCGTGTCAGACAGCTGACTCAGCTTATGGACAAAACGCCTGAACTTTATGTCAGCGGAGGTTAAATAACTGTAATAAACAGAAGCGGTTATGACCGCAGACACTGGAAACGATTACAACGGACACGTAAAGAATGGTTATTCATGCGGGCGGCAGGCAATGTTCTGTTTTGTGATAATTCGCACACTTGCGATTTGACGTTTCATCACAGCTGCACCCTTGTGCGTCACCGGTTACAGATAAATCGCTTTTTCGCGCCTGCTGCGTTTCAAAATAAGCGCAACAAAAGTGCGAAAATAGCGTCTGGAATACCGTTTAAGGCAGCTGTTAAATTTTCTCACCAACCCCCGGTTAACGGGGCCAAAAACGCGCCTGACGCGCAGGAAAATGCGCGTTAAAAAAGATAAAAGCGTAAAAAAGTCCCTTTTGATGAGCGAATTAGCGCACGTTGTCTGAATTTTGAATTTTTTTAACCGCGGTGTCTGGACTCTGGCCGCGTGCTCCCTATACTTGAGCACTTCCCCGTTCTCTATCTTTTATGGCAATCATGACTGCGCTCGATTACCTGCTGAAATTTCGTAAAGTGAATAATCTTGAGAGTCTGGAAAAACTCTACGATCACCTCAATTATTCGCTCACTGATGATAACGAGATCATCAATATGTACCGCGCCGCCGATCACCGCCGTGCTGAACTCGCCTCAGGTGGCCGTCTGTATGACCTCGGCTGTGTGCCGAAATCCGTCTGGCGCTACGTGGTGTAAAGCGCGCTTATCTCTGTTTCTGCCCCTGGTGCGCTGTCCGAATCGGGCGTGACCCGTTTGGACATGGTACGCTCTGCCTCGTCTTTTTTTGCTTACATCAGGATGAATAACATGTCCGAATCGGTAAACCCGCCGCGTATTGCCGGCTGGCTGCTGCTGCCGCTGGCCTGGCTGATTATGACGATGCTGACCAGCGCGCTGGTGGTGGCGCTCTATCTGCGGCCGCTGTTTGACACGGAACTGCGCACCACGCTGTTTTCTCACGCCAGTATTTTAATGACGCAGTGGCTGGTGTCTTTACTCACCGCCGCCGCGGTGTGGCTGTACAGCATCTGGGTGTGCTGGATCTTTTGTCAGCGCTCGCGCCGTCTGCCACGTCACTACATTCTCTGGCTGCTGATGACCGTATTGCTGGCGCTGAAAACCTTCGCTTTTACGCCGGTGGCCGATGGGAAAGCGATCCAGACACTGCTGCTGGCCCTGCTCTCGGCGGCAGTCTTTGTGCCCTACTTCAAACGCTCACAGCGGGTCAAACAGACCTTTATTCAGCCCTGATGACGCTCTTTTCGTCAGGAATTTAATTCTGAGTGCTCTCAGCCAGCGCACGAATCGCGCAAAGGTTGAGATGCACCTCTCAATTCCGGATAATAAACGCCTTTCGGCTTCCCAGGTTAAAAAATGACCGATTACTTACTGCTCTTTATTGGCACAGTGCTGGTGAACAACTTCGTGTTGGTCAAATTCCTCGGCCTTTGCCCTTTTATGGGCGTGTCAAAAAAACTGGAAACGGCCATTGGCATGGGACTTGCCACCACGTTCGTCATTACGCTGGCGTCGATTTGTGCCTGGCTGGTGAATCACCTGATTCTGCTGCCGCTCGATCTGGTGTACCTGCGTACCATGGCCTATATCCTGGTGATTGCGGTAGTGGTGCAGTTCACCGAAATGGTGGTGCGTAAAACCAGCCCGTCGCTGTATCGCCTGCTCGGTATCTTTTTGCCGCTGATCACCACCAACTGCGCGGTGCTGGGCGTGCCGCTGCTGAGCGTCAACCTCAACCACACGTTCCTGCAGGCGGCGCTGTACGGCTTCAGTGCGTCACTCGGCTTTTCGCTGGTGATGGTGCTGTTCGCTGGCATGCGTGAACGTCTGGTGCTGGCCAACGTGCCGGCACCGTTCAAAGGAAACTCCATTGCCCTGATCACCGCTGGCCTGATGGCGCTGGCGTTCATGGGCTTTACCGGTCTGGTGAAATTCTGATATGACCGCGATTTGGATTGCTATTGCTGTTCTGGCGGCGCTGGCACTGGTGTTTGGTGCCCTGCTGGGCTACGCCTCGCGCCGCTTTGAAGTAGAAGAAGACCCGATTGTTGAGCAGATCGATGCGATTCTGCCGCAGAGCCAGTGCGGCCAGTGTGGCTATCCCGGCTGCCGTCCGTACGCCGATGCGGTGGGCAATAACGGTGAAGCCATTAACAAATGTGCGCCGGGCGGCGAACAGACCATGCTGAAGCTGGCCGAACTGCTCAACGTTGAACCGCAGCCGCTGGACGGCGGCGCGGAAGTGCTGACGCCGGTTCGCACCGTGGCGTGGATTGACGAAGCCAACTGCATCGGCTGCACCAAATGTATTCAGGCCTGCCCGGTTGACGCCATCGTCGGTGCCACGCGCGCCATGCATACCGTGCTGAGCGATGTCTGCACTGGCTGCGACCTGTGCGTCGCGCCCTGTCCCACCGACTGTATTGAGATGCGCCCGGTTGCCACCACCACGGCCAACTGGAAGTGGGATCTCGACACCATACCTGTACGGGTGATCCCGGTAGAACATCATGCTTAATCTGTTATCGCTGCTGCGCAAAGAGAAGCTGTGGGATTTCGCAGGCGGGATTCACCCGCCGGAAATGAAAACCCAGTCCAGCGGCACGCCACTCAGCCAGCTTCCGCTGCCTGAACAGTTCATTATTCCGTTGAAACAGCATATCGGCCACGAAGGCGAAATCTGTGTGGCGCCGGGCGATAAGGTGCTGCGCGGCCAGCCGCTGACCTTTGGCAGCGGCCGGATGCTGCCGGTGCACGCGCCCACTTCCGGCACCATTGAAGCCATCGCGCCACACATGACCGCACACCCGTCCGGCCTGTCCGAGCTGTGCGTTTTCCTGCGCGCCGATGGTGAAGACCGCTGGATGCCGCTCGATCCGCAGCCGGACTATCGCGCGCTGGGTCGGGATGCGGTGGTGAAACGCATCCACGAAGCCGGTATTGCAGGCCTCGGCGGCGCGGGCTTCCCAACCGCCACCAAACTGCGCGGCGGACTGCGCGGCGTCAACACGCTGATCATCAACGCCGCCGAGTGCGAACCTTACATCACGGCGGACGACCGCCTGATGCAGGATTGTGCGGCGGAAGTGCTGGAAGGCTGCCGCATCCTCGCCTGGGTGCTGCAGGCGGAGCGCGTGCTGATTGGCATTGAAGACAATAAGCCGGAGGCGATTGCCGCGCTGAAACAGGCGCTGGCCGGTGACCGCGAGCTGCAGCTGCGGGTGATCCCAACCAAATACCCTTCCGGCGGTGCCAAACAGCTGACCAAAATTCTCACCGGGCGGGAAGTGCCGCACGGCGGACGCTCCACCGACATTGGCGTGCTGATGCAGAACGTCGGCACCGCCTGGGCGGTAAAGCGCGCCATTATCGATGGCGAACCGATTACGGAGCGCGTGGTGACGCTGACCGGCGAGGCCATTGCCCGACCGCGTAATGTCTGGGGCCGTCTCGGTACCCCGGTAAGCCATCTGTTGCAACAGGTCGGTTTCACGCCGGGTGCGCGCCAGATGGTGATCATGGGCGGGCCGCTGATGGGCTTTACCCTGCCGTCCCTCAACGTGCCGGTGGTGAAGATCACCAACTGTATTCTGGCGCCGTCGGCCAGCGAGATGGGGCAACCGCAGGAAGAACAGTCCTGCATCCGCTGCAGCGCCTGCGCTGACGCCTGCCCGGCAAAACTGCTGCCGCAGCAGCTGTACTGGTACAGCCAGGGTGGCGATCATGACAAAGCGCGCGCCCATCACATTGATGACTGCATTGAGTGCGGTGCCTGTGCGTATGTCTGTCCCAGCAATATTCCGCTGGTGCAGTATTACCGCCAGGAAAAAGCCGAACTGCGCGCCATCGATCTGGAGGCCAAACGCACCGCCGAAGCCAAAGCACGCTTTGAAGCGCGTCAGGCACGCCTTGAGCGGGAAAAACTGGCGCGGGAAGCGCGCCACGAGCAGGCCAAACAGCGCGTAGCGCGCAGCGATAAAGCCGAGCTGGAAGCGGCAACCGGGCGCGTGAAAGCGCGTCAGGCGAAGACGCCGGAACAGGAAGCCGCCGAACGCGAAGCGCGCCATGCGCAGGCGCTGGCGCAGCAGGCTGAGAAGCAGGCTGAAACCGAACCGCTAAGCCGCCAGGCCATTGACCCGCGCAAGGCCGCCGTAGAAGCCGCCATTGCGCGTGCTAAAGCGAAAAAAGTGGCCGCGCCGGCACAGCCAGCCGCTGACACCACGACCGCAGAAAGCGATCCGCGCAAAGCGGCGGTTGAAGCGGCTATTGCCCGCGCCAAAGCGAAGAAAGCCGCTGCAGCACAGGTGTCGACGGACGCTGAGCCGGTAGCGGAAACGCCAGCGGCTGAGGTCGATCCGCGCAAAGCGGCGGTTGAAGCGGCGATTGCCCGTGCCAAAGCAAAGAAAGCTGCGGCGGCGCAGACGCCGACCGATGCTGAGCCGGCAGCGGAAACGCCAGCGGCTGAGGTCGATCCGCGCAAAGCGGCGGTTGAAGCCGCTATCGCACGCGCCAAAGCGAAGAAAGCTGCGGCCGCGCAGACTCCGGCTGATGCTGAACCGGCAGCGGAAACGCCAGCGGCTGAGGTCGATCCGCGCAAAGCGGCGGTCGAAGCCGCTATCGCCCGCGCCAAAGCGAAGAAAGCCGCGGCCGCAGCGCAGCAGACAGCCGACGCGCCCGCCGCATCCCCTGAAGTGGAGGCCGCTGCCTCTCCTGACTCCGCCGACCCACGCAAAGCGGCGATTGCCGCAGCGGTCGCCCGTGCCAAAGCGCGTAAAGCGCAGCAGCAGCCTTCGACGACTGAGGACTAAATGGCTTTTCGTATTGCAAGTTCGCCTTATACCCATAACCGCCGCAGCACCGGCAACATCATGCTGCTGGTGGTGCTGGCCGCGCTGCCCGGCATGGCGGCACAGTGGTATTTCTTCGGCATCGGCTTCCTGATTCAGGTGCTGCTGGCGGTCGCTACCGCATGGATCACTGAAGGCGTAATTCTGCGCCTGCGTCACGCGCCGGTAGTGCCGACGCTGGCGGATAACTCTGCCCTGCTGACGGCGCTGCTGCTGGGCATCAGCCTGCCGCCGCTGGCACCGTGGTGGCTGGTGGTGCTCGGTACCGTATTTGCCGTGGTTATCGCCAAGCAACTGTACGGCGGCCTCGGCCAGAATCCGTTCAATCCGGCCATGGTCGGTTATGTGGTACTGCTGATCTCCTTCCCGGTGCAGATGACCAGCTGGCTGCCGCCGGATGTGCTGCAGGCCATTAAACCTGGCCTGATGGACTCACTCAGTATGATTTTTACCGGCCACACGCTGGCCGGTGAAACCATGCAGCAGTTGCAGCTGGGAGTGGATGGCGTGAGCCAGGCCACGCCGCTCGATACCTTTAAAACCGGCCTGCGCGCCGGACACAGCGCCGAACAGCTGCTGGCCCAGCCGATTTACGGCGGCGTACTGGCCGGCCTCGGCTGGCAGTGGGTCAATCTCGGCTATCTGCTCGGCGGCATGCTGCTGCTGGCGAAGAACGCCATTCGCTGGCATATCCCGTTCAGCTTCCTGCTGTCGCTGGCGCTGTGCGCCACGCTCGGCTGGCTGTTCGCGCCGCAGTCGCTGAACTCGCCGCTGGTGCATCTGTTCTCCGGGGCGACCATGCTCGGTGCGTTCTTTATTGCCACCGATCCGGTCACCGCGTCCACCACCAACCGTGGCCGGCTGATTTACGGTGCGCTGATTGGCCTGCTGGTGTGGCTGATTCGCAGCTTCGGTGGCTATCCGGATGGCGTCGCCTTCGCGGTGCTGCTCGCCAACATCTGCGTGCCGCTGATTGACTACTACACGCAGCCGCGCGTGTATGGACATCGCAGGGATTGATGATGATCGAAACCATTCGTAAAAACGCGTTCACGCTGGGCATGTTTGCCGTGATCACCACCGGCGTGACGGCGGTGGTCAACTACGTCACCAAACCGACGGTCGATCACCAGACTGCGCTGCAGCAGAAAAACCTGCTCGACCAGGTGGTGCCCACCGATTTGTACGACAACAATATTCAGCAGGAGTGTCTGCTGGTGACCGATGCCCGCGCGCTCGGCAACGACAAACCGCATCATCTGTATGTGGCGCGCAAAGGGGATCAACCGGTGGCCGCCGCACTTGAGACCACCGCCCCTGACGGCTATTCTGGCGCGATACAGATGCTGGTCGGCGCCGATTTCCACGGCAAAGTGCTGGGCGTACGCGTAATTGAACATCATGAGACGCCGGGTCTGGGTGATAAAATCGAGCTGCGAATTTCCGACTGGATCAACAGTTTTAACGGCAAAGTGGTGCACGGTGCCGACGATAAAGCCTTTGCCGTGAAAAAAGACGGTGGCGAATTTGACCAGTTTACCGGCGCGACCATCACGCCGCGCGCGGTGGTCAACGCCACCAAACGCACGGCGCTGCTGATTGAAACGCTGCCAGCGAAGCTCGCTTCGCTGCCTGAATGTGGAGATGCACCATGAGTGAAGCGAAAAATTTACTGATTGGCGGACTGTGGAAGAACAACTCGGCGCTGGTGCAGCTGCTGGGGCTCTGTCCGCTGCTGGCGGTGACTTCAACCGCCACTAACGCACTGGGCCTTGGACTGGCGACCACGCTGGTACTGACCATCACCAACAGTGCGATTTCCGCTTCGCGCCGCTGGGTGCCGGGTGAAATTCGTATTCCGATCTACGTGATGATCATCGCCTCGGTGGTGAGCTGCGTGCAGATGCTGATCAACGCCTATGCCTATGGCCTGTATCAGTCGCTGGGCATCTTTATCCCGCTGATCGTCACCAACTGCATTGTGGTGGGACGTGCGGAAGCGGTGGCATCGAAAAGCAGCATCCCCCTCTCCGCGCTGGATGGCTTTGCCATCGGCATGGGCGCTACCTGCGCAATGGTGACGCTGGGTTCGATTCGTGAACTGATTGGTAACGGCACGCTGTTCAATGGCGCTGACCAGCTGCTGGGGCCGTGGGCTAAAGCGCTGCGCATTGAAGTGGTGCATTTTGATTCACCGATGCTGCTGGCGATGCTGCCGCCGGGTGCGTTTATCGGCCTCGGTATGCTGCTGGCCGGCAAATACCTGATCGATCAGAAAATGAAGCAGCGCGCCGCACGTCAGCTGGACGCTGCTGCTGCCGCGCCGCAGGGCGAAACCGGGAAGGCTGTGTGAATAAGGATAAACGCCTGCAGATCCTCACGCGACTGCGTGACGCCAATCCCCATCCGACCACCGAACTGAATTTCAGCTCACCGTTTGAGCTGCTGATCGCTGTGCTGTTGTCGGCACAGGCAACCGATGTCAGCGTCAATAAAGCCACCGCCCGACTCTATCCGGTGGCCAATACGCCAGCGGCAATGCTGGCGCTCGGCGTGGAAGGCGTTAAAGAGTACATCAAGACCATTGGCCTGTTTAACAGCAAAGCGGAAAACGTCATCAAAACCTGCCGCATCCTGCTGGAGCAGCACGGCGGTGTGGTGCCGGAAGACCGCGCGGCACTGGAAGCCCTGCCCGGCGTCGGGCGCAAAACCGCCAACGTGGTGCTCAATACCGCCTTTGGCTGGCCCACCATTGCCGTGGATACCCACATTTTCCGCGTCAGCAATCGCACCCGTTTTGCGCCGGGTAAAAACGTTGAGGAAGTGGAGCAGAAGCTGCTCAAAGTGGTGCCGGCCGACTTTAAGGTTGACTGCCATCACTGGCTGATTCTGCACGGTCGCTACACCTGCGTGGCGCGTAAACCGCGCTGCGGCTCCTGCCTGATTGAAGATTTGTGTGAGTTCACGGAAAAGACCGACTGATCGGTAACGGCGCGACCCTGCGCGCCGTAGATCGCTTATTAACCGTTATTGCGCCGCCTGCAGCCACGCCACGACCAGCGGTGACAGCCGGTTTTGTAACGCGGCGCGTTCAGACTGGAACAGCGTGGCGACAAAGAACGGATGATCGGTCAGCTCTACCCCGCGCACATCCCCCTCCAGATCCCATGAGGTAATACGCAGATTGCGCGTGGCCAGCGCCTCGCTGAACTCAGCGTTAACGCCAAAGTTGCAGTGATAGCCTTCGTTACTCTGCAGCGCGCCGTAGGCCTGAGCAATACGCGAACCCGGCTCAAACGTGACCTCACCGCGCTGCTCAACCAGCGAGCAGGCCAGTGGCGCAATCACCCAACGCGCGTCAGGGTCGGTCTCGGCGTGGCCAGCATCCTCCCAGCCCAGCACGTTGCGCGCGTACTCCACCACCGCATACTGAAAGCCGGCGCACGAGCCTAAAAAGGGTTTACCGCTTTCGCGCGCCCAGCGAATGACGTCGAACACGCCGGCATCATTCAGGAAGGGACTGCCAGGCACCACCCAGACGGCATCATATTCGTGCAGACGCGGCAGATCGATTTCCGGCGTCGCGATCCAGTCGGCGGTTACGTTAAGTGAGAGAGAGGTTGCGGCAAGCTGAACAGCGGGAGGAATAGCCTGGTGCGCGACAGCACTGGCACGGTAATCGCCCACGAGAGCGACACGAACGGACTGCTTCATGATGAGTTCCTTGCAGGGAAAAAACGAGGTTACAGCAATTTATTCAGGCTGTCTAAGGGCTGGCGATCGGCTATCCCTCCTCCCCCTGCCTGGCGCAACAGGTCACTGCCGCCGGGGACGTTGCAGAGCTTATACAATGAAAGCCGCGATTAAGTGGTGAAATTGTCGGCAAACGGGAGAGCAGCAATCGTTTTCTTTTTTTACATTTCTAATTAATTGATAATTTTGTGCGCAGGATCAACAAATTAGCCTGCGGCGAACTGTCAGCCGCTTATTGTGCTCAACAATCAGACAATTGCGCTTACTTCTTCGGCAAAAATCAGGGGATTCATCCATCTGAATGGGCTGGATAATATTATGTCCTGCCCGGAGCAGGAAAAGCAGTTTATCTCAGGAAAATCCATCAACCGATCTGCAACAAGAACAATTATCCTGCTATAATGTCACGCAGTGATATTTAACACTGATTTACAAGTTATTATCCTGGTTATAACCCTGCCTGTAACAAGTATTTCAGCGTGCAGAAAATGCTTGCCCTGTTGGCCTGATTCAGCCAAATTAGGCGCCGTTTTTCCTTTCTAATAACAATGTTGCGCGGGATTACCCAGCCCGACGCAGACTTAATTCCTGTTGTAAAACAGGCGATGTATAAACTGAGGTATACGTGTCAACTGCAAACAAACACACTGATGAGGCGGTAAGCCTTAACGCCTTCCGTCAGCCGAAAGCGTTCTATTTGATCTTCTCCATCGAACTGTGGGAGCGTTTTGGCTACTACGGTCTGCAAGCCATCATGGCGGTCTATCTGGTGAAACAGCTGGGGATGTCCGAAGCGGACTCCATCACCCTGTTCACCTCGTTCAGCGCACTGGTTTACGGCCTGGTGGCCATTGGCGGCTGGCTGGGCGACAAAGTGCTCGGCACCAAACGCGTGATTATTCTCGGCGTCATTGTGCTGGCGCTGGGCTATGCGATGATTGCCTTCTCCGGTCATGACACCACCATGGTGTATGTCGGCATGGCGACTATTGCCGTGGGTAGCGGGCTGTTCAAGGCTAACCCTTCTTCACTGCTGTCGACCTGCTACGAGAAAGACGATCCGCGCATCGACGGTGCCTTCACCATGTTCTACATGTCGATCAACATCGGTTCGCTGTTCTCCATGATGCTGACTCCGTGGCTGGCGGCCAAATATGGCTGGGGCGCGGCGTTTTCGCTGTCGGTGGTGGGCCTGGTGATCACCCTGCTGAACTTCCTGTTCTGCCAGCGCCTGGTGAAGAATTACGGCTCTAAACCAGACTTTGCGCCGCTGCAGGTCGGTAAGCTGCTGATGACCCTTGTCGGCGTGGTTGCGCTGATCGCGCTGGCCACCTGGCTGCTGCATCATCAGAGCATTGCCCGCATGACGCTGGGCGTGATCGCGATCGGTATCGTGCTGGTGTTTGCCAAAGAAGCCTTTGCGCTGCACGGTGCGGCACGCCGCAAAATGATTGTTGCATTCCTGCTGATGGTCGAAGCCATTGTGTTCTTCGTGCTGTACATGCAGATGCCAACCTCGCTGAACTTCTTCGCCATCCGTAACGTCGAGCACGCGATTCTCGGTATCACCTTTGAGCCGGAACAGTTCCAGGCGCTCAATCCGTTCTGGATCATGGTGGCCAGCCCGATTCTGGCGGCAGTCTATAACAAGCTTGGCGATAAGCTGCCGATGCCGCACAAGTTTGCCATTGGCATGGTGCTGTGCTCTGCAGCGTTCCTGGTGCTGCCGTTTGGCGCGAAATTCGCGAACCAGGCGGGTATCGTTTCGGTGAACTGGCTGATTCTGAGCTATGCGCTGCAAAGTATCGGTGAGCTGATGATCTCCGGTCTCGGCCTGGCGATGGTGGCGCAGCTGGTGCCGCAACGTCTGATGGGCTTTATTATGGGCTCCTGGTTCCTCACCACCGCCGGTGCCGCGATGATTGCCGGTAAGGTAGCGAACCTGATGGCGGTGCCGGAAAACGTCACCGATCCTCACGCCTCACTGGCCGTGTATAGCCAGGTGTTCCAGCAGATTGGTATCGCCACTGGCGTAATCGCGCTGCTGATGCTGATTACCGCCCCGCTGCTCAACCGCATGACGCAGGATGATGCGCAGGCAGAACTGAAGCGCGCTAGCGCTAACCAGTAATCGTTTCTGAGCCGGGCTAAGCCCGGCTTTTTTTATCCCCCTTCACAACCCCCGCTTTCCGCTGTAGTTTAAGCAACACGCTTTTTATGCTCGCCTTGCACGGCTGAGATCGGGAATGGCTCATGGACAGATTTGACGAGCTGCAGGTGTTTGTTGCGGTGATTCAGCAGGGCAGCCTGGCTGGCGCGGCGCGCGTATTGCAGCGTTCGCCGCCGGTCATTACCCGCACGCTGAATGCGCTGGAAGCACGTTTTGGCACCACCCTGATTGAGCGCACCACGCGCCAGCTGGCTCCCACCGAGAGCGGCTGGCAGCTGTTTGAGCAGGCGCAGCGCTTGCTTAACGATTACCAGAGCGCGCTCGACAGCGCCCACCACAGCGGACTGCACGGCCTGCTGCGCATTACCGCCCCGGTGATGTGTGGCCGTCGCCACGTGATGCCGCTGGTCAATGCCTTTCTGCAACAGCATCCGGAAATGCAAATCGAACTGATTCTAAGCGACAGCTATCAGGACCTGATTGAAAACGGGCTGGATATTGCGGTGCGCATTGGCGAGCTGCAGGATTCGTCGATGGTGGCGCGCAACGTCGGCAGCGTACGCTCGATGCTGGTCGCCAGCCCGGACTACCTTCGCCACGCCGGAATACCGGCCCATCCGGCTGAGCTCAGCATGCATGCGCTGGTGGCTGGCGTGCGCCATACCCGTGAGTGGCGCTTCGCGCACGACCTGCGCGTGCGTATCACCCCACGTCTGCGCGTCAATGACATCGCCAGCCAGCTGGATGCATTGCGCAGTGGCCAGGGCATTGGCCGTCTGTTGTCTTATCAGGTGATAGATGAACTGCAGGCTGGCACGCTGATCCGCCTGCTGAGCGAGTGGGAGCCGGCACCGCTGCCGGTGCATCTGGTGGCGCAGCGTGTGAAAAACATGGCGCCCAAGGTACGCTGTTTCTGGGATTTCGCGCTCACGGCACTGCCGCCGCGACTGCAGGCGGCCGCTGAATTTCCCGCGCCCGCCCGCAATTCCTGATCGCTGTCACTGGTAAAAATTTCTGGCAGTTTTATGCTGCTGTCATCACAACAACTCATCAGGAGAGGCCATGATGAAACTCTATTGTAAGCCCGGTGCCTGTTCGCTCTCGCCGCATATCGTTGCGCGCGAATGCGGGCTGGATTTTACGCAGGTCAATGTCGATCTGCAGAAGAAAGTCACCGAGCGCGGAGAAGATTACTGGCAGATAAACCCCAAAGGACAGGTTCCCGCGCTGCAGTTTGATGACGGCAGCATACTGACGGAAGGCGTGGCGATTGTGCAGTATCTGGCGGATCTCAAGCCGGATCGCAACCTGCTGGCACCGACCGGCAGCCTGACGCGCTACCACACGCTGGAGTGGCTGAGCTACATCAGCAGCGAATTGCACAAAACCTTTTCCCCGCTGTTCCGTCCGGATACGCCGGAAGAGTACAAAGCCATAGTGCGTGCACAGCTGGAGCAAAAATTTCAGCGCGTTAACGACGCGCTGCAGGATAAACAGTGGCTGATGGGGTTACGCTTTACCGTCGCCGATGTCTATCTGTTTGTGGTTACGCGCTGGGCAAAAGCCATCAAACTGAATCTGGAAGGTTTGAGCGCGCTGGAGGCATGGTTTGCGCGGGTGGCCGCGCGGCCGGCGGTTCAGGCCGCACTGAAGGCTGAAGGTCTGGTCTGACGCCACAGGCCGGCGTGCTGGCCGGCCTGTGGCTTAGTAGCGATTACAGCTGTTCTGCCGCAAAGTGCTGCGTGGGTTGCGCAATCGCATCCTGCGCCGCCACCAGTTGCAGTTCATACTCGCCCATTTCGTGGGTTTTCAGCATCACTTCATACACCGCCGCCGTGACATGTTCCAGCGCATCCTGCAGCGATTTGCCGTGCAGCAGGTCAACCAGCAACAGGCCACTGGTCAGATCGCCAACCCCCACCGGCTGACGCACACCAAAATCCACCAGCGGACGGCTGATGTGCCAGCACTGATCGGCGGTGACCAGCAGCATTTCGAAGCGATCGCTACGGCGTCCGGCGCGCGCCAGGTGTTTCACCAGCACCACGCGCGGCCCCTGCGCAATCAATGCGCGAGCGGCTACCACCGCCTGCTCCACGTTTGCAACCGTCTGGCCACTGAGCATCTCCAGCTCCAGCAGGTTCGGCGCGATAAGATCGCTGGCCGGCATCGCCTGCTTGCAGTGAAACTCCGCTACGCCGGGCGCAACGATGCAGCCTTTTTCCGGATGGCCCATCACCGGGTCACAGAAATACCAGGCGTCAGGATTCGCCGCCTTCACCATACGCACGATTTCCAGGATCTGTTCGCCCTGCTCCGCCGAGCCGAGATAGCCGCTCAGCACCGCATCGCAGGTTTTCAGACGATCGATGGCGGCGATCCCGCTGACGATATCGGTCAGATGGGTGGCGGGCATCACGGTGCCGGTCCAGTGACCATACTGGGTGTGATTGGAAAACTGCACGGTGTTTAACGGCCAGACGTTGGCGCCCATGCGTCGCATCGGGAATTCAGCCGCGCTGTTACCGGCGTGGCCATAAACCACGTGAGACTGGATTGCGAGGATATTTTTCATTATTGCCCTGTACTGCTTGCCATAAAAAAGGGCCGGAGACCGGCCCTTGCACCTTACTGCCAGCTAATCAGGCAGTAGTGTTTTTTGCCGCGACGCAGCAGCGTGTAACGACCAAACAGTTTGTCGCTGTCGCTGAAACGATACTCGGCATCAGACTGTTTCTCACCGTTGACAGACACCGCGTTGGAGCCAATCATGGTGCGCGCCTGGCCGCGTGACGGCACCAGTTCCGCCGCCACCAGCGCCTGTTGCAGATCGTCGTCCGCCTTCAGGCTAATGGTCGGCATGCCATCCTGCGCCAGCTGCTCAAAGTCCGCTTCGGTCATGTCGCTCAGACTGCCGGAGAACAGGCTGTCGGTGATGCGCTTCGCCGCGCTCAGCCCGCTTTCGCCGTGCACCAGACGCGTCACCTGCTCTGCCAGCACATACTGCGCGCGCGGCGCTTTGCCACTGGTTTTGTCTTCTTCTTCCAGCGCATTGATCTCTTCAATGCTCATGAAGGTGAAGAACTTCAGGAAGCGATAGACGTCCGCGTCGGCGGTGTTGATCCAGAACTGGTAGAACTTGTATGGACTGGTTTTCTTCGCATCCAGCCATACTGCGCCACCTTCGGTTTTACCAAATTTGGTGCCGTCCGACTTGGTGATCAGCGGCACAGTCAGTCCCCACGCCTGCTGCTGATGCAGACGACGCGTCAGATCGATGCCGGAGGTGATGTTCCCCCACTGGTCGGAGCCGCCAATCTGCAGCACCACGTCGTAGCGCTTGTTCAGTTCGGCAAAGTCGTAACCCTGCAGCAGGTTGTAGGAAAACTCGGTGTAGGAGATGCCCTGATCTTCACGGTTCAGGCGCATTTTCACCGCTTCACGGTTGATCATCTGGTTGACCGAGAAGTGCTTACCGATATCGCGCAGGAAGGTCAGCACGTTCATGCCGCCAAACCAGTCATAGTTGTTGGCCGCGATGGCGCTGTTGTCGCCGCAGTCAAAATCGAGGAAAGGCGCAACCTGTTTGCGGATCTTCTCTACCCACTCGTTGACGGTTTCCGTGGTGTTGAGTTTACGTTCGGCCGCTTTAAAGCTGGGATCGCCAATCAGGCCGGTGGCACCGCCGACCAGGGCCACCGGCTTGTGGCCGGCATCCTGGAAACGTTTCAGGCACAGCAGCGGCACCAGATGGCCCAAGTGCAAGCTATCAGCGGTGGGATCAAAGCCGCAATAGAGTGCAATTGGCCCTTGCGCCAGCCGCTCTGCTAACGCTTCCTCGTCCGTTACCTGGGCTACTAAGCCTCTCTCTTGCAATTGTTGTATCAGGTTACTGCTGGTCATCACTGACTCCAAATTGATCAGACTGCACCTATGCTGGTACACAGCTGTCCGCTGACGTGCGGATACGAAAAAAATGAGGGCTATAGCATAAAGCGCTGACGAGCCGTGCGCCAGCGCTGAAAGGGGATAAAACGCAGTTTTACGGTGCTAAACGGTCGATTGTCCAGCCGCTGCCATCACGCTGATAAAGGAAGCGGTCATGCAGGCGATGTTCGCCGCCCTGCCAGAACTCCATGGTGTGGAATCTGACGCGGAATCCGCCCCAGAAACTCGGCAGCGGCACTTCCCCCTGCTGAAACTTCTGCTTGAGCTCAAGGAATTTGCCCTCGAGCACGCCGCGCGCGGAAATCCGGCTCGACTGTTTTGATACCCAGGCGCCAATCTGGCTGTCGCGCGGACGGCTGTGGAAGTACTTCAGCACTTCCAGCGGCGACAGTTTCTCCACTTCGCCCAGCACCATTACCTGACGCTCAAGGAAGTGCCAGGGGAAATGCAGGGAAATACGCGGATTGTCCGCCAGCTGCAGCGCTTTACGGCTGCCGAGGTTGGTGTAAAACACCATGCCCTGCTCATCGTAGTGTTTAAGCAGGACGATGCGCTGATAGGGCTGGCCGCTGCTATCCACCGTCGCCACCGTCATGGCGGTGGGATCGGGCAGCTGCGCGGCGCACGCCTGCTGCAGCCACTGCTCAAACAGCGCCAGAGGAGTATCTGGCAAATCTTTGCGCCGCAGCCCGCCGCGCGTGTACTCCCGACGCAGGTGGGCAATTTGTTGCAAGCTGTCACTGTCGCTCATGCTGGTATCCCGGTTCTCTCTTACTGTGCGGAGGCATCCGCGTTCTGCAGTTCACAATCATTAATCACGATTTTATCGTTGCGTTCAACAAAGGCGCCATTGCCTTTTGACCAGATAACGTAGGTCCCATCGCTGTAGCGCGCGCCGGAGGCAGACACCGTCTGGGTCAGCGTGAGTGGTTTGCCGTCCAGAATAAAGCTTACCTGCTGCTTCGCGTTGTCCAGCGTGACCGTCAGCGGCAGCGTGCCACACTGGTAATGTAACGTCTCTGGCGCGGGTGCAGGTTTATGCCAGATACCACAGCCGCTGAGTAAGGTCAGGGTGCCGGCCAGCACGATCATCTTTTTCATGTTTGCTCCTTAACGTATTGCGTGGGGATTGGCGGGATAGATGGCACCCAGCACGCTCATTTCGCGCGCGCCGGTTACCGCCGGCAGATTGCCCGGCAGCCCGGACAGGGTGCGGAACGCCAGCCAGGCAAAGGCCAGCGCCTCCATATCATCTCCGCTGATACCGGCCTGATCGGTGGTGCCCACCTCGGTGCCAGACAGATGCGCGGCCAGCCGCGCCATCAGCAGCGGATTGCGACTGCCGCCGCCGCACACCAGCAGACGATCGCAGCCATCGTTGAGCTGTACCTGATGGGCGATGGTCAGCGCGGTCAGCTCGCACAGCGTTGCCTGCACATCCTGCGGGGCCAGCGCCGGGAAGCGCTGCAGCTGCTGTTCCACCCAGCCCAGGTTGAAGTATTCCCGACCGGTGCTTTTGGGTGGCGGCAGCGCAAACCACGGATCGCCGAGCATCTGCTCCAGCAGCGCGGGCACGACCTGGCCACTGCGCGCCCAGCCGGCATCTTTATCAAACGGCAGGCCTTTGTGGCGCCAGATCCACGCATCCATCAGCATATTACCTGGTCCGGTATCAAAGCCGCGCACCGGCTGACCGGGGATCAGCAGCGACAGATTGGCGATGCCGCCAATATTCAGCACCATGCGCCGTTCAACGCTGTCCATCAGCAGCGCCTGGTGAAAAGCCGGTACCAGCGGTGCGCCCTGGCCGCCCAGCGCCATGTCGCGGCGGCGAAAATCGCCAACCACCGTGACGCCGGTCGCGGCAGCAATCTGGTTATTGTCGCCAATTTGCAGCGTATTCGGTGCCGCCGACTGCGGCTCGTGCCACACCGTCTGGCCGTGGCAGCCAATCGCCATGATATCGCTGGCCTCCAGCGCCTGCTGCTGCATCAGCGTCAGCACGGCTTCCGCAAACAGCTGGCCGAGCCGGGTATCAAGCTGACCGAGCTGCGACAGCGTCAGCGTCTGTCCCTGACAAATTTCCAGCACCTGCTGACGCAGCGCCAGCGGGATGGGATGGCAGTAGCTGGCCTGTTGCGCCACCATATGCTGGTCGATCGCGGCCAGCACGACGTCTACGCCGTCCAGGCTGGTGCCGGACATCACGCCGATATAGCGTCCTGATTTCATAGCGCTTCCTTACCCGTTTGCGGGCCTGCAATGCATCTGTGTTTAGCCTGGCAAATTACCGGGGCTAATTCTATGATAAATTTCCGCTTTTCAACTGCGCTGCGACACGCATTCCGGCAGCAAACTATTTTCATCCGGCAATTGAATTTTTGTTGATGGGCGGTGGTCTATGCTTCGGCCCAGCCGCATATTGTTCGGACATCGCGTCAATTGACCATTTTCTGACTTATACTGTTGCAGTACAGGACGAGAATATGGCGTTTTTTTGCATTAAGGAGCTTTCTCATGATTAAGCGTTTCGTAGCCGTAGCCCTGGCGGGTATCACGCTGGCTGGCTGTGTTAATAACGATACCCTTTCCGGCGATGTTTACAGCGCCAGCGAAGCCAAGCAGGTTCAAAGCGTCTCATACGGTACGCTGGTCTCCGTGCGTCCGGTAAAAATTCAGGGCGGCGATGACAGTAATGTGATCGGTGCTATTGGTGGTGCGGTGCTGGGTGGTTTCCTCGGTAATACCATTGGCGGCGGCGCGGGGCGCAGTCTGGCAACGGCCGGCGGTGCGGTACTGGGCGGCGTAGCCGGTCAGGGCGTGCAGGGTGCGCTCAACAAATCTGACGGCGTAGAGCTGGAGATCCGTAAGGATGACGGCAATACCATTATGGTGGTGCAGAAGCAGTCCGCCAGCCGTTACTCGGTCGGCCAGCGCGTAGTGATGGCTTCCAACGGCAGCCAGGTCACCGTCTCTCCGCGCTAAGCACGCAGATAAAAAAAACCGACGCCAGTGCGTCGGTTTTTTTATTTCTCGCGGTTCTGCAACTCGAGAATGTTTTTTTCCAGCCGGGCAATCAGCGTCACCATCTGATTGATCTCTTCGAGGCTGATGCCGGAGAGGATGTCGTCACGCGTCGCGTCGATCACGTTTTCGACCTGCTCAATGATCGGCTCAGCCTGACGGGTCAGCTTGATGCGCTTGGCGCGGCGATCGTTAGCGCAGGTGGCGCGGGTGATGAGCCCCTTCTCTTCCAGCTGATCCAGCGTACGCACCAGCGACGGCTGCTCAATACCGATGGCTTTCGCCAGCTGAATCTGCGACTGCTCTGGCGGGAGTTGATGAATATTGTGCAACGTCACCCAGTGGGTTTGTGTCAACTCAAGCGGCTTCAGACGCTGGTCGATCAACGCGCGCCAGATGCGCACCAGGCGAGACAGATCTGTTCCAAGCGGCGTATCCATTTCATCTCCTTATAATTAGCTTGCTAGCTATCAAGCCAGATTTTACACTATTCTGCGAGTTTACAGGACAAATTACAAATCCCGGGCCAGACGGCACGCCCGCTGTCTACACTTGATTTAACCGTGCCCGGGTAAAAAGGATGATGCCACGTGTCAATCTTCGCGCTCACCGCGACAGCGCCGCTGACCGATCTGGTATTCGGTGCCTCACTGTTCTTCCCGCCGCTGTTCAAAGCGGTGCTGCTGGGCTTCTTTTTCTGGCTGCTGATTCATCCGCTGCTGCGCGGCTGGATCTACTCCGGCGATGTCTGGCACCCCACCTTAATGGATCTCTCACTGTTTGTTCTGTGCGTGAGCGGCGCACTGTGGATACTGAGCCTCGGATAAATCACCATGAAATTCAACCCCTTTAAGTACTTTTCTACCCTTGTGGTGTTTACCCTGGCGCTGCTCGCAGGCTGGTGGATGTGGAACTACTACATGCAGGCCCCATGGACGCGCGATGGCAAAGTGCGCGCTGAACTGGTGGACGTGACGCCCGAGGTCTCCGGCCGTATCAGCACGCTGGCCGTGCGCGACAATCAGTTCGTGCATAAAGGCGAGGTGCTGCTGATGCTGGATCCGGTGCCGTGGCAGATTGCGCTGGCCAATGCGCAGGCCCAGCTGGCGAAGGCGCAGGCCGACCTCGCCAAAGCGCAGCATGAGGCGGATCGCCGTGCCAGCCTGCCGCGTAACGTGATCTCCGCTGAAGATATGGACGCTGCGCGCCTCAACGCGAATGCGGCGGCCGCCACAGCGAAAGCCGCACAGGCGATGCTCGATCAGGCGCGCTGGAACCTGCAGCAAACCACGGTGACGGCACCGACCGACGGCTGGGTCAGTAACCTGACGCTGCGTGCCGGCAATTACGCGACCGCTGGTACGCCACTGTTCGCGCTGGTCGACAGCCACTCTTACTATGTGATGGGCTATTTCGAAGAGACCAAACTGCGCCATATCCAGCCCGGCGCGGCGGCGCAAATCGTGCTGTATAGCAACGGCGCACGACTGCAGGGCCAGGTGGAGAGCATCGGGCGCGCCATTTACGATCAAAGCATCGCCAGCGACGGCGGTCTGGTGCCTGATATCAAACCCAACGTGCCCTGGGTCAGGCTGGCGCAGCGCGTCCCGGTGCGTATCCGGCTAAACGCGGTACCGGATAATGTGCCGCTGGTGGCCGGTACCACCTGCACCATCTCTGTCGCGCACTGAGGCCGGCATGAATCTGCAGTGGCTGGCCTGGCACAATCTGCCGTGGATAAAGGCAACCGGCGGCGAGTGGCGCTATGCGTTACGTAATGCAATCGCGATGTGTCTGGCGCTCACCCTGGCGTATGCGCTGCAGCTGGATCAGCCTTACTGGGCCATGACGTCCGCCGCGGTGGTGAGTTTCCCCACCGTCGGCGGCGCCATCAGCAAAAGCCTGGGCCGCATCGTCGGCAGCCTGCTCGGTGCCAGCGCCGCGCTGCTGATTGCCGGTCATACGCTCAACGAACCGTGGCTGTTTGCCTTTTTCATGGCCGGCTGGCTGGCGCTCTGCACCTGGGTCGCCAGCCATTTTCAGAACAATGTGGCCTACGCCTTTTCACTGGCCGGTTACACCGCCGCGATTATCGCCTTCAGCAGCGTTAACGTTAGCGACGTCAGCCAGCTGTGGGACATCACCCAGGCGCGCGTGTGCGAAGTGATCGTCGGGATTCTCTGCGCCGGGCTGATGATGATGATCCTGCCCAGCACCTCGGACGGCAGCGCACTGATGCTATCGCTGCGCCAGATGCACACCCGCCTGCTCGACCACGCGGTGCTGCTGTTGCAGCAGAGCAGCACGGAAAATGTGCGCACCGCCCACGAAACGGTGATCAGCCAAATCCTCACCATGAATCTGCTGCGCATTCAGGCCTTCTGGAGCCACTATCGCTTCCGCCGGCAAAATAACGTGCTTAATTACGTGCTGCATCAGCAGTTGCGCCTGACCAGCGTGCTCTCCAGCCTGCGGCGCATGCTGCTTAACTGGCCCGACGCGCCGCCGGCGCTGTACAGCGCAATGCAACAGCTGCTGCACGAACTGGCGCAGCCGCAGTGTGATAAATACCGGCTGGCGCAGATTCTGCGCAGCATCACACCGGACGTGCACGGTGATTTCCGCCAGCGTGCTTTTGTCCAGCGGCTGCGCTACTTCTGCTGGGTGTGGCTGAATGTGGAGCGCTGGATTCGCCTGATCGAGCGCGCCGACGCTGACACCCGTTTCCAGCCACCGTACGCGCCAGCACTGGCACGTGCCAGCGACAGTGCCGAAGCTGGCTGGAGTGCGCTGCGCACGTTTAGCGTGATCATGCTGGGCTGCGCGTTCTGGATCGGGACCCAGTGGGACGCTGGCGCCGCCGCGCTGACGCTTACCGCTATTGCCTGCGTGCTCTACTCGTCATCGCCTTCGCCCGGCGGCAGCGTGTCGCTGCTGCTGAAAACGCTGCTGTGGCTGTCGCTGTTCAGCTTTGTGCTGCAGTTTGGTCTGATGGTGCAAATCAGCGCGCTGTGGCAGTTTTTGCTGCTGCTGTTCCCGCTGCTGCTGACGCTGCAACTGTTTAAGCTGCAACAGAAGCAACGCGCCGCGCTGTGGGGCCAATTTATTGTGTTTATGGGATCGTTTATCGCGGTAAGTAATCCGCCAGACTGGGATTTCCAGAGCTTCCTTAACGATAACCTGGCAAAAGTGTGTGGCGTCCTGCTGGCGTGGCTGGCGTTTCAGGTGTTACAGCCGGGTTCTGATGCGCGCCGCAGCCGACGCCATATCCGGGCGCTGCGCCACGCTTTTCTCGATCAGCTACGTCGCCAGCCGCGTCTGAGTGAAAGCCGGTTTGAATCGCAGATTTATCATTACATCAGCCAGCTGAGCCACAGCCGTGATGAGCAGGCGCGCCTGTGGCTGCTGCGCTGGGGCGTGGTACTGCTGAACTGTTCGCACATTGTCTGGCAGCTGCGCGTCTGGCAACCCCGCTCACCGGCTCTGGCGCAGCTGCGCGACAGCAGTCTGCAGGATTTGCAGCGCATTATGAGTTTGCGCGGTGTGCGTCACGACTCGCTGCAGACTGCGCTGGATACGCTGCAGCAGGCCATTGATCAGCTTCAGGGGCAGCCGGAGAGCGACGCGAATACCCTGGCGGGTATTTTGTGGCGCCTGCGCTGTTCGCTGGCGCAGCTGCGTCAGGCAGTGCCGGATTGATCATTCACAGTACTGGGTAAACTGCCGATCAAAGTCATCGTGCAGCTGTTGCAGGGTCTTCTGCCCTTCAAAGCGGGTTTTATCCTGCTCGGACATCGGCTCGATCACCAGCGCTTTCTCGTCCGACGAGTAGATAAAGCGCCGTGCCAGCGTGCTGCCGGTAAAACTGGTGCCCTGAATGCCGCCGCACACCACGGTGATGCTGTGACGGCGGATTTCGGTATGAGTGAAATTGGTTTCGGTGGCGCTGCGAAGGACGTTCTGACAGCCTTTGGCTTGCAGCCGCTGCAGGGTATGCTGCGTCAGCCATTCGCGGCCGCGGGCAATATTTTCACAACTGGCGCGCAGCGGATTGGTATCTATATCTCGCTGCAGCTGACGGCTGGCCTCCAGTCGCAGCTGGGTATCATTCGGGCGATCGCAGCCCACCAGCGCTAAACACAACAGCAAAATCCCACGCGTTTTCATGCCTGCCCCTGAGCGGTTCCGTTCCTGAATCAACATCATAGGATGGAATGTTGCCGCTGAGTAGCAGGAAAATGGGTCAGAATTTTTCTGCGCGGCGGCGGCGGGTCAGGCCCGTCGCCGCCCGGTGGTCAGATCACGCCGCAGGCCAGACGTGCCCCGCCACCGCCAAGCGGTTGCGGATGGTCAGCATGGTTATCGCCGCCGACGTGCACCATCAACGCTTTGCCTTTGATCTCGCTTAGGGATTTCAGACGGGGCGCCACCACGGGATAGCTGGCTTTACCGTCGTCGGTGACATACAGCGCGGGCAAATCGCCGAGGTGACCGTCAGCGTACGGACCGAGGTGCTTGCCGCTGTTGTGCGGATCGAGGTGACCACCCGCCGCGCCGGCCGCCACGGTTTTGCCGGCGGATTCGCCGGGCTCACAGCTGCCTTTGGCGTGGACGTGAAAGCCGTGAATGCCGGGTTTCAGCCCGCTCAGCGCCGGCGCGAACTGCAGACCATACGGGGTTTCGCTGATGGTCACCTTACCGATCGACTCACCGATACCCTGCGCCGTCACCTGATGCAGCGTCACGTCTTCTGACGCCGCGTGTGCACCGGCAGCACACACCAGCGTCAGCACGGCCATAATGGTTTTTTTCATAACGTCTCCTTACGGTTCAGATTCCCTCTAAGCCTGGACCGCTTTTGCCCAGGCTGCCGTAGTTTGACGCAGATTTACGCTTCAGGGCACATCGTAGCCGAGTGCCGCCTTGCGAATACGGAACCACTGCTGGCGATCCAGCGTCAGTTCACAGGCTTTCACCGCGTCGCTGACGCGCGCCGTTTTACCGGAACCGATAATCGGCAGCGGACGACTGGGCAGCTTCATTACCCAGGCATACACCACCTGCTCGATATTGCTGGCACCAATCTCCTGACGCACCTGTTCCAGCTCATCGCGCAGCGGCTGGTAGTGCGGATCGTTAAACAGGCGGCCGCCACCGAGGCACGACCACGCCATCGGGCGCATACGCGTCTGCTGGCACTGGTCGAGCGTGCCGTCGAGCAGCGCCGACTGCTCCAGCGGTGAGATTTCCAGCTGATTGGTGACCAGGCTAAACGGCAGACGGGATTGCAAGAGCGTGAACTGCGCAGCGGTAAAGTTGGACACGCCAAAATAACGCACCTTGCCACTCTGATGCAGCTGCAGGAAGGCGTCGGCGATTTCATCCGCATCCATTAACGGATCCGGACGGTGAATCAACAGCAGATCGAGATAATCGGTGGCAAAGTGGCGCAGCGAGTTTTCCGCACTGTGCAGGATGTGGCTGGCTTCGGTGATGTAGTGACCGATTTTATGTTCCGGTTTCGCGCGGGTAGCAATGCCGCACTTGGTGACGATTTGCAGTTGCTGACGCAGCTGCGGTGCCAGGCGCAGCGCTTCGCCGAACGCGGCTTCACAGCGATAGTCGCCATAGATGTCGGCGTGGTCAACGGTGGTGATGCCCAATGCCAGATGATGCTCAATAAACTGCACCAGCTGCTGCGGCGTCATGCCCCACTCCATCAGCCGCCAGTAACCGGCGATCAGCGGCGAAAAAGCGGGTCCCTGCGGGGCAATAGGTTGCGGTTGTAACATGGTTAAACTCCCTTCTGCGCAATAGCGAAAGCGCGAGTATAACCAAATGCGTACGGCGCGTTTTCTTAAAACAGCTCCGGTTGCTGTGGATCAGGATTTTCATCCACTTTTTGCTGACGCTGCAGGCGCAACAGGCGCTGGCGACACAGGCGCAGCACCTCGCGTTTTTGCGCATCGCTGAATTTCATCCAGTTGAAGCGCTCCTCCCGGCTGCGCAGACAGCCACGGCAATAGCCGCGCGCATCGCTCTGGCAGATACCGCGACAGGGGCTCGGAACCGGAAAAAACTCTAATTGCTCAGCCACATCACCTCCGCAATGAACCTATCCACTCTTATTGATAACAGCTTAGTGACATAGTGCAAGGCATAAACCGTTATTACTGGTACTGTACACGGCGACAACCACGCCAGCTTGCGACACCGTGGCAATAGTCAGGGAATCAATCAGGTAAGGAGACGCGGTTAAGGTTTTCCTCATCTTCAATTCATACGATTGTCATATTCCGTTATTCCGATGAGTCTCCATGAAACTGATCTCTAAGTTACAGTGTCACGACAACAGCTTTAATTTACTGGCCGCGTTGTTCTTTGCTTTTGTCCTCAATGCCCTGTTTTTACTGCGCGCGTGGGAAATTATCCCCTACACCCGCGTGCATGATTACCTGTTCGCCGCCAGCATGCCAGTGGTGCTGGTTGCGGCGTTTTATCTGATCTTCTCGCTGCTGGCCTGGCCGTGGATACGCAAACCGCTGCTGATTGTGCTGATTCTCGCCAGCGCCGCCGCCAACTACTTTATGCACAGCTTTGGTACGGTCATCGACACCAACATGATTGAAAACGTGTTTGAGTCGAATGCCCAGGAAACCGGTGCGCTGATGAGCCGCAACTATGTCATCTGGATGCTGCTGATGGGCATTCTTCCGGTGGCGCTGGTGTGCAGCGTCCGTATCAGCAATCGCCAGCGCTGGTGGTGGAACCTGCTGCAGCGCCTCGCCAGTGCGCTCGGTGCCGTACTGGTGATTCTGCTGATGGCTGTGCTGTTCTACAAAGACTACGCTTCGCTGATCCGCAATAACAAAGGACTGGTGAAGATGATCACCCCTGCCAATATTGTCAGCGGCACCGGCCATTATGTCGATCAGCGCTATCTGCAGGGCAGCCAGGCGCTGGTGAAGATTGGCGAAGATGCGAAGAAAGGGCCGCTAATCACCGCCGAGCCGAAAAAGACGCTGGTGGTGCTGGTGGTGGGCGAAACTGCGCGCGCGGAGAACTTCTCCCTCGGCGGCTATGCGCGCGACACCAACCCACAGCTGAAAAAGCAGCAGGTGATTTATTATCCCAACGCCAGCTCCTGCGGCACGGAAACCGCCATTTCGGTGCCGTGCATGTTCTCGAATATGCCGCGCGAGCACTATGACGCGAACCTCGCTCATCATCAGGAAGGCGTGCTGGATGTGCTGGCCCATGCCGGAATCAGCGTGCTGTGGCGCGAAAACGACGGCGGCTGCAAGGGTGCCTGCGACCGCGTGCCGCATACCGATATGACGCAGTGGCAGCTGCCACAGTACTGCCACGATGGCTTCTGCCTCGATGACGTTTTACTGCATCGCTTTGATAACTATGTCGACAGCCTGCACAATGACGGCATCATCGTACTGCACCAGATGGGCAGCCACGGTCCGGCTTACTTTAAGCGCTATCCGGCCGCGTTCCAGCGCTTTACGCCCACCTGCGACAGCAATCAGATACAGGATTGCGATCACCAGGCGCTGGTCAACACCTACGATAACTCGCTGCTGTATACCGACGATATGCTGAGTCGCACCATCGATAAGCTGAAGGGCCTGAGCGATCGCTTTAACGTGGCGCTGGTGTACCTGTCCGACCATGGCGAATCGCTGGGCGAACACGGCATGTACCTGCACGGTGCGCCTTACCTGTTTGCGCCGTCGCAGCAGACGCACATCCCGCTGCTGCTGTGGATGTCGCCGGGCTACGCCGCGGCGTATCACATTGATCAGGCCTGTCTGCGCCAGCAGGCGGCAGAGACAGCGGTGTCGCAGGATAATCTGTTCCACACGGTGCTCGGCCTGTTCAACATCCAGACGCAGCAGTATCAGCCGCAGCTGGATATGATCAAATCGTGCCAGAATCGTGCCTGAGGATTGCATTAGACCGACTGGTCTAATACTCTGCCTGCCATGAACAAGACAGTGCAACGCAACGAAACCCGTGAACATCTGCTCGCCACCGGCGAGCAGGTCTGCCTGCAGCGCGGTTTCACCGGCATGGGGTTGAGCGAAATGCTGGCGCTGGCGGAAGTGCCGAAAGGCTCGTTTTATCACTACTTCCGCTCAAAAGAAGCGTTCGGTGTGGCGCTGCTCGAGCGCTATTTCGTCAACTATCAGCAGCAGGTTGAACAGCAGCTGACCCAGCCCGGCGTTACTGCACGCGAACGCTTACTGCAGCATTTTCGCTACGCGGAACGGCTGTTTATTGAGCAGGGTCACATCGTCGGCTGTCTGGGCGTTAAGCTTTCCGGCGAAGTGTGCGATCTGTCAGAGCCGATGCGCGATGCGCTGCAGCGCGGTGCTACGGCCATCACGGCGGCTTACGCACGCTGTCTGACGGAGGTCGCAGCCGAACAGCCGCTGCCCTATGGGCAAAGCCCGCAGCAGCTGGCGCAACGCTGTTATCTGCTGTGGCTGGGTGCCAGCCTGCAGAGCAAGATTTCACGTGAGCCCGGGCCGATTAGCCTGGCGCTCGACACCATCGAACAGTGGCTTAATCACCGCTGATTTTTAAAAACGGCAATTTCTAGACGACCGGTCTATTACAGGAGTCATCATGGCGAGTAAACAGCTGTTCACCCCGCTGAAAGTGGGCGCGATTACCGTACCTAACCGTGTATTTATGGCGCCGCTGACGCGTCTGCGCAGCATTGAACCGGGCGATATTCCTACCCCGCTGATGGCGGAGTATTATCAGCAGCGCGCCAGCGCGGGTCTGATCATTACCGAAGCCACCCAGGTTTCGTTCCAGGCGAAAGGCTACGCCGGTGCGCCGGGTTTACACACCGCGGAGCAGATTGCTGCGTGGAAAATGATTAACGAAGGCATTCACGCCGCGCACGGTCACAGCGCCGTTCAGCTGTGGCACACCGGCCGCATCTCGCATAATAGCGTGCAGCCGGATGGCAAAGCGCCGGTCGCACCGTCCGCGATCGCCGCTGGCACCCGCACCTCGCTGCGCGCCGCCGACGGCAGCGTATACCGCGAAGATACCTCCATGCCGCGTGAACTGAGCGTGGCAGAAATCCAGCAGATCGTTAAAGACTTCGGCCAGGCGGCAGCCAATGCGCGCGACGCCGATTTTGACCTGCTGGAGCTGCACTCTGCGCACGGCTATCTGATGCATCAGTTCCTCGCACCGGGTTCTAACCAGCGTACCGATGAATACGGCGGTTCGATTGAGAAGCGCGGCCGTTTCGCGCTGGAAGTGGTCGATGCGGCGATTGCTAACTGGTCAGCCGATCGCATCGGTATCCGCATCTCGCCAATCGGCGCCTTCCAGAATCTGGAAAACGGTCCTGATGAAGAAGAAGCGGCACTTTGGTACATCAGCGAACTGGGCAAGCGCGGCCTCGCCTACCTGCACCTGTCTGAGCCTGACTGGGCGGGCGGTAAGCCTTACACCGATGAGTTCCGCCAGAAAGTGCGTGCCGCCTTCCCGGGCGTGATTATCGGTGCCGGTGCCTACACCGTGGAAAAAGCGGACGATCTGATTGCGCGTGGCTTGATTGACGCGGTGGCCTTTGGCCGTGACTTCATCGCCAACCCGGATCTGGTGGCGCGCCTGCAGCAGGATGCACCGCTTAACCCGCAGCGTCCGGAGAGCTTCTACGGCGGCGGCGCGGAAGGTTACACCGACTACCCGACACTGTAAGTCAAACGCGGCCGCAGCGGATGTGCGGCCGCGTGCTTTCTTCAGGGCATTCCCTCGCTATACTAAGCGGGTTCCCTGATGACTTTTAAAAAGAGGATGTTATGCGTTTACTTCACACTATGTTACGCGTTGGCGATCTGCAGCGCTCCATCGATTTTTACACCCGCGTGCTGGGCATGCGCGTGCTGCGTCAGAGCGAAAACACCGAATACAAATACACCCTGGCTTTCGTGGGTTACACCGAAGAGAGCGAAGGGGCGGTCATTGAGCTGACCTACAACTGGGGCGTGGATAAATACGACCTCGGCAATGCCTACGGCCACATCGCGCTGGGCGTGGATGATGTCGCGGCGACCTGCGACCGTATCCGTCAGGCGGGCGGTAACGTCACGCGTGAAGCTGGCCCGGTCAAAGGCGGCAGCACCATCATCGCTTTCGTGGAAGATCCGGACGGTTACAAAATCGAGCTGATCGAAAACAAACACGCCGGTCACGGCCTCGGCAACTAATGCCGTTAGTCAGCCTGCTAATTTGCGGGCTGACTTCCCTCTCCTGCTGCACCCTGCGCCGATTTTTGCCATAATGCGCGCTGCCCCATTTCCTGCAATGAGATCCTGATGTCTGAATCGAACGCCTTAAACGCTCTCCATCAACGCTTCCGTGGTTTTTATCCTGTGGTGATTGACGTTGAAACCGCCGGTTTTAATGCGCAAACCGATGCGCTGCTGGAAATCGCCGCCACCACGTTAAAAATGGATGAGGATGGCTGGCTGCACCGCGATGAAACCCTGCATTTCCACGTGGAGCCGTTCGAAGGGGCGATTCTCAATCCCGAAGCGCTGGCGTTTACCGGCATCGACCCCAGTAATCCGCTGCGCGGCGCGGTGAGTGAATATGAGGCGCTGCACGCCATTTTCAAAATGGTGCGTAAAGGCACCAAAGACAGCGGCTGTAACCGGGCGATTATCGTGGCGCACAATGCCACCTTTGATCACAATTTTCTGATGGCGGCGGCAGAGCGCACCGGCATGAAGCGTAACCCGTTCCACCCGTTCGCCACCTTTGACACCGCCGCACTGAGCGGGCTGGTGCTGGGACAAACGGTACTGGCGAAGGCCTGTAAAGCGGCGGGGATAGATTTTGACAGCACTCAGGCGCACTCGGCACTGTACGATACCGAACAGACCGCCACGCTGTTTTGCGAACTGGTGAATCGCTGGAAACGCCTCGGCGGCTGGCCGCTGGCGGTGAGTGAAGAGCCGGCCGAAGACGATGCCTCAGCCTGAGGCCCGTCAGACCGCAGCCAAAAAAAAGGCCGACACTGCTGTCGGCCTTTTTCTTATTCTGCTTCTTTATGCTTCTCAGCGGTCTCTTTGATCAGCGGTTGCAGTTCGCCGCGCTGGAACATCTCAACGATGATGTCACAGCCGCCGACCAGCTCGCCATCCACCCACAGCTGCGGGAAAGTTGGCCAGTTGGCGTATTTCGGTAACTCAGCGCGGATATCCGGATTTTGCAGAATGTCTACGTACGCAAAGCGCTCACCACAGGCAGACAGCGCCTGTACCGCCTGCGCAGAGAAACCGCAGCTTGGCAGTTTCGGCGAACCTTTCATGTACAGCAGGATCGGGTTTTCTGCGATCTGGCGCTGAATTTTTTCAACAGTACTCATTTTTGCCTTCCTTAATCCTTCACTTCGTGTTTGTTTATTGTAGCGACTTCGCCCCGCGACTGAAAACGGGATTTTGCCTTAGCCGGCGCATATCGCCATGTTTGTTAAGTTCGCGCGCCACGAATAACATTTTCATATCATTAATAAGCATTAATCAATTAATAATTAGCAATAATTCCGCTGGGTTAAGCAGCTGAAATCGCTCATTTTTGCCCCACTTTCAGTACCGTGACAGATTAATGGAAAAAGACCTTACCTTTTGCAAAAAAAGTGGATTAGAATTGCCCCGGTGCTGATCGTCGATCAGATTTTTCTAACTTTACCGCGGTCTGGCTTCCTGCCGACGGCTTAACCTGTAACCGGACTATGCGTTTACTGATTACGCTTTTCATACTGGCTTTTGCCCAACTGTTCTTTAATGTGGCGGCGGCTTCTCCGCATGCGCCGGTTAATGCCAGTTTGCAGAAAGCGGAGAAAAAGAACGCGCGAGAAGATGAGCGTCGCAAACGACGCCCGGTGAAAACCACCAGCAAAAAGTCACGCCTGACGTCGGTACAGAAGTTCAGGCTGAAAAAACAGCAGAAAAGCGAAACGGTACTTCAGCACTCCACCCAGCGCAAATCCTCACTTAAGCTCAGTGCGAAAAAATATGGTCATCAGCGGCTGGCGAAAAAATCGCGTGACGTTGCCGTTGATGATGAAGTGCAGCAGCTGAGCGGCATTAAAATGAGCAAAGCCCACCGCCTGCGCTATCAAAAAGCGCGCGAAACCGCGATGACGAAACTGATGGGCCAGCTGGGTAAACCGTATCAGTGGGGAGGCACCTCACCGCATACCGGTTTCGACTGCAGTGGTTTAGTGTGGTACGCCTACAAAGATCTGGTGAAGTTTAAATTTCCCCGCACCGCCAATGAGATGTATCACCTGCGCGACGCCGCGCCGATCAAGCGCGAGATGCTGGAGAAAGGCGATCTGGTGTTCTTCCGCATCAACAACCGCGGCACCGCCGACCATGTCGGGGTTTATCTGGGCAATGGTAAATTCATTCAGTCTCCGCGCACCGGTAAGGACATTCAGATTAGCGCGCTGGGCGAGGATTACTGGCAGAAGCATTACGTTGGCGCACGCCGTATGATGACGCCGAAAACCGTGCGCTAACCTCAGCGTTGCGCAACAAAAAAGCCGGTGGCTGCTCAGCAGCACCGGCTTTTTTATTAATGTAGAATGGCGGTAAAGCTAAAGGCAATAATCATCAGCAGAGCAGCGGCGGTGGTGGTCAATGCCAGTTTTAAATCGGTACTCATCACAACTCCTTAGTCACACAGTTTGCATGGTTAAATAATTTTCGCACAGTGATGGGCAAAAATCTCGTGTTATCCGCCCCGGCTTGCTAGAATCGCCGCCTTTCGTTGCGCAACAGATTTAGCGCATGCTGCATTGACAGCCTGCTGAAGGATGTTTCCCTGCCCGATTAAGCAGATTGGCCCTGATATTCAGGGCGCAAAACCATTAGCAGACGCAAACGTTTAACAATATACTTATCAGTAAGTTGCGATAAGCCCAGGAGTACCATTTTCATGGCAACCATTAAAGATGTGGCGAAACGCGCCGGGGTCTCAACCACCACGGTTTCGCATGTCATCAACAAAACGCGTTTTGTCGCGGAAGAGACGCGTAACGCCGTATGGGAAGCGATTAAAGCGCTGCACTACTCACCGAGCGCGGTGGCCCGCAGCCTGAAGGTGAATCACACCAAGACGCTGGGCCTGCTGGCGACCTCCAGCGAAGCGCCCTACTTCGCCGAAATTATTGAAGCCGTGGAGAATCACTGCTTTGAGCGTGGTTACACGCTGATTCTCGGCAACGCGCACAACGATCTGCAAAAACAGCGCGCTTATCTTTCGATGATGGCGCAAAAGCGCGTCGATGGCCTGCTGGTCATGTGCTCCGAATATCCCGACGATCTGCTGCAGATGCTGGAAGAGAACCGCAATATCCCGATGGTGGTCATGGACTGGGGCGAATCGCGCGGGGACTTTACCGATACCGTGCAGGACAATGCGTTCCACGGCGGTTACCTCGCCGGACGATACCTGATTGAGCGCGGCCATCGCGATATCGGTGCTATCCCTGGCCAGATGGAGCGCAACACCGGTGGCGGTCGTCATGCGGGTTTTCTGCAGGCGATGCAGGAAGCGGGCATCAGCGTCCGTCCCGAGTGGATTGTGCAGGGTGACTTCGAACCGGAGTCAGGTTATCAGGCAATGCAGCAGATCCTGAATCAGAAACAGCGCCCGACGGCGGTGTTTTGCGGCGGCGATATCATGGCGATGGGCGCGATTTGCGCGGCCGACGAGATGGGACTGCGCGTGCCGCAGGATATTTCGGTGATTGGCTACGACAATGTGCGCAACGCGCGCTACTTCACCCCGGCGCTGACAACCGTGCACCAGCCGAAAGCGCAGCTGGGGGAAAAGGCACTGGAGATGCTGCTGGACCGAATCACCAGCAAACGCGAAGAACCGCAGACCATTGAAGTGCAGCCCACGCTGATTGAGCGCCGCTCCGTGGCCGATGGCCCGTTCCGCGATTACCGCCGTTAAGCCGCCTTCTCGCTGAGCCACTCGTGGTTCAGCGTCTCCGCATCGCCCAGATATTCCAGCAACCACGCCAGCGCCGGTGACGCGCGCTGCTCAGCCCAGCTAACGCAACATGGGCTGTCCGGAAACGGCTGCGGCAACGCCAGCTCCACCAGCGCGCCGCTGTCCAGCAGCGGGCGCGCCAGGTGCCCCGGCACCATGCCCACGCACAATCCGGCCTGCAGGCAATCCAGCCCGGTTTCCCACTCCGGCACCACCAGCCGCCGCTGGTTATCCAGCGTCCATGTCATGCGGCGCGGCAGCGCGCGCGACGTATCTTCCAGCACCAGCGATGGCCAGGCGCGCAGGGTTTCGTCGTCCAGCTGCGGGCTGTGAGCCAGCGCATGCTGCGGACTCACCACGCAGCGCCAGTTGAGCGCGCCCATATCCTGAAAAGCGAAGCGGCCGCCGACCGGAATGGCCTGGGTGGCGCCAATCGCCACATCGACACGCCCATCAGCCAGCGCGTCCCACACGCCGTTAAATACTTCGTAGCTGATGATCAGCTCCATATCGGGGAAATGGCGGTAAAAATCCTTTACCAGCTGGCGGGTGCGCTGCGGTTTGACGATGCAATCTACCGCGATACTGAGCTGACCGCGCCAGCCGTTGGCCAGCTGCTGACACTGACGGCGCGTGGCCAGCATTTTTTTGATAACAGATCGCCCTTCGCGCACAAAGTGCTCGCCTGCTGCCGTTAACACCACTTCGCGATGCTGCCGCTCAAACAGCGGTACCGCCAGCCAGCCTTCCAGCTGGCGCACGGTATAGCTGATGGCAGAGGGCACGCGGTGCAGCTCCTGCGCCGCCGCGCTAAAACTGCCGGTGCGCGCTACCGCGTCCACCACCTCAAGTGCATATTCCGACCACATAGTTTTCCCATCAAAAATTTTAACAGCACCCTGCAAATATTAGCGTTTCACAAAGCCCGCTGCACCCTTTTACACTCCCCGCCGTTCAACCTGCCGAATGAGAAAAACCATGCTGTCATCCAAAGGATTTCTGCCTTACCTTGCCGTGCTGAGCATGCTCGGCTTTCTGGCCACCGATATGTATTTACCCGCCTTCGGCGCCATGCAGCGCGACTTTGCTTCCGCACCGGGCACCATCAGCGCCAGCCTGAGCCTGTTTCTGGGCGGCTTTGCCTGTGCGCAGGTGCTGTGGGGCGTGCTGTCGGATCGCTTTGGCCGTAAACCCATTCTGCTGGCGGGCCTGAGCCTGTTTGCGCTGAGCTGTCTTGCCATGCTGTGGGTGACTAACGTCTGGCTGATGCTGGCGCTGCGCTTTGTGCAGGCGGCAGGCGTGTGCGCCGCAGCAGTGAGCTGGCAGGCGCTGGTGGTTGATCGCTATCCGCAGGCCAAAGCCAACAAAGTGTTTGCCACGATTATGCCGCTGGTGGCGCTGTCACCGGCGCTGGCACCGCTGCTGGGGGCCTGGCTGATGGCCCATTTTCACTGGCGCGCCATTTTCCTCGCGCTCACGCTGGTGACGCTGGTGCTGCTGTTCGGCACGCTGAAACTGGCCAGCGCGCCGCGTGCGCGCCACGACAGCACGCCGCAGCCGGGCTGGCTGACGCTGCTGGCGACGCGTATTTACAGCGGTAACGTACTGATTTATGCCGCCTGCTCCGCCAGTTTCTTCGCCTGGCTGACCGGCTCGCCGTTTATCCTCGCCGCCGCGGGTCTGAGCCCGGCGGACATTGGCCTGAGCTATATTCCGCAGACCATCGCCTTCCTGCTGGGCGGATTTGGCTGTCGCGCACTGCTGAACCGCTTTCAGGGTGCGCAGCTGCTGCCGTGGTTGCTGATGATTTACAGCCTGAGCATTCTGGGTCTGTTTGCGGTGGCGCTGATGACTACGCCGCCGCTGGTGGCTCTGCTGCTGCCGTTCTGCGGCATGGCGCTGGCCAATGGCGCGATTTACCCGATTGTGGTGTCCAGCGCCCTCGCCCCGTTCCCGCAGGCCACCGGCAAAGCGGCCGGCCTGCAGAATCTGCTGCAGCTGGGCTTATGCTTCCTCGCCAGCCTGATTGTTTCCGCCGGTCTGCAGCAGGCGCTGTTACATACCACACTGGTCATGGTGGCCACGGTGATCCTCGCCTGGGCCGGTTTCCTGTGGCAGCGCAGCGCCAGCGCACAAAGTGATATTGCTCACGCTTCCCGCCCCTGCGAAGATAATTGCTAAGGCAACGATTATCGTTAGCAAACTAACGATAAGCCATTGAATACTGACCTGCGTGAGCATATACTCAGTGGGTCAGCATTTCTGCAACAAATCAATAACATAATGAGCGTATTTTTTAGCGACACTGTCGCTGGGATGGCGTCTGCACGATATTCACCTCCGGAGTTGTGGCAGACATCTCTATTCAGATTCATACCTCTGTAGTACGTCGGCTATCTGGCGCACGGATTTTCCGTGAGTTCTCTCACAGGCCTGAGGAATTTGACTATTCTTTTTCTCAGGTTCAAATCGGAAAGGTGATGGAGAAGCTATGAGTTCATCGTGTATAGAAGAAGTGAGCCTTGAAGAAAACCAATGGTTTCGTATCGCCCATGAATTACTGGAGCGGGCGGACATTCACATCAACGGCACACGCCCCTGGGATATTCAGGTCAGACATGCGGATTTTTTCAAACGAGTCCTGCAGGAGGGATCGCTGGGCCTCGGTGAAAGCTACATGGACGGCTGGTGGGAGTGTGAACGTCTGGATATGTTCTTCCACCGCGTGCTGAAACATCATCTGGATAAGCAGTTACCGCACCATTTTAAAGACACGCTGCGCATCGCTGCGGCGCGCCTCACCAATCTGCAGTCAAAGAAACGCGCCTGGATTGTTGGTAAAGAGCACTACGATCTTGGCAACGACCTGTTTTCACTGATGCTCGATCCGTTTATGCAGTACTCCTGCGGCTACTGGAAAAGCGCGGAAACGCTGGAGCAGGCACAGCAGGACAAGCTGGATATGATCTGCCGCAAGCTGCAGCTTGAGCCGGGCATGACGCTACTTGATATCGGCTGCGGCTGGGGCGGACTGGCGGAATTCGCCGCGCGTCATTACGGGGTGAAAGTGCATGGCGTGACTATCTCTGCCGAGCAGCAGAAAATGGCGCAGCAGCGCTGTGCCGGTCTGGATGTGACCATTCTGCTGCAGGATTACCGTGATTTGAACCAGCAGTTTGACCGCATCGTGTCGGTGGGCATGTTCGAACACGTCGGGCCGAAAAACTATGCCACCTACTTCGATGTGGTTGATCGTAACCTGAAACCGGAAGGCCTGTTTTTGCTGCACACCATTGGGGCGATCAGAACCGACATGAACGTCGACCCGTGGATCGATAAATACATTTTCCCCAACGGCTGTTTACCGTCGGTACGGCAGATTGCCGATGCCAGCGAATCTCACTTCATCATGGAAGACTGGCACAACTTTGGCGCGGATTATGACACCACGCTGATGGCCTGGTACGAGCGATTTCAGGCGGCATGGCCGCAGCTGGCGGAGAAGTATGGCGAGCGTTTCAAACGGATGTTCAGCTATTACCTCAACGCCTGCGCCGGTGCGTTTCGCGCGCGGGATATTCAGCTGTGGCAGGTAGTTTTCAGCCGCGGCGCTGAAGGCGGTTTGCGCGTGGCGCGTTGATTTCCGAGCCAGGACAAAAGGCGCTTACCGCGCCTTTTTTATTCGCGATTACTCCGCGTCCGGCAGCGTTTGTGCCACCAGCGCGGCAGCCGCGGCATCACGCTGCGCCAGCACACGTTCGACGGTGTCGACAATCGCCTGGGTATGCGGATCGATTTCGATATTGACCCGGTGCCCCAGCTTCTTCGCGCCCAGCGTGGTGCGCTCCAGCGTTTCCGGGATCAGGTGCACGCAGAACTTACTTTTGGTGACATCACCGACTGTCAGGCTGATACCATCGATGCCGACGAATCCTTTATGCAGAATATATTTGATCTGCTCAGCGTCCTGTAATTTAAACCACACTTCGCGGTTATTCTCTGACTGGATAATTTTACAGATTTCGGCGGTGGTCATAATATGGCCGGACATCAGGTGTCCGCCAATTTCATCGCTGAATTTCGCGGCGCGCTCAATATTCACGATGTCACCAACCTGTAATTCACCGAGGTTGGTGATGCGCAGCGTCTCTTTGATGAGATCGAAGCTGACGCGATCGCCGTCAATGGCGGTCACCGTCAGGCAGCACCCGTTGTGCGCTACCGAGGCGCCCAGCGCCAGGCCGGGCAGCAGCTCAGCAGGCAAGCGCACGGTGTGGGTGCGGAACAACTCTTTTTCTTCAATGGCGACAATTTCTGCCGTGCCCTGCACAATTCCGGTAAACATAATTTCAGCCTCTGCGAAGTTTGTGGCAGTTTATCACAGCTTGCGCCGCAAGGTTTAATTTGCCGGCGCGCAAACTTTACACAAATGGCGCAGCCAAATGCGATCAATGTTTGGCGGAAGTGCGGGCTACCGCTACACTAGGTCGCGCATTCTTTGGGGATTCCGCCCCGCTCTCTTCTTAAATTACGCAGGTGATACGTGCAGAAGTATTTAACAGAAGCGCGTCAATTGCTGGCCCTCGCGATCCCGGTCATTCTTGCTCAGGTGGCACAGACCGCGATGGGATTTGTGGATACCATAATGGCCGGTGCGGTGAGCGCCACGGATATGGCCGCCGTTGCTGTCGGCACCTCTATCTGGCTTCCCGCCATTTTGTTTGGTCATGGTCTGCTGCTGGCATTGACGCCAACCGTTGCGCAACTCAACGGATCCGGGCGACGCGAACGCATCGCAGAACAGGTGCGCCAGGGTTACTGGCTGGCGGCGGGCGTGGCGCTGCTGATTATGGTGGTGCTGTGGAACGCCGGTTACCTGATTCACACCATGCATGACATTGATCCTCAGCTGGCGGCCAAAGCAGAAGGCTATCTGCACGCGCTGCTGTGGGGCGCACCGGGCTACCTGTTTTTCCAGGTGGCACGTAATCAGTGTGAAGGGCTTTCGAAGACCAAGCCGGCGATGCTGCTGGGTTTCCTCGGCCTGCTGACCAACATTCCGCTGAACTATGTGTTTATTTACGGCCATTTCGGTATGCCTGCGCTGGGCGGCGTGGGCTGTGGCGTCGCCACCGCGTCGGTTTACTGGGTGATGTATCTGGTGATGCGCTTCTGGCTGAAGCGCATGCCGGCCATGCGCGATATTCGCATGCATAACCGCTGGTCGCCACCGTCGCGCACCATCCTGACGCGCCTGTTCACGCTGGGATTACCGGTCGCGCTGGCGCTGTTTTTCGAGGTCACGCTGTTTGCCGTGGTGGCGCTGCTGGTGTCGCCACTCGGCATTGTGAAAGTCGCTGGTCATCAGATCGCGCTCAACTTTAGCTCGCTGATGTTTGTGCTGCCGCTGTCACTCGGCGTCGCCACCACCATTCGTGTCGGCTACCGTCTGGGCCAGGGCTCGGCCGAACAGGCCCGCATCGCCGCGTGGACCGGTCAGGGCGTGGGTATCACCATGGCGGCGATAACCGCGCTGTTTACCGTGACCTTCCGCCACGATATTGCCGCGCTCTATACCGCGAATCCGGAAGTGATTACCCTGGCGGCGCAGCTGATGCTGCTGGCGGCCATCTACCAGTTCTCAGATTCGATTCAGGTGATCGGCAGCGGTATCCTGCGCGGCTATAAGGACACGCGCTCGATCTTCTTTATTACCCTGATCGCCTACTGGGTGCTGGGACTGCCGGTGGGTTACGTGCTGGCGCTGACCGACTGGGTGGTGGCACCGCTGGGGCCGGCCGGTTTCTGGTGCGGATTTATCGTCGGTCTGACGTCGGCAGCGGTGATGATGATCTGGCGCATCCGCCGTCTGCAGCGTTTACCGGCGCAGGTGATTCTGGCGCGCGCCGCGCGCTAAGTGGCTGAGCGGGCGTTTATTTGGCCCGCAATGGCGAAAAAAACGACGCATAGCACAGTTGCTGGTCAGTCGTCAGGAAAAATCATTTTTCCGCTTGCCAGCATCACGGCCTGCCGTTAATATTCGTCCCCGCTGTCGCCCTGACAGCGTGTTGCGCTCTTAGCTCAGTTGGTTAGAGCACCACCTTGACATGGTGGGGGTCGATGGTTCGAGTCCATTAGAGCGCACCAAGTGCGTCCGTAGCTCAGTTGGTTAGAGCACCACCTTGACATGGTGGGGGTCGGTGGTTCGAGTCCACTCGGACGCACCAGATTTCTGAAATGCGCTCTTAGCTCAGTTGGTTAGAGCACCACCTTGACATGGTGGGGGTCGATGGTTCGAGTCCATTAGAGCGCACCACTTTTGCTGTTATCTCCCTTGCGCAACTCGCCTTTCCTTGATCTGAGTCGGTTTTCTCCCTCTGCTTTTATATTGGTTTTCGCATACTTAGCGACTATACTATGCCGCGTTGTTCCACCTGAAAGGTTTCAGCGCTAACGTGCCTATGCCAGCCACTTACATCATTTGCGCAACGCCGTCGCTACGGTCTCTCCGCCCGGCGCATAACTTCTCTGCACGCTTAGCCGTCGTCACCTATTCTTACTTCTGTGTCAAACGTACCAACACCAAACAGATTTTTACTTCGGTGCCAGGCGCATCGAACCCCGACCTTTATCATCCATCACAACTTACAGAAATCTGACATGAAAAAGACCAAGATCGTTTGTACTATCGGTCCGAAAACCGAATCCGAAGAGATGCTGACTCAACTGCTGGAAGCGGGCATGAACGTCATGCGCCTGAACTTCTCTCACGGGGATTATGCCGAACATGGTCAGCGCATCACCAACATGCGTGCCGTCATGGAAAAAACCGGTCGCCAGGCCGCGATTCTGCTGGACACCAAAGGCCCGGAAATCCGTACCATGAAACTGGACGGTGGCAACGATGTGTCCCTGAAAGCTGGCCAGACCTTCACCTTCACCACCGATCAGTCAGTGATTGGTAACAGCGAGCGCGTTGCCGTTACTTACGCCGGTTTCACCGAAGACCTGAAAATTGGTAACACCGTGCTGGTCGACGATGGTCTGATCGGCATGGAAGTCACCGAAGTCACGGAAAACACCGTGGTGTGTAAAGTGCTGAACAATGGCGACCTTGGCGAAAACAAAGGCGTCAACCTGCCGGGCGTGTCCATTCAGCTGCCGGCGCTGGCGGAAAAAGACAAACGTGATCTGATCTTCGGCTGCGAGCAAGGCGTGGATTTCGTTGCGGCTTCCTTCATCCGTAAACGTTCTGACGTGCTGGAAATCCGTGAGCACCTGAAAGCCCACGGCGGTGAGCACATTCAGATCATCTCCAAGATCGAAAACCAGGAAGGCCTGAACAACTTCGACGAGATCCTGGAAGCCTCTGACGGCATCATGGTCGCGCGTGGTGACCTCGGTGTGGAAATCCCGGTTGAAGAAGTGATCTTCGCGCAGAAGATGATGATCAAGAAGTGTAATAAAGCGCGCAAAGTGGTAATCACCGCGACGCAGATGCTGGATTCCATGATCAAGAACCCGCGCCCTACCCGTGCTGAAGCCGGCGACGTGGCCAACGCCATCCTCGACGGCACCGACGCGGTGATGCTGTCCGGTGAGAGCGCCAAGGGTAAATACCCGCTGGAGTCGGTCACCATCATGGCGACCATCTGCGAGCGTACCGATCGCGTGATGAAATCGCGCATCGATTCCCTGCAGGATTCGCGCAAGCTGCGTATCACTGAAGCAGTGTGCCGTGGCGCCGTTGAGACCGCTGAGAAACTGGAAGCGCCGGTGATTGTGGTGGCGACCGAAGGCGGTAAGTCAGCTAAATCCGTGCGTAAATACTTCCCGGATGCCACCATTCTGGCCCTGACCACTAACCAGACCACCGCGCGTCAGCTGATCCTCAGTAAAGGGATTGAAACGCGTCTGGTGAGCGAAATCGCCTCGACCGATGATTTCTACCGCATCGGCAAAGAGATGGCGCTGCAGAGCGGCTACGCGCAGAAAGGCGATGTTGTGGTGATGGTTTCGGGTGCGCTGGTACCGAGCGGAACCACCAACACCGCGTCGGTGCACGTACTCTGATCGAGCCGGTGATGTTTATTTAAAAGAGCGCCTTTCGGGGCGCTTTTTTTTATTCCGCGCCTAAGACAGAAAGCGGAAAATTCCAATCGATAATAACTATTCAATATCCCGCAGAATTAAGGTTAATCCGATTAAATCTCTCTGTTTTCGCTAAATATTTTCATCATGTTCTGCGAAACGCTGCTTCTTTGAGCGAACGATCAAATTTAAGCATGTTCTCATCAAAAATTTATTCTCAACTTAAAAAGCTTTGTGTAATACTTGTAACGCTACATGGAGATTAACTCAATCTAGAGGGTATAAATAATGAATCGTACTAAACTGGTACTGGGCGCGGTAATCCTGGGTTCAACTCTGCTGGCTGGTTGCTCAAGCAACGCTAAAATCGACCAGCTGTCTTCAGACGTTCAGACTCTGAACGCTAAAGTTGACCAGCTGAGCAACGACGTGAACGCAATCCGTTCTGACGTTCAGGCTGCTAAAGACGACGCAGCTCGCGCTAACCAGCGTCTGGACAACCAGGCTCACTCTTACCGTAAGTAAGAGTTCTGGTTTGAAAAATGGTGCCCTTGTGGCACCATTTTTTTTGTCCGGATTCTGCCGTCCGCTGGCCCTGAATCACGGTGTCGCAGCGGCTTCGCCCTGCGCCTGACTGATGGTGGCTTGCGCACCGCCTGTTGCCCCCTGCTGCGTCTGCAGCACTGCCGGCAGCGGCGTCGCCTCACTCACCGGTTCCCCACTGCTCACCAGTACCGGCATGCCTGAACGACGTTCAATCGCCGCCTTAATCAGCGCACTGTCGCTCTTCGCACTCTTTATAAAGGCTTTCAGCGGCGCGCTCAGCGCAATTGGCATGGTCTGCGGATCGTCCTGTTCATTACGCGACAGCGGCTGGTGTACCTCGATGTAGCGTTTGCCGTCGGGTTCGATGGCATATTTGATCGGCTGGTTAATCACCTGTACACGTGTACCCTGCGGCACGCTGTTGAACAGCGCTTCGATATCGTCCGGACGCAAACGAATACAGCCGGAGCTGACGCGCATCCCGATGCCGAAGTCGGCGTTGGTGCCGTGAATCAGATACTGGCCGCTGCCGCGCGCCAGACGCAGCGCAAACAGCCCCATCGGGTTATCCGGCCCGGCAGGCACCATCGCGGGCAGCGTGATGCCCTCTTTGGCGTAGCGTTTGCGGATATTGACGGTGGGCGTCCAGGTGGGGTTAGGGATTTTCTGGCTGATACTCGTCACCATACTGGGCGTGGCGGCACCTAACTGGCCGATGCCGATCGGATACACCACTACGCGATTTTCCCCTTTGGGATAGTAGTAGAGACGCAGTTCGGCCAGGTTGATCACGATGCCTTCACGCGGCGCATCCGGCAGCAGCATCTGCAGCGGCACGGTAAGCTGCGTTCCGGCCTTCGGCAGCCAGGGGTCGACGCCCGGGTTGGCTTCCAGCATGCCAAGCATGCCTATCTTATAACGCGCGGCAATGCTCTCCAGCGGCCGTTTGTCATCCGGGACGGTGGTCAGGGTGTTTTCGCCAATCAAACGGCTATCAGCGGCTGGCAGGGGGTATTCCGTAGCAAACGCAGGTGCAGACAGTCCGAAACAGGACAACAGCAATGCACCGGCTAAACGAAGCGCAGGTTTCATGCAATTTTCTCTTTGTCGGATGGAACAGACCCCGGTCATGGCCGGGGTCTGGAGAGTGTAACTTAGCTGAGAGACTGTGCGTTATGCCGGATCGCGCGAATCATCGCTTCCAGCCCCTGCGAACGCGAAGGGGTGAGGTGTTGCGTCAGGGCCAGTTCGCCGAACCAGTGGGCGACATCCAGTGCCAGAATCTCTGGCGCTTTCAGACCCTGATACAGGCTAAATACCACGGCAATCAAACCCTTAACGATGGCGGCATCGCTGTCACCTTCAAAAGCAATGGTGCCGTCTGCCTGTGGGGTCATGCGAATCCATACCTGACTCTGACAGCCGGAAATGACGTACTGCGGCTGATGCAAGCTTTCAGAGGATTCTGGTAATTTTGCCCCGAGTTCAATGATGTAGAGGTACTTCTCTTCCCAGTTGGCGCAACGATTGAAGTTGCGCACCAGTTTCTCTTTTTCTGGCAGGTTTGCCATGCATAACTCCTGAAATCTGCTCAACCGCCCAGCAGACGATGAATGCGCGTCAGGCCAGCCGCCAGGCGATCGGCTTCCTCTTCGCTGTTGTAGAGCGCGAAAGAGGCGCGACACATCGCGGGCACCGCATAATGACGCATCAGCGGCATGGCACAGTGGTGGCCGGTGCGGATGGCAATGCCGTACTGGTCGAGGAAGCTGCCAACGTCAAACGCGTGGTGCTTACCGAGGTTAAACGCCACCACGCCGCTGCGCTCGGCCGGGCCGTAAATAACCAGGTCCGGCACCGACGCCAGCTTGTCCAGCGCGTAACGCATCAGCTGGCTCTCGCGCTGATGGATCGTCTCCAGACCGAGTTCGCTGATCCACGTCAGCGCCGCGCCGAGACCGATAATGCCGCCGGTGTTCGGCGTGCCGGCCTCAAAGCGCCATGGTGCGCCATTCCAGGTGGTGCCGGTGGGCAGCATGACCTGATCGATCATCGAACCGCCGCCTTCCCACGGTGGCATGATCTCCTGCAGCGCCTTACGCGCGTACAGCACGCCAATCCCGGTCGGCCCATAGATTTTATGGCCGGAGAACACGTAGAAATCGCAGCCGATATCCTGCACGTCAACGGGGTGGTGCATCACAGACTGAGCACCGTCCACCAGCGTCACCACGCCTGCGGCTTTCGCCTGCGCCACGATGGCTTTCACCGGGTTAACCGTGCCGAGCACGTTGGAAACGTGCGTCACGGCCAGCAGGCGCGTACGGCTGTCGATCAGCCCCGCCAGTTGTTCCAGCGCCAGCTCGCCGTTGTCGTTAAGCGGCAGCACACGGATTTCCGCGCCGGTGCGCTGCGCCACCATCTGCCATGGCACGATGTTGGCGTGATGCTCCATCTCAGTGACGATCAGGTTATCGCCCGGCTGCAGCTGACTGCCGCCCCAGCTGTTAGCCACCAGATTGATGCCTTCGGTGGTGCCTTTAACAAAGATGATCTCTTCGGCTGCCGCGGCATGCAGAAAACGCGCCGCCTGGGCGCGCACGTTTTCCATGTCGCTGGTCGCCTGCGCGCTCAGCGAGTGAATGCCACGGTGCACGGCCGCATAGCCGTGCTGATAGAAGTGACTTTCCGCGTTGATCACCGCGAGCGGGCGCTGTGCGCTGGCCGCGCTGTCAAGGTAGGCCAGCGGATGTCCGTTGACCTCACGACTCAGAATCGGAAACTCCGCTCTGACTCGTTCGAGATCGAAACTCATGACTCAACTCCCGGGAAACGATCGGTAATACGTTGCAGCACCACCTGACGCAGCGCGTCATCTTCCAGCGCTTCCGTCAGTTCAGCGGCGAAAGCATGGATGATCATCTGCTGCGCCGCGTCTTCGGCGATGCCGCGCGAGCGCAGGTAGAACATCTGCTCGTCGTCGATGCGACCGATAGTCGCGCCGTGGCTGCACTTGACATCATCGGCGTAGATTTCCAGCTGCGGCTTGGTGTCCACTTCCGCCAGGCGACCGAGCAACAGGTTGTTGTTGGTCATCTGGCCGTCAGTTTTCAGCGCGTGCTGCGCCACTTTGATGTGGCCGTTAAACACCGAGCGCCCTTTGTCACGCGAAATGGTTTTGTGCAGCTGGCGACTCAGGCAGTGGCCTTTGTTGTGCTCCAGATAGCTGCGCGTATCCGCCACTTCGCTGCCTACCGGCAGCACCAGGCTATTCAGCGACAGCTGGGTGTTCTCACCATTCAGCTGCACGCTGGTGTTGTGACGCGACAAACCGGCACCCAGCAGGAAGCTGGTGCTGCTCACCTGCGCGTCACGGCCAATCACGATGTCGTTGTGCGCAAAGTGATAGCTGCTGCTCTCTTCAAACGCCAGCTTGGTATGCTTCAGCTGCGCATTGTCGCCCACCGCAAAGGTAAAGCGCGCGCCGGTGAAGTGGGCGCTGCCATTCAGCGTCACGTAATGCTCGATCACCTGCGCTTCCGCGCCGGACTCCAGCTCCAGATGGTGACGATGATGCACCGTGTTGAGCGCATCCGCCTGCCCGCTGGTAATGTGCAGCAGATAGAGCGGCTGCGCCGCAGCTTTGCCGCGCGGCAGACGAATCGAGGTCACCTCTTCCGCCAGACTTTCCGTCAGGTGCAGGAACACCTCCGGCTGTACCGCGGCCGGTAACGGACGTCGCTCAGCGGCACGGCTGTGCTGCACGTCAAACAGACCGGTGTCACGCGCGCTCAGCTCAGGCTGGAAGCGGCCGTCGACGAACACCAGGCAAATCGCGTCCAGCGGCAGCGCCAGCGCAGCCACCTGCTCAGCGCTCACGCCTGGCGCGTCCGCCTGCACGAACTGCTGTGCCAGCAGGCTGTCCAGCGCGGTGTATTTCCAGTTTTCATGCTTGCGCGTCGGCAGGCCGACACGCATCAATTGCTGCCAGTGCTGCTGTGCCTGCAGCGAACGCTGCTCGCCGCGTGACTCAAACAGGTGATGCCACTGCTGCAGCGCGTTATCACTCCTGGTCGGTAAGCCAGCCATAGCCTTGCTCCTCCAGCTGTTTCACCAGCGTAAAGTCGCCAGACTTCACGATTTTGCCCTGATACAGCACGTGCACGTGATCTGGCTTGATGTAATCCAGGATGCGCTGGTAGTGCGTTACGATGATGAATGAGCGCTTGCCGTCGCGCAGGCTGTTCACGCCTTCTGCAACAATTTTCAGCGCATCGATATCCAGACCGGAGTCGGTTTCATCGAGGATGCACAGCTCAGGCTCCAGCGCCGCCATCTGCAGGATGTCATTACGCTTCTTCTCACCGCCGGAGAAGCCGACGTTGACGGAACGGGTCAGCAGATCTTCCGGCATCTTCAGCAGCTTGATCTTGTCTTCGATGAAGTCCTGGAAGTCGAAACGGTCCAGCTCTTCCTGCTCACGGTATTTACGCACCGCATTGACTGAGGTCTGCAGGAAAAACTGGTTGCTGACGCCCGGGATCTCGACCGGGTACTGAAACGCCATGAAGATGCCTTCACCGGCACGCTCTTCCGGCTCCAGCTCCAGCAGGTCCTTGCCTTTAAAGGTCACGGAACCGCCGGTGATTTCATAATCTTCACGACCGGCCAGCGTGGCAGACAGGGTGCTCTTGCCGGAACCGTTCGGGCCCATAATGGCATGCACTTCGCCCGGCTTAACCTCAAGGTTCAGACCGCGCAAAATCTCTTTGTCTTCAACGCTAACCTGTAAATCTTTAATGCTTAACATACTCTTTCCTTCACATTGCTTCCGGCAACGCGTGTGGCATCAGCCGACACTGTGCTCAAGGCTGATCGCTAACAGTTTTTGCGCTTCCACGGCGAATTCCAGTGGCAGCTCGGAGAAAACGTCTTTACAGAAGCCGTTGACGATCATCGAGATCGCATCTTCTTCGCTAATGCCGCGCTGCAGGCAGTAGAACATCTGGTCTTCACCGATGCGCGACGTCGTGGCTTCGTGCTCAAGCTGCGCGCTGTTGTTGCGCGTTTCCACATACGGGAAGGTGTGCGCACCGCAGTCCGGCCCAATCAGCATCGAGTCACACTGGGTGAAGTTACGCGCGTTAGTCGCAGTCGGCATGATTTTCACCAGGCCGCGGTAGGTGTTCTGGCTCTTACCGGCTGAGATACCTTTCGAGATGATGGTCGATTTGGTGTTTTTACCAATGTGAATCATCTTGGTACCGGTATCGGCCTGCTGGCGACCGCTGGTCAGCGCGACGGAGTAGAATTCGCCCACTGAGTAATCACCGCGCAGGATGCAGCTCGGGTATTTCCAGGTGATGGCTGAGCCGGTCTCGGACTGCGTCCACGACATCTTGCTGTGCTCGCCTTCACACAGCGCACGCTTGGTCACGAAGTTAAGGATACCGCCCTCGCCTTCTCCGCCCGGGAACCAGTTCTGCACCGTGGAGTATTTCACTTCGGCGTTTTTGTGGATGATCACTTCGACGACCGCTGCGTGCAGCTGGTAGGTGTCGCGCACCGGCGCTGAACAGCCTTCGATATAGCTGACGTAGCTGTCTTCATCAGCAATCAGAATGGTACGTTCGAACTGGCCGGTTTTCGCCGCGTTGATGCGGAAATAGGTCGACAGCTCCATCGGGCAACGCACGCCTTTCGGGATGTAGACGAAGGTACCGTCGGACGCCACCGCCGAGTTGAGCGCAGCAAAGAAGTTATCGTTGTGCGGCACCACGGTGCCAAGATACTTCTGAACCAGCTCCGGATGATCGTGGATCGCTTCACCGAAGGAGCAGAAAATAATGCCCTGCTCAGCCAGCTTGTCACGATAAGTGGTCGACACGGACACCGAGTCGAAAATGGCGTCCACCGCCACTTCTCTGCCTTCACGCACCGGCACGCCCAGCTGGTTAAACGCGTCTTCCACTTCTTTGGTCAGGTAATCGCTGGAGGCGACGCTGCCGGACGTCTGGGTGGCACCCGGTTCAGAGGCACAGCTGTCATCGCAATTGCCGCAGGACGGCGCGGAATAGTAGCTGTAATCCTGATAATCGAGCTTGTCGTAGTGCGCTTTCAGCCAGTGTGGCTCTTCCATCTCCAGCCAGGCGCGAAACGCCTTGAGACGGAACTCCAGCATCCACTCGGGTTCGTTACGTTTGGCCGAAATGGCACGCACCACATCTTCATTGATGCCGTGTGCCAGTTCGTCGGTTTGCAGCTGGGTGAAGAAGCCTTCTTTGTAGTTCAGGCTGCCTTCCCAGGTTTGTACATCGTCAGATGCTTCGCTGTGTCGTGACATATTTCACTTACTCGACGCCAAAGCTTTCACCGCACCCGCAGGCGTGCTGAGCTTTAGGGTTGTTGAATTTAAAAATCTGGTTCAGGCCTTCGCGGACATAATCCAGCTCGGTACCGTCAACAAACGGCATCGCCTGAAGCGGCACAAACAGTTTTGCGCCATATTGCTCGAACTGCAGGTCGTCATCGGCAGGCGCTTTCACCAGGTCCATAACGTACCCAAAACCGGCACAGCCGGACTGTTTCACACCCAGTTTCAGGCCCTTAACTTCCGGGTCCTGTTCCACCAGGCTGAGAATCTGTTTCGCTGCCGACTCGGTCAGCGTGAGCCCTTTCCAGACGAATTCGTCAGGTGAAAAAGACGCTGCATTTACTGATGACATAGTGCTACCTCGTAAGTCTGGGCCTTTTCAGGCTATCCCCCTATGGTAGTGATATCAGATATCACTTCAACCTCTTGTTTTGCAGGGATAATCATCTCGTGCTGTTTTTTACTGCTGCTTTATTAAGCATAGTCCCTTCCCACCAGCTTGTGCGCGCCATTCCCGCGCGCGCAGTCAGAACGTAACCTGTTCATAAGCCGTAAATTTTCCAGTTCGCTTTTTACGTTTATGCTCTGATTGATAGGTTACGCCTTTGCTGAATGTAAAGAGATTGTTATTGCCGATTTTTGTAACAGGCAAAGGAAATCAATAAAATTTCACGGCGGGAATTGCATTCCTGGCGCGGTTTAATATGATAATGATTATCATTAACCTACTTTGGGTGGCGACATGACGCTTTCCGTCTCAGCCTGGTTACAACACAAAATCGACGAATATAAGTTTTCGGTCCGCGATATCACCGTCGACTTCTATCTGGCTCAGGCAAAGCTCAACCGCACCGATTGTTCCATTGAACAATTACGTCGTTTTAACGATACCTGTCTCGACATGGCCGAAATCTGCCAGCTGAACGGCGACGATCACAGCTACCTGCACGCGATGGGCAAGCTGCACCACCGCTTAGTGCAGGAGATGGGCAATGCCGATCGCGATCGCCTGTTCCGTATTCAGGCTTACCAGCTGGCGCGCCTGTCGCTGACCCGTTTGTGTCATCAACTGGCGCTCAGCGGCGACTGGGACCAGGCGACCCGCCTGCAAAGTGATTTCGTCCGCCACGCAGGCTGGATATTCTAATCCAGCTTTGTGACGGCTCCTACAATTTGTTTACATCAATTCCAGCAAAGCCTGTAGCGGATGGCGCATACCGTTGCCCTCGGCGCGTTTCACCTGGCTGCGGCAGGAGAAGCCGGTCGCCAGACAGCGCTGACGCGGCAGCTTCTGCAGTTGCGGATGCCACGACAGTTCATAAATGCCCAGCGAGTTCGCCAGGTTTTTACTCTCGTGACCATAAGTGCCGGCCATGCCACAGCAGCCCACGTTGATGTTCTCCAGCTTCGCGCCAAAGCGGGCAAAAATAGCCTGCCACTGATTGGGCGTCGACGGCAGCGCCGTGACCTCGGTGCAGTGGGCAAACAGATACCAGGCTTCGCCGCTGGCGATCTGCTCCTCGCGCCCGGCCAGCACGCCGTGCAGCCATTCATGCACCAGCTGCACACTGAACGCGCCGCGCTGCTCGCCCAGCACCTGCTGATATTCGTCGCGATAGCACAATACCGTAGCCGGATCGACACCGACCATCGGCACACCGAGCTGCGCCACCCGATTGAGGAATTCAGCGGTTTTGCCGGCGGTGCGGGCAAAGCGCTGCAGAAAACCTTTCACGTGCTGCGCTTTCCCGTTAGGAGAGAACGGCAGCAGCACCGGCCGGTAGCCGAGTTTTTCAATCAGCCGGATGAAATCGGTCACCAGCTGCGCTTCGTAATAGCTGGTAAACGGATCCTGCACCACCAGCACGTGCTGTTCGCGCTGGGCCGCATCCATCGCCTCCAGTTGCTCCATCGTGACCCGCATCGCCGGGTGGCCGCTCAGCTGCTGCTTCAGGCTCGGCGAGGAGAGCAGCGGCAGATCCACCATGCCGATGTGGCGCTGGCTGAGGTCGCGCATCCACGGCTGTTTCAGGAAGAAGTTGAACACCCGCGGTGCTTTCGCCATCAGCGGCGCATAGCTTTCAACCGACGCCACCAGATGGTCGCTGACCGGGCGCAGATAGCGGGTGTGATAAAGCTGCAGGAAGCGCGAGCGGAAGTTCGGCACATCGATTTTAATCGGGCACTGCGTCGAGCAGGCTTTACACGCCAGGCAGCCGGACATCGCCTCTTTCACTTCATGCGAGAAGTCATATTCGCCCTGCTTCGCATGCCACGAATTGCGCGTGCGCTGAATCAGACTGCGCAGGCTGGCGCCCTGTGCTGGCAAGGCCTGCTCCAGCTCAAGCGGGTCAACGCCCTGCTCCGCCAGCAGGCGCAGCCACTCACGCGTCAGCGTGGCGCGTCCTTTTGGCGAATGGATACGATTGCGGGTGATTTTCATCGACGGGCACATCGGGCTGCGCACGTCAAAGTTGAAGCACAGTCCGTTGCCGTTACACTCCATCGCGCCGCGCCAGTCATTGCGTACCGTCAGCGGAATCTGGCGATCCCAGCTGCCGCGCGTGGCCGCATCGACCTGCATCATGGGTTCGTCGTTACCCAGCGGCGTACAGATTTTGCCGGGGTTGAGACGGTTATCCGGATCGAACGCCGCTTTGATGCGACGCAGCTCATTAAACAGCGTTTCGCCAAAGAACGCCGGACTGTACTGGGCGCGGAAGCCTTTGCCGTGCTCGCCCCACAGCAGACCGCCGTAGCGCGCGGTAAGCGCCACCACTTCGTCCGAGATCTGCTTCATCAGCCTCTCCTGCTGCGGATCGCACATGTCCAGCGCCGGACGCACGTGCAGCACGCCGGCATCCACGTGACCAAACATGCCGTAGCTCAGGCCGTGGCTGTCGAGCAGCGCACGAAAATCCACAATGTAATCCGCCAGATGCTCCGGCGGCACGGCGGTGTCTTCCACGAACGGAATCGGTTTGGCGCGCCCTTTGGCGTTGCCAAGCAGACCCACCGCTTTTTTACGCATGTTATAGATGCGCTCAATGCCCGCCAGATCATCACACAGCTGATAGCCCATCACGCCGCCTTGCTGCTGCGCCATCAGCTCATCCAGCCGCGCGCACAGCGTCGCCACCTGCTGCGCAATCAGCGCCGCATCGTCGCCGGCAAACTCGACAATATTCAGGCCGAGCATCTCTTTGCCTGGCACATCGGTGATCAGCTCGCTGACCGAATGCCAGACAATATCCTCGCGCGCCAGGTTCAGCACTTTCGAATCCACCGTCTCCACCGACAGGGCCTGCGCCTCGACCATAAAAGACGCATTACGCAGTGCGGAATCGAATGAATCGTACTTAATGTTCACCAGCCGGCGCACTTTGGGGATGGGTGTGATATCCAACCGGGCTTCGGTGATAAAGGCCAGCGTGCCTTCGGCGCCGCATAACAGGCGCGTCAGGTCGAAAGTTTGCAAATCATCACTGAACACATGGCGCAGGTCATAACCGGTGAGGAAGCGATTCAGTTTGGGGAATTTTGCCAGAATCAGTTCACGCTGGTCGCGGCAGCGGTTAAGCACTTCTTTGTAGATGCGCCCTTCAGCGGTCGGCGTCGTGGCCAGCTGTTCCGCCAGCGCGGTGGGCATGGCGCGCGTATCAAGAATTTCGCCGCCCAGCAGCACGGCACGCAGGCCTTCGACGTGATCGGAGGTTTTGCCATACACCAGCGATCCCTGACCGGAGGCATCGGTATTGATCATGCCGCCCAGCGTGGCGCGGTTACTGGTCGACAGCTCCGGAGAGAAGAAAAAGCCGTACGGCCTGAGCCAGGCGTTGAGCTGGTCCTTCACCACGCCGGCTTCTACCCGCACCCAGCCCTGCTCGGTGTTGATCTCAAGGATGCGGTTCATGTAGCGCGACATGTCGACCACAATACCCTGATTGAGCGACTGCCCGTTAGTACCGGTGCCGCCGCCGCGCGGGGTAAACACCAGGCTGTTGAAACGCGGCTCACCAGCCAGTCGGGCGATCAGCGCCACGTCCGCCGTTGAACGCGGAAACAGCGCCGCATCGGGCAGGAGCTGATAGATGCTGTTATCGGTGGAGAGCGTGAGGCGGTCGGCATAGCTGGTCGCGGTGTCGCCGGTAAAACCTTGTTCTTTCAGCGACTGCAGGAATGTTAGCACCAGTTGAACGAGGCCTGGCGCCTGAGAAATCTGTGGGATCATTATTTCGTGACCGGGATGTTGTAAACGTTTGCGTGGTTAATTTTTTTCAGCTCTTGGTTGTATCACATTTTTTTGCCGCCCGCTGTTTTTTCAGGAAAACGGCCGCGTCGCGCTGCTTTTTCTGTTTAATTTTCAGGAAATAGATCATCATTGTGAAGGCGCCGCGGAGCGCCCTCCTGAAGGATTACTGAGGTCTGTGTTGTGATGAAAAGCCTGCAACGCGGTGTGGATCTACCGCAAATGTTGTTCTCGCTGATGTTTATTTTGCTGATGATCATTGCCTGTCTGTGGGTGGTGCAGCCGTTCATTCTCGGCTTCGCCTGGGCCAGCATGGTGGTGATTGCCACCTGGCCGCTGATGATTCGTCTGCAGCAACTGCTGTGGGGTCGCCGTTCGCTGGCGGTGATTGCCATGACGATTCTGCTGTTGCTGCTGTTTATTATTCCTATCGCGCTGCTGGTCAGCAGCCTGATTGATAACAGCGCGCCGGTCATCGCCTGGGCGACCCAGCGCCATCTGGTGCTGCCGGATCTCGCCTGGCTGCGCGATATTCCCTATGCCGGACGCAAACTCTATTCCAGCTACCATAAACTGATCGACGGCGGCGGCGCGGCGATCATGAGCCAGGTGCAGCCTTATATTGGCCGCACCACCGGCTTCTTTGTCGCCCAGGCCGGACACTTTGGCCGTTTCATGCTGCACCTTGCCCTGATGCTGCTGTTCAGCGTGCTGCTGTACTGGCGCGGTGAGCAGGTTGGTCTCGGCATCCGGCACTTTGCCTACCGCATGGGCGGACGGCGCGGTGACGCCGCCGTGCTGCTGGCCGGTCAGGCGATCCGGGCCGTGGCGCTCGGCGTGGTGGTGACCGCGCTGGTGCAGGGCGTGCTGGGCGGCATCGGCCTGGCGATTTCCGGCATACCGTATGCCACGCTACTGACCGTATTAATGATTCTTACCTGCCTGGTGCAGCTTGGACCGTTGATTGTGCTGGTGCCGGCAATTATCTGGCTCTACTGGAGCGGCGACACCACCTGGGGCACGGTGCTGCTGGTGTGGAGCTGCGTGGTCGGCACGCTGGATAACGTGCTGCGTCCGATGCTGATTCGCATGGGCGCCGATTTACCGATGATTCTGATACTTTCCGGCGTCATCGGCGGGCTGATCGCCTTCGGTATGATTGGACTGTTTATCGGTCCGGTCGTGCTGGCGGTCTCTTACCGGCTGGTTTCGGTGTGGATGCATGAAGCGCCGGCACCGGATGACGATCCGGAAACGGCCATCGAAGCACTGGCTGAACACGAAGAGCCGCAGCCGTAACGCGCTTCCGGCGCATAACCGGGCGCTCAGCCCGGTTTGCTTATCCGCTTTTCCCTCTCTGCTCCCAGCGCGATTTGCATTAGTCAGCCGTGGTTAACACTCATTAATCCGTACCACTTAATTTCGCGGCACAATAATTTTTTCCATTAGTGATTTTTAAGAAAAAACGCACTTTTCAGCGTTTAAGCCCGATCGCACCGATAAAATGATTATTTTTCGCACTGATTCCTGTGCCGGATGGGTGATAAAACGTAATGAAAGATTATCAGCTTTAAACTAATAAGAGGATTCTTAAAGACGCCAGCGGCGGCGGTGAATAACATGTTCACTATGTTTTAAATCAAGCCACTGATTTTTAAACAACCTTTTTCCCCTGAGTAAAGTGAAGAATTGCTGTGTGTAGTCTTTGCCCATCCCCTGTGATGGGCTTTTTTTTGCCTGCAATTCAGCGATAAACAGAGCGGCCCGGCGGCGAACGCCGTCAGCGCTGGGTTTATGGCAATCTTATATTTTGAAAAGTGGGATGGGAAAAGGGACAGGTGCCCGACGGTTGCCGGGCACCAGGCAGGTATAACAGATTACGCTTTGGCCGCGTCCAGCTCAGCCAGGCTCAGCCAGGTTTCCACCACGGTATCCGGGTTGAGCGACAGGCTGTCGATGCCCTGCTCCATCAGCCAGGCAGCAAAGTCCTGATGATCGGAAGGCCCCTGGCCGCAGATGCCGACGTATTTGCCCTGCTTCTTCGCCGCCTGAATCGACATCGACAGCAGCGCCTTCACCGCATCGTTGCGCTCATCAAACAGCGCCGACACCACGCCGGAGTCGCGATCCAGCCCCAGCGCCAGCTGCGTCATGTCGTTGGAGCCGATAGAGAAGCCGTCAAAGTGCTGCAGGAACTGCTCTGCCAGCAGCGCGTTGGACGGGATCTCACACATCATGATCACCTTCAGTCCATTCTCGCCGCGTTTCAGGCCCTGCTTCGCCAGCTCGGCCACCACAGCCTCGGCCTGATCGACGGTGCGTACAAACGGCACCATGATCTCAACGTTGGTTAGCCCCATGTCGTTGCGCACGCGCTTCACGGCTTCACACTCCAGCGCAAAGCAGTCGCGGAAGCTGTCCGCCACGTAGCGTCCGGCGCCGCGGAAGCCCAGCATCGGGTTTTCCTCTTCCGGCTCGTAACGCTCGCCGCCGACCAGGTTGGCATACTCATTGGTTTTGAAATCCGACAACCGCACAATCACCCGCTTCGGCGCAAATGCCGCGCCCAGCGTGGCGATCCCTTCGGTCAGGCGCGCGATGTAGAACTCCACCGGATCGTCAAAGCCTTTCATCATCTGACCAATCTGCGCCTGCAGTTCCGGTGTCTGCTGATCAAACTCCAGCAGGGCTTTCGGGTGCACGCCAATCATGCGGTTAATGATGAACTCCAGACGTGCCAGCCCAACGCCTTCATTTGGCAGGCAGGCAAAGTCAAACGCGCGATCCGGGTTACCGACGTTCATCATAATTTTCAGCGGCAGATCCGGCATGGTATCAACCTGCGAACTGGTAACTTCAAAGTCCAGCAGATCGTTATACACATAGCCGGTATCGCCTTCAGCGCATGACACCGTGACCTTATGACCGTCCTTCAGGTGCTCGGTGGCGTCACCACAGCCCACCACCGCCGGAATGCCCAGCTCGCGTGCAATGATTGCCGCGTGACAGGTCCGGCCGCCACGGTTGGTGACGATCGCCGACGCCTTCTTCATGATCGGTTCCCAGTCCGGGTCGGTCATGTCGGTGACCAGCACATCGCCTTTCTCGATGCGGTGCATCTCGCTGATGTCGTGAATCACCTTCACTTCACCCGCACCGATGCGATGGCCGATGGCCCGGCCTTCCACCAGCACGCTGCCTTTGCCCTGCAGGCTGTAGCGTTCCATCACCTGTCCGTTGGAACGCACCGTTTCCGGCCGCGCCTGCACGATGAACAGTTTGCCGGTGTGGCCATCTTTGGCCCACTCAATATCCATCGGACGCTGATAGTGCTGCTCAATCAGCACCGCCTGGCGCGCCAGCGCCTGCACTTCGTCATCGGTCAGGCTAAAGCGGTCTCGCTGTTCCTGTTCCACGTCCTCAATGCGCACCTGTTCGCCGTGCTCCTGCGAATCGGCATACACCATGCGGATCTTCTTCGAGCCCAGGGTACGGCGCACAATCGCCGGGCGATTAGCGGCCAGCGTCGGTTTGTGCACGTAAAACTCATCCGGGTTGACCGCGCCCTGCACCACCATTTCGCCAAGACCGAACGCCGAGGTGATAAACACCACCTGGTCGAAGCCGGATTCGGTATCAATGGTGAACATCACGCCGGAGGAGGCGAGATCGGAACGTACCATGCGCTGTACACCGGCCGAGAGCGCCACGCCACGGTGGTCGTAGCCCTGATGCACGCGGTATGAAATGGCGCGATCGTTAAACAGCGAGGCGAATACGTGCTTCACGGCCACCAGCACCGCGTCGAAGCCCTGCACGTTCAGGAACGTTTCCTGCTGGCCGGCAAACGAGGCATCGGGCATATCCTCGGCGGTGGCCGAAGAGCGCACCGCAAAGGAGGCTTCGGCGTCATCAGCAGAAAGTTGTTCATAGGCGCTGCGGATCGCCGCTTCCAGCTCTGGCTGAAAAGGCGTATCCACCACCCATTGACGAATCTGTTTGCCGGCCTGCGCCAGCGCTGCAACATCATCAATATCCGTGTTGTCCAGCAATGCATAAATACGCTGGTTCAGTCCGCTTTGGTCGAGAAACTGATTAAAAGCGTAAGATGTCGTCGCGTAGCCGTTTGGCACGGATACCCCGAGCGACGACAAATTGGTAATCATTTCTCCCAGGGAAGCATTCTTGCCCCCTACCCGATCAACATCATGCATGCCAAGCTGGTTGTACCAGAGCACTAGCGACTGTTGGTCTTGATTGGACATTGAGATTATCCTTTTAAATGATTGGAGCACATGGAACATTTTGCTATTCGCCAAATCAGCCTGGCACAATCAATTAATAAAGACTAAGTGTTGAATCGTTAAAGCAGAAAATCAGCGTTAAAATCGGATTACTCCCCGAAAAGCGCCTTGTTGCGCAACGCAGCTATTTTTTGCCAACCTGTTGGCAATACGATATTTTTCACTTTTTCATGAGGTTAGCCGCGTTTTTTGTTGCGCAACGCTTGCCGTTTTTATTTTGCGCCCGCGCGGGCAAAAGCGAGAAATTAGCGCTGAATAACCTGGCATTTCATCTATGATGGGTAATCAGCGCAGCGTAAAAAATAGATTATTCGCCGGCCAGATATGGATATTTCATTTTACCCTTAGTGAAAATGAAATATTTTAGGCGATAATGTTACGCAAAAGTAAACAAAAGCATGAGGTCAACCATGAGCACTGAACGCAGCGTATTCTATATCTCTGACGGCACCGCCATCACCGCGGAAGTGCTGGGCCACGCGGTGCTGTCACAGTTTCCGGTGAATACCAACAGCGTGACGCTGCCGTTCGTAGAGAACGTGCAGCGCGCCCAGGCGGTGAAAGCCCAGATTAATGCGCTCTACCAGCAGAGCGGCGTGCGCCCGCTGGTGTTTTTCTCGATTGTCACACCCGAGGTGCGCGACATCATTCTGGAGAGCGAAGGCTTCTGCCAGGACATCGTGCAGGCGCTGGTGGCACCGCTGCAGAGTGAACTGGGCGTGGCCTCGATGCCGGTGGCGCACCGCACCCACGGCCTGACTGCCAGTAACTTAGGCAAATACGATGCCCGTATCGCCGCGATTGATTACACCCTGGCGCACGATGACGGTATTTCGCTGCGCGGGCTGGAAGATGCGCAGGTGATTCTGCTGGGGGTATCGCGCTGCGGCAAAACCCCGACCAGCCTGTACCTGGCGATGCAGTTTGGCGTCCGCGCGGCTAACTATCCGTTCATCGCTGATGACATGGATAACCTAAAGCTGCCGCCTGCGCTGCGCGCCCATCAGCACAAGCTGTTTGGCCTGACCATCGATCCGGAACGGCTGGCGGCGATTCGTCAGGAGCGCGCTGAAAATACCCGTTATGCGTCGATGCGTCAGTGCCGGCTGGAGGTCGGTGAAGTGGAAGCGCTGTTCCGCACCCATCAGATTCGCTATCTCAACAGCACCAATTACTCTGTCGAAGAGATCGCCACCAAAATCCTCGACATCATGGGCCTGCGCCGCAGCATGTACTGACCTCACCTGCCAGGTTGTAAAGCCTGGCTGCCGTCAGTAATGAATAGCCTTTTGATTTAGCTGGTTGAATTCACGGGCTAATGGTTTATTGTGATCATCATCACTTCCCGGTATTTCACCGCTGCGAAGAACAGATTTTTGAGAATCCCAATGAACAAAACTGATGAACTGCGCACCGCGCGCATCGGCACGCTGCTGACGCCGGCCGCGCTGGCGCAACAACACCCCATTTCGGCGGCGATTGCCGCTAACGTTACCGCCGCGCGTCAGCGCATCGCGCGCATCCTGACCGGTGAAGATCCACGCCTGCTGGTGATTATCGGCCCCTGCTCGCTGCACGATCCGAAGGCCGCGCTGGAGTACGCAGAGCGTCTCAATCTGCTGCGTGAACAGCACAAGGACCGGCTGGAAATTGTGATGCGTGCCTACTTTGAGAAGCCGCGCACCGTGGTCGGCTGGAAGGGTCTGATTTCCGATCCGGATCTCGATGGCAGCTTCGACGTCAACCGCGGCATCGCTATCGCGCGCCAGCTGCTGCTGGATATCAACGCCATCGGCATGCCAACCGCCACGGAATTTCTCGATATGGTGATCGGCCAGTTTATTGCCGACCTGATCAGCTGGGGCGCGATTGGCGCGCGCACCACCGAGAGCCAGATTCACCGTGAAATGGCCTCGGCGCTCTCCTGCCCGGTGGGCTTCAAGAATGGCACCGACGGCAACGTGCAGATCGCGGTTGATGCGATTCGCGCCGCGCGCGTCAGCCATATGTTCCTGTCACCTGACAAAACCGGGCAGATGACGATTTATCAGACCAGCGGCAACCCGCACGGTCACGTGATCCTGCGCGGCGGGCGTCAGCCGAACTATCACGCTGAAGATGTCGCCGCTGCGGCCGCCAACCTGCGCGACTTCAACCTGCCGGAACAACTGGTGATCGACTTCAGCCACGGCAACTGCCTGAAGCAGCATCGCCGCCAGCGCGATGTGGCGCAGGACGTGGCGGCGCAGATCCGGGCCGGTTCGCGGGCAGTGGCGGGAGTGATGATTGAGAGTTTCCTGCAGGAGGGGAATCAGAAAGTGGTGAGCGGCCAGCCGCTGACCTACGGCCAGTCGATTACCGATCCGTGCCTCGGCTGGGATGATAGCGCGGAGGTGCTGGCGCTGCTGGCGGCTGCCGTGGACAGCCGCTTCTGATGCCTGCTAGCTGGAGCAGCTTACCTCCAGCGTTTTTCCCCACTCCGGCGGCCGCTGGCGCAGTTCCGGACTGATGGCCGCCTCGTTAAACGGCTGCTGCAGCGCCAGATGTAATCTGGCCAGCGCCGCCGTTTCCCCCTGCTCAACCTCATCGATCACCTGCTGGGCCAGATAGTTGCGCAACACCAGCGCCGGGTTAGCCGCTTTCATGACTGCCTGACGCTGCGCATCGCTGACGCCATCCTGCAGCAGGCGCTGGCGATAGCCGTGATACCAGCGGTCGAAGGCGTCACGGTCGATAAACTCATCGCGCAGCGGTGAACGCGTCTCTGCCTGCTGCGTCTCGCTCAGCAGGCGGAACGTCAGGGTGTAATCGCTGTGCTCTGCCGTCATCAGTGCCAGCAGGTCAGTGAGAATGGCGTTATCCCCCGCATCGGCGGTCAGCAGCCCGAGCTTCGCGCGCATTTTCTCGCCCCACACCCGCATCAGCTCGCTCTCGTAATGGCTGAGCGCCTGTTTCAACTGCTCAGTGCTCAGCAAGCCGGACAGCGCATGCGCCAGGCGGTTAAGATTCCACAAGCCGATCATCGGCTGGTTGCTGAAGGCGTAGCGCCCCTGATAATCGCTATGATTACAGATGAAATCCGCATCGTAGTCATCAAGGAAACCGTAAGGCCCGTAATCGAGCGTCAGGCCGAGGATCGACATATTATCGGTATTCATCACGCCATGCGCGAAGCCGACGCTCTGCCATTGCGCAATCAGGCTGGCGGTGCGTTTGACGATATCGGTAAACCACAACAGGTAGCGATCGGCCTCCTGCTCCAGCTGCGGCCAGTGATGATGAATCGCGTAGTCCGCCAGCTGGCGCACTTTCTCCGGCTCACCGCCGTAATAGAAATGCTCGAAGTGACCAAAACGCAGATGGCTGTCGGCGATGCGCATCAGCATCGCGCCGCGCTCGCGGGTTTCACGCTGGACCGGTTCGTCGCCAATGGCCAGCGCCAGCGCGCGCGTGGTCGGGATGCCAAGATGGTGCAGTGCTTCCGAGGCGAGAAACTCGCGCACGCTGGAGCGGATCACCGCGCGGCCATCGCCCATGCGTGAATAGGGGGTCAGGCCCGCGCCTTTCAGATGCCAGTCACGTTTGCGGCCGTCGGCCAGTTGCTGTTCGCCCAGCAGCAGACCGCGTCCGTCGCCCAGCTGGCCAGCCCACACGCCAAACTGGTGCCCGCTGTAGACCTGCGCCAGCGGCGACATGCCGGGAAGTAACGCTGCGCCATACCACACGCCATGGCCTTTGCCAGCAAACAGCGCGGCATCCAGGCCCATCTCCTGCGCCAGCGGGCCATTGTGATAACACAGCCGCCCGCCAGCAAGCGGCGTTGGGTCCAGCGCGGTGTAGAATCCCGGCAACGTCTGCTGCCAGCTATTAATAAATTGCATCGACACTCCGGAAGGTGCGCAACGGTGCGCCACCCGCATTGCGTTTAAAGATAAAGCGTAGTCTACCGTCGGGGTGACGGAGAAGACAGATGAAAGGTTACTGCTGTGAAGGCGTGGTGAGCGTGACGTGCGGATAGATGAGATCGCTTAACCGTTCCGCTTTAACCACCGGGAACAGGCTGCCCTGCAGCTGTGCGCCGCTCAGGGAACTGACTTTCTCCAGCAGGGCATTATCGTCAACGCCACAAATAATTATTTGCGGGGCGTAAGCGGAAAAATTATCGATAACAGTCTGAATAAATGGCGTAAATGAGGCACGTTTCGCCAGCGCCTGAATAAACGCTTTGTCCATTTTTAACACGCTAAACAGATTTTCGTATACTGCCGTAGCCGGTGCTTTTCCTGCCCCAAATTGAGAAAGCGATAAGCGAAATTCCTGTTGCAGGCGTGCTAACAGCGGCTGCTTTTTGCCAGCCGATAATTGCGGAAACGTTTCACTGATATCCAAAACAATAAAGGGAAGTTGTTTAAATTTCCTTAAGAGAAACTCACTGGCCAATAGCGTCGTGGCCATAGATTCATCAATACGAACCAGCGCGATAATTTGATGTAACTCAAAAAAGTCACGGTACTTTTCCAGCAGCACTAACTGGCTCTGCAGCAAACGTAATTGCTGGGCATCGTCAAGCTGCGGCAACAGCAAGTCCTGCGGCAGCGTAATCGGCGCACTGTCGTGAACAAACTGGGTGACCAGCTCAACCGCAGTCAGCTGGCCCGCCAGAGAATAGGCAGGATAAAACCAGGTTTCCGACTGATAGTCGGCAGATAAATGGACTTTCATTTTTTACAGCCAGATGCAGTGGCAATTGGCGCATCGTATATCAATGAAAACGGTCAGGCAATAGGACCAAACGTTAGAAGAGACGCCGTTTTCTGTCTAATTACCGACTTTTTTGCATCAAATAATACTTAAGCCAAATGATCCAGGTTAATGTCCATACTGATTAAATTCACTGACGTCTATTTTTAGTCGCAAACCCGATTGCGGTAAAGTGCCATTTTAAATGAGAGTTATATCTGGCAGAAAAAAAACAAATAAATCGGATCAAAATCCATCTGTTTATTACGCCTTTTTTTAACACTAATGGGTTAAGCGGATTAGATGCGACGCGCCTGCCAGAATACTTTGCGCCAGTAAACATTATCCAGCGAGGAGCGGATCACGCCCTGACTGGTGGAGGCGTGAATGAAGGTATTGTCGGTGTCATAGATGCCCACGTGCAGGCCATTTTCGCCGCTGCCGGTTTTGAAAAATACCAGGTCGCCGGGCAGCAGATCGCTTTTATCGATGCGCGTACCGATATCAGTCTGATCAATCGTTGAGCGCGGCAGCTGCAGGTCAAAGCGGTCACGAAAGGTCAGGTAGACAAAACCCGAGCAATCCACGCCACCGCGGCTTAACCCGCCATAGCGATAAGGTGTACCGCGCCAGCGGCTGAGCTGATCGTTGAGTTGCGCAATTACGGTGATGGAGTCAGACAGACGGCCGTTGGGCGGCGGCGCATGATGGCTACAGCCCGCCAGCAGCAACACGAGGAGAAACAGGGTCAGCCGCATCAGAATAGTCCTTAAAAACGTCGTCCGGCTGACACTGTAGCGACAAAGCGGCGCGGCGCGCAAGTCAGGGAAGATAAAGCAGCGGCCCCTGTGGCGTCTCCAGCTGCACGAATTCGGCCTGATAAAGCGGTGCCAGCCGCTCGGCGGTCAGCACCTCGCGCGCCCCGCCCTGACTGACTACGCGGCCCTGATGCATCAGCCAGACGCGGTCGGCATGGCGCAGGCTGTGGTTGAGATCGTGTCCGCTGGCGACAATGGCGATGCCGGCCTCGCTGAGCTGCAACAGCAGCTTATCCACCGCGCGCTGCTGTGCGATGTCGAGCGCGGTGAGCGGCTCATCCAGAATCAGTAACGCACCGCGCGGATTAATTGCCGGATGGATCTGCAGTACCACCGCCGCCAGGCGCACCCGCTGCCACTCACCGCCGGAGAGCTGCGCCAGCGGACGCGTCAGCTTATCCTGCAAGCCAAGCTGCAGCAGCAGGTCAGTGAGCGTCGCCTGCGCGTTATCGCCGCCCGGCGGGCTGTGCAGCCGCAGATAGTGCCACACCGGCAGTGCCGCAGGTGCCGGCTGCTGCTGCGGGAGCCAGGCGCGCTGCTGCGCCAGTGCGGCACCCGACCAGCTTCGCAGCGGCTGGCCGGCCAGCGTCAGCTGCCCTTCGGCGTCGAGCAGGCCAGCGAGCGCGGTCAGCAGCGTGCTCTTCCCGGCGCCGTTAGGGCCGACCACGTGCACGCGCTCACCGCGGCAGAGCGTCAGCTCCCCCGCGCTCAGCCGTCCGGGCACGCGCAGGTCGTGGCACTGCAGCAGCATTACGCCGCCAGTGCCTGCTCAATGCGCTTCAGAATGATCGGATCGTCCGGCGTCATGTCCGGCGAGAAGCGCGCAATCACCTCACCCTGTTTGTTGATGAGGAACTTTTCGAAATTCCACAGGATATCGCCCGGCGCTTTCGGCGCGCGGCCTTTGCTCTCCATGCGCTCAAGGAAACCGCTGCCTGCCGGGCGTTCGGCTTCCGGCTGCGCGGCGACCAGCTGACGGTACAGCGGATGACGCTGCTCGCCGTTAACCTCCGTTTTGTCGAACAGCGGGAAGGTTACGCCGTACGTGGTGCTGCAGAAGGTTTTGATCTCTTCGTTGCTGCCCGGTTCCTGCTCAAGAAACTGATTGCAGGGGAAGCCCAGCACGCTGAAATCTTTGTCCTGCCAGGCCTTCTGCAGCGACTCCAGCTGTTCATACTGCGGCGTCAGGCCGCATTTTGATGCTACGTTAACCACCAGCAGCACCTTGCCCTGATACTGTGCCAGCGTGGTTTTTTCACCGTCCAGCGTAACCAGTTCTGTCTGATAAAGGCTCATCGTCGATTCCCGTTGTTGATTGCACTGTGCCAGCCGCAGCTAGCGCGAAGACTTCACTAATAACATGATAAACAGCGGCGCGCCGAGCGTGGCAGTGACCACCCCAATTGGCAGCTCGGCCGAGGTAAGCACCAGCCGTGCCAGAATGTCCGCCGCCAGCAGTACCGCCGCGCCCGCCAGCGCCGCGGCCGGCAGCAGGTAGCGATGATCGCTCAGGCCGCTGAGGCGCAGCAGATGGGGGATAACCAGTCCGACAAATCCAATCGCACCGGCCATCGCCACGCTGACGCCCACCAGCCAGCCCATCGCCAGCACCAGCAGATTACGCCACAGCAGCAGTGGCAGGCCGAGCTGACGCGCCGACACCTCCCCCAGCGCCAGCAGATTAAGCGTCCGGGCGCTGGCCAGCAGCGCCAGCGTCACCGGCAGCAGCGCCAGCATCATCCAGCCGTAGCGCCAGTCGATACCGCTAAAGCCGCCCATCATCCAGTACATCAGCTGGCGCAGATCGAGGCTGGTGCTAAAGTACACCGCCCACGTCATGATGGCGCTACAGATAATGCCGAGCGCCACGCCGGTCAGCAGCAGACGGCTGGCCGACAGCTGACGATGGGCAAAATGCAGCAGGATCAGCGTGATCAGCAGCGCGCCCGCCATCGCTGCCAGTGCCAGGCTCCACAGTGCGCCGTTACCCAGTAGCACCGCCAGTACCAGGCCGATGCCGGCGCCGTTCGATACGCCCAGCAGCCCGGGCTCCGCCAGCGGATTGTTGAACAGCGCCTGCATCACCACGCCGCAGACTGCCAGCGCCGCGCCCACCAGCAGCACCGCCAGGGTGCGCGGCAGGCGCAGCTGCCAGACGAACAGATCGCCGCTGGCAGAAAACCATTGCAGCGGAGAAATCCAGCTGTCGCCCGTGCACAGACTGAGCACCAGCAGCAGCAGCACTGCGGCAGTAAGCGCGCCGAGCCAGCGCCGGCTGCGACGGTCGGCCTGTTGGGCCAGCTGATCCAGCAGAGTCATAAGTAAGATTGGCTGAGAAAACAGAGATTTGATTGTAGAGAGATTACGCTAAAAAGAAAGCCGCGCCTGCAGCGTGCTGCCGGGATTGCGCGCATAAAAAAGGCCGCTGAGCGGCCTTTTTGTCATACTGAAATCAGTCAGCATCCTTGGGTGACGCATTCTCCACGCGACTTTTCAACTTCTGCCCCGGACGGAATGTCACCACGCGGCGGGCGGTGATTGGAATATCTTCCCCCGTCTTCGGGTTACGGCCCGGACGCTGGTTTTTGTCACGCAGATCAAAATTACCAAATCCGGACAGTTTTACCTGTTCTCCGTTTTCCAACGCGCGGCGAACTTCTTCGAAAAAAAGCTCTACCAACTCTTTGGCATCGCGTTTGCTCAACCCGAGTTTTTCAAACAGGTACTCTGACATTTCAGCTTTTGTAAGCGCCATAGGTTCAATCCCTCAAGGTTGCCTGGAATCGCTCTTTTAATGCTGCAACGCATTTGGCAACGGTCGCAGCAATCTCCTCTTCTTCGAGTGTCCGGCTGGTATCCTGCAAAATCAGGCTAATCGCGAGGCTCTTTTCACCCTCGTTTACGCCCTTACCACGGTACACGTCAAACAAGTTTACGCCAACTACCTGATTTACGCCAACTTTCTTACACTCCGCGATGATATCTGCTGCGGGCACATTTTCAGCCACTACCACAGCGATGTCACGGCGGTTTGCCGGGAAGCGTGAGATCTCGCGCGCGTCAGGCAGGACGCGGTCTGCGACCTTATTCCAAAGCAGTTCAAACACTAAGGTGCGGCCGTTAAGATCCAGCTTACGTTCCAGCTCCGGATGAACCACCCCGATAAATCCGATTCGTTCGCCGGCTAAATAAATGCCTGCACTCTGTCCCGGATGCAGCGCCGGATTGGCTTCTGCACGGAACGAAATCGCGTCGAGTTTACCGGTCAAATCCAGCAGCGACTCTAAATCGCCTTTCAAATCATAGAAGTCAACCGTCTGGCGCGCCAGATCCCAGTGCTCTTCGTAGCGGTTACCGCTCAGCACGCCCGCCAGCATAAGATCCTGACGGATGCCGAGATCGGCCTGCGTATCAGGCACAAAGCGTAAACCGCTCTCAAACAGGCGCACGCGGCTCTGCTGACGGTTCTGGTTATACACCACGGCGCCGAGCAGACCGGTCCACAGCGACAGGCGCATCGCCGACATATCGCTGGAAATCGGGCTGGGCAGAATCAGCGCTTCTTCGCCCGGATGCAGCAGCTGCTGCACTTTCGGATCGACAAAGCTGTAGGTAATCGCTTCCTGATAGCCTTTATCCACCAGCAGGTTTTTGGCACGCTTCAGCGACAGATCGGCTTCACGGTGCTGGGTCATCAGCAGGCTGGCTTTCACCGGCACATCCGGAATATTGTTGTAGCCGTATACGCGCGCCACTTCTTCGACCAGGTCTTCTTCGATGGCCATATCGAAGCGCCAGCTCGGGGCGACGGCCTGCCATTCGCCGTTGCCGACGGTGACGTCACAGCCGAGACGGGTCAGGATATCGGTCACCTGCTCATCCGCAATGACGTGGCCAATCAGGCGGTCCAGCTTCTCACGGCGCAGCGTAATGGTGGCGCGCGCCGGCAGTTTGCTGGCATCGGTCTGATCGATAACCGGTCCGGCTTCGCCGCCGCAAATCGCCAGCAGCAGCTGAGTGGCGCGCTCCAGCGCCTTATGCTGCAGCGCTGGATCGACACCGCGCTCGTAGCGGTGGGAAGCATCGGTATGCAGACCATGACGACGCGCACGACCGGTGATCGCCAGCGGATCGAAGAACGCGCACTCAAAGAGCACGTTCTGCGTCGCTTCGTTGACGCCGGAGTGCTCACCGCCGAAGATGCCACCCATCGCCAGCGCTTTGTGGTGATCAGCAATCACCAGCGTATCGCTGTGGAGGGTCGCTTCGCTGCCGTCGAGCAGCGTCAGGGTTTCCCCCTCTTTCGCCATGCGCACCACGATACCGCCGTCAATGCGGTCGAGATCGAAGGCGTGCATCGGCTGGCCGAGCTCCAGCAGCACGTAGTTAGTGATATCCACCACCGGATCGATCGAGCGGATACCGCAGCGGCGCAGTTTTTCGCGCATCCACAGCGGCGTTTCAGCTTTCACGTTTACGCCTTTTACCACGCGGCCCAGGTAGCGCGGACAGGCATCGGTGGCGTCAACGCGAATCGGGAAGGTGTCGCTAATGGTGGCTTTAACCGGCTCGATAACCGGCGCCTGCAGCGGCAGGCCATTAATCACCGCCACGTCACGCGCGATACCGATGATGCCCAGGCAGTCGGCACGGTTCGGCGTCACGCTGATTTCGATGGTGTTGTCATCCAGCTGCAGGTACTGGCGAATATCGGTGCCCACCGGCGCATCGGCTGGCAGCTCGATAATACCGTTGTGATCGTCAGAAATCCCCAGCTCGGAGAACGAGCACAGCATGCCTTCTGACGGCTCACCGCGCAGTTTTGCCGCTTTGATTTTGAAATCGCCTGGCAGCACGGCACCAACGGTCGCCACCGCCACTTTCAGGCCCTGACGGCAGTTTGGTGCGCCGCAGACGATTTCCAGCAGGCGATCGCCACCGACGTTGATTTTGGTGACGCGCAGTTTGTCGGCGTTCGGGTGCTGGCCGCACTCCACTACTTCACCCACCACGACGCCATGAAACGCGCCTGCCACCGGGTCGACGCCGTCGACTTCCAGACCGGCCATGGTGATTTGCTCAGACAGCGCGGCGCTGTCCAGGGCTGGATTTACCCATTCGCGTAACCAGAGTTCACTGAATTTCATTGGATAACCTGCCCTTATTTAAATTGTTTGAGGAAACGTAAATCGTTTTCGAAGAAGGCGCGCAGATCGGTCACACCGTAGCGCAGCATGGTCAGACGCTCCATGCCCATCCCGAAGGCGAAGCCGGAGTAGATTTCCGGATCGATGCCCACGTTGCGCAGCACGTTCGGATGCACCATGCCGCAGCCCAGCACTTCCAGCCATTTGCCGTTTTTACCCATCACGTCCACTTCCGCTGACGGTTCGGTGAACGGGAAATAGGACGGACGGAAGCGAATCTGCAGGTTCTCTTCGAAGAAGTTGTTCAGGAAGTCATGCAGCGTGCCTTTCAGATTGGTGAAGCTGATGTCTTTATCGACAATCAGACCTTCCATCTGATGGAACATCGGGGTGTGCGTCTGATCGTAATCGTTACGGTATACGCGGCCCGGCGCGATGATACGAATCGGCGGCTGCTGATTTTTCATGGTGCGGATCTGCACGCCGGAGGTCTGGGTGCGCAGCAGGCGCGTGGCATCGAACCAGAAGGTGTCGTGATCGGCGCGCGCCGGATGATGCCCCGGAATATTCAGCGCATCAAAGTTGTGATAATCGTCTTCAATTTCCGGACCGGTCGCCACCGCGAAACCCAACTCGCCGAAAAAGGTTTCGATACGATCGATGGTGCGGGTCACCGGATGCAGACCGCCGTTCTCGATACGGCGTCCCGGCAGCGACACGTCGATAGTCTCAGCCGCCAGGCGGGCATTCAGCGCCGCGCTTTCCAGCGTATCTTTACGCGCGTTGAGACGGTCCTGTACCTGCTGTTTGGCGTCGTTGATGACCGCACCGGCCGCCGGGCGCTCTTCCGCCGGCAGTTCACGCAGGGTGGTCATTTGCAGCGTCAGGTGCCCTTTTTTACCCAGAAATTCGACGCGCACGGCGTCCAGGGCGGCGATATCCGACGCCTCGTCGATGGCGGCCGTGGCACGGGCCACCAGGTCTGCGAGTTGGGACATGATTTCCTCTTCTTCCAGCCGGGCTGGTCAGTTCTCGTTGGGATCGTGCGATCCGATTAAGTGTCGCCGGAAACAAAAAAGCCTCCACGAGGGAGGCTTTCAGCGCGATTTTTCGTTTCTTTTCTTATGCGCAAAAGCCCCTGACGATCAGGCGCTAAAGTAAAAAAAGAAACGGAAAATAGCAGCGTGCATGCTTGCGTTACCTTGTCTTGATAGAAACCGCACTATTGAAATGCCCTGCGGCTAAAATGTCAATCATTTGCGTGGGTTGCAGGCAATAAAAAAGGGAGCAAGCTCCCTTTTTTACCTGACTTACGCCAGAGCTGATTCTGCTTTTTCAACCAGTGCAGTGAATGCCACTTTGTCGAATACAGCGATGTCAGCGAGGATTTTACGGTCGATTTCAATGGACGCTTTTTTCAGGCCATTGATGAAACGGCTGTAAGAGATACCGTTCTGACGCGCCGCAGCGTTGATACGTGCGATCCACAGCTGACGGAACTGACGCTTACGCTGACGACGGTCGCGGTAAGCATACTGACCAGCTTTGATAACAGCCTGGAAGGCAACGCGGTAAACACGTGAACGTGCACCATAGTAGCCTTTAGCTTGTTTTAAGATTTTCTTGTGACGTGCGCGAGCAATTACACCACGTTTTACGCGAGCCATGTGAGCTCTCCTATATCATATTCTGTGATTTCCCCATCATCTCTCGTGCCGCAGTGGCGTTGGCTGGCTTCATTCATCCCAGTCACTTACTGATGTAAGCGCCAGGATTCATTCCGTTGCCGCCTGACTGCAACCCGAAATCTATCGGGGAATTAAAAAAGGGTTAACTTATGCGTACGGCAGGCAGGCAACAACCAGACCCAGATCGCCTTTAGACACCATGCCTTTTGGACGCAGGTGACGTTTACGCTTAGTAGACTTTTTAGTCAGAATATGACGCAGGTTTGCGTGCTTACGCTTGAAGCCGCCAGAAGCGGTCTTCTTGAAGCGCTTTGCGGCGCCACGTACAGTTTTAATCTTTGGCATTTTTACAAATATCCACTTCGCATTGTTAATAAAATGAACCAGACAGGCGAATAAAAATCCGCGCAGCGCGAACGCTACGCGGCATTATTACTTGAAAGCCTACTGTTTCTTCTTAGGTGCGAGCACCATAATCATCTGGCGGCCTTCGATCTTCGTCGGGAAGGATTCGACCACTGCCAGTTCATTCAGATCTTCTTTCACGCGGTTAAGCACTTCCATACCGATCTGTTGGTGCGCCATCTCACGACCACGGAAACGCAGCGTGATTTTGGCTTTATCGCCCTCTTCCAGAAAACGAATCAGGCTGCGGAGTTTTACCTGATAGTCGCCTTCATCGGTACCAGGACGGAATTTGATTTCCTTGACCTGGATAACTTTTTGCTTCTTCTTCTGTTCCTTAGAAGATTTGCTCTTTTCATAAAGGAACTTGCCGTAATCCATAATGCGGCAAACCGGCGGTTCGGCGTTCGGGCTAATTTCAACTAAATCTACGCCAGCTTCTTCTGCTTTCTCAATCGCTTCGCGCAGTGAGACAATGCCAAGTTGCTCGCCGTCTACGCCAGTTAAGCGCACTTCGGTGGCACGGATTTCGCCGTTGATACGGTTCGGACGCGTCGGTTGTACTCGTTTTCCGCCTTTAATAACCTTATTCCTCTAATTGGTGAAGATGTCGGCTGCGAATCTCTTGTTGCAGCTTCTCAACAAACACATCTACGTCCATGCTCCCGAGGTCTTTACCACGGCGGGTGCGCACGGCAACTTTTCCTGCTTCCACCTCTTTCTCACCGCAGACCAGCATGTAAGGGACGCGACGTAATGTGTGCTCGCGGATTTTAAAGCCTATCTTCTCGTTTCTCAAGTCTGCTTTGACACGAATGCCAGCATTCTGCAATTTCTTCGTCAATTCACTGACATATTTTGCCTGGCCGTCGGTGATATTCATCACCACTGCCTGTACCGGCGCCAGCCAGCTCGGGAAGAAACCGGCGAACTCTTCGGTCAGAATCCCGATGAAGCGCTCCATCGAACCCAGAATCGCACGGTGAATCATCACTGGCGTCTGACGATCGTTGGTTTCGCCCACGTAGGTGGCGTCCAGACGTTTCGGCAGGGAGAAGTCTAGCTGAACGGTGCCGCACTGCCAGGCGCGGTCAAGACAATCGTACAGCGTAAACTCAATTTTCGGGCCGTAGAAGGCGCCTTCACCCGGCTGATATTCGAACGGAATGTTGTTCTCTTTCAGCGCTTCGGCGAGGTCCACTTCGGCACGATCCCACATCTCATCGCTGCCAATGCGCTTCTCAGGGCGCGTCGACAGTTTCACCACGATTTTTTCAAAACCGAAGGTGCTGTACATGTCATAGACCATGCGGATGCAGCTGTTCACTTCATCACGCACCTGATCTTCAGTACAGAAGATGTGGGCGTCATCCTGGGTAAAGCCGCGCACGCGCATCAGACCGTGCAGCGCACCTGACGGCTCATTACGGTGACAGCTACCGAACTCCGCCATACGCAGCGGCAGGTCGCGGTACGATTTCAGACCCTGGTTAAAGATCTGCACGTGACCCGGACAGTTCATCGGTTTGATGCAGTATTCACGGTTCTCTGAAGAGGTGGTGAACATCGCTTCTTTGTAGTTGTCCCAGTGCCCGGTTTTTTCCCACAGCACGCGGTCCATCATGAACGGACCTTTCACTTCCTGGTAGTCGTACTCTTTAAGCTTGGTGCGTACAAACACTTCCAGCTCGCGGAAGATGGTCCAGCCGTCATTGTGCCAGAATACCATACCCGGTGCTTCTTCCTGCATATGGTAGAGATCGAGCTGCTTACCGATTTTACGGTGATCGCGCTTCGCGGCCTCTTCCAGGCGCTGCAGATACGCCGCCAGCTGTTTCTTGTCTGCCCAGGCCGTACCGTAAATACGCTGCAGCATTTTGTTGTCGCTGTTGCCGCGCCAGTAGGCTCCGGAGATTTTCTGCAGTTTAAAATGATGGCAGAAACGCATATTCGGCACGTGCGGACCGCGGCACATGTCGATGTATTCTTCATGATGATACAGGCCAGGACGATCGTCATGGCTGATGTTTTCGTCGAGAATAGTGGTTTTGTAGCTTTCGCCCCGCGCGGCAAACACGTCACGCGCTTCCTGCCAGCTCACCTTCTTCTTCACGACGTCGTAATTGGTCTCAGCCAGCTGGTGCATGCGCTTTTCCAGCAGCTCAAGATCTTCCTGGGTCAGCGTATGGTCGAGATCGACATCATAATAGAAGCCGTTATCGATGACCGGACCGATGGCCATTTTGGTATTCGGCCACAGCTGTTTGATCGCATGCCCTAACAGATGCGCACAGGAGTGACGAATAATTTCCAGACCGGCTTCATCTTTCGCGGTGATGATGGCGACCTGCGCATCGCTGGTGATCGGATCAACCGCATCGACCAGTTCGCCATTGACGCGACCGGCAATGCAGGCTTTCGCCAGACCCGGACCGATATCCAGCGCAATGTCCATCACGCTGACCGGACGGTCAAATACGCGCTGGCTGCCATCAGGAAGAGTAATTACTGGCATTTCATATCCTTAATTGCAGTGGTAAGCCACACGAAAGCCTACATGCAACACTGAGTTTTGTTTGGTTAACCTGGCGCGATGTCAGACCCACACTGTCGGAATGACGCCAGGCGCGTAAAGCGGCAACGATGATAACAGCTTTCCGCAGTGAGCAAAACCCGCGAAGAAATGCGCTAAGCCAAAGAGAGATCAAAAAAAACCGCCGCGCGGCACAGGCCGGGCGACGGTGTAACAATGCGCTCTGGTTTACATCGCGTAAGAGAGCTGGACCGTGGTTTTGGTGTCGGTACGGTCTGGCGCAGATTCTGGCGGATTGTTATTCCAGGTGACGTTGTAGCCCAGTTTCAGCGCGAAGTGGTCGTTGATCGCCACCTGCAGTGCGGTTTCGGAGTTCAGCGTAGTGTCTTCACCAAAGCTGCTCAGCACCGACACACCCTGGATGAATTTGGTGGTGTCAGTCAGCTGCCACTGATAGCTCAGCGCGCCGTAGCCCAGTGCTTTGGTTTCGTGGCCGCCATCGTGGAAGTCATCGTAACGTACACCCGGACCGAATTCAGCACGCAGCGAGTGCACCGGACCGTTGAGGATCTGACGACCGTAACCGGCGGTCAGGACATCACGTGAATCATAACCGTTCAGGCGATCGCTCAGCCAGCTCGCCTGACCGAACAGGTAGTCAGCGCTGTTGAGGTTGTAACGGCTACGGCCACCGATGTTATAGGTTTCCGACGAGCGCTCATCGTTGGATGAGGTATTCGCGGCGTTACCCCACAGGCTGTACGCCGTTGAGGTCTGATACCAGGTCATGCTGGTTGACGCGGTCAGCGATGAGCTGGTGGTGTTGCCGGTCTGTGCCAGGTAACCGGCTGACGCGGTGCCTTCAAACGGTTTTTTTGCCGTAGAAGGGTCATCCATTGAGGTGAAGACAGCGTTATCTGCAAAGGCCTGGTGACAAAATGCTCCGGCGGAGAGCAACAAAACAGCGGACAGCTTATTGAAGGCTTTCATTAAAAGGTAACCCGTACGACAGTTGAAAAAGAGATGAGTCTGGAGAATTTTCCCGGGCAATCAATGCAATTTACGGTAAGTTTTGTAAAAAAGTATGAAAGCACCAGAATCGCCAGGTTTTGCGCTGGCACCGCGTGTGGATTGGGAATCTTCCCATTTCCGGCGCGCATTATAGGCGGCAAATAACCAAATAACAGCTTAAATGCTACAAGAATTTTCTGTCGACCCTGACAGGACTTTACGCTGTGCGCCGCCGGGCGATTGTGCAGAATTCGCTCTATCGCAGGCGCTGGTCTACGCTGAAATCTGTTCGATAACAATGAGGTGAAAAGATGAGCGATCATGATCTTAAGCGTTACGTTGTCACCTTCCGTTATCAGGAAAGGGGTCTCGGCGATCTGCAGGCGCTGAATAGCGCGATGGTTAACGGCGGTTACAGCACCACGTTACACGATGCGGATGGCCATCCCCACGAGCTGGGCACCAACAGCTTTGGCATTGTCAGTGCGCTGGAGGAGCAGGCACTGGCGGAACACGCCGCCGGGCTGGCGGCAGTGGCGCTCGATCAGCAGCCGGACGCTGATGTCACCACGCTGGAAGCATTTCTCAAAGCGCAAGCCTGACGCAATCCGCAAATTGCGCATTGCCGCTGGAGTTGTGCAAGTTTTGCGCGTTACAATCGACCTTACGCAGCGAATAAAGAGGATTACCCGATGTGGTCAGCCATTAGTCGTCTGTTAAGCGAGTACGCCGGCGATGCCGAAATCACCGAACGTCATGAGTTGCCCGGTGGCGATATTCATCCGGCGTGGCGCCTGCGCTACGGTGAGCTGGAGGTGTTCGTCAAATGCAACACGCGCGACATGCTGACGCTGTTCAGCTGGGAAGCCGACCAGCTTGATCTGCTGGCGCGTACCCACACGGTGCGCGTGCCGAAGGTCTACGGCGTCGGTAACGATCGTGACACCAGCTTTCTGCTGCTGGAATACATTCCCCCGCAGCCACTCGACGCCCAAAGCGCATTCCAGCTCGGCCAGCAGCTGGCCCATCTGCACCAGTGGAGCGAGCAACCGCAGTTTGGTCTCGACTTCGACAACAACATTACCACCACGCCGCAACCCAACAGCTGGTTACGCAAATGGTCGGTATTTTTCGCCGAACAGCGCATTGGCTGGCAGCTGCAGCTGGCGGCGGAGAAAGGCGTGCACTACGGTGACATGGAGTTGATCGTGGATTGCGTGCAGCGCAGCCTCGCCAGCCATCATCCGCAACCGTCGCTATTGCATGGTGATTTGTGGCCAGCCAACTGCGCCGGCAGCGCCAGCGGCCCGTGGCTGTTCGATCCCGCCTGCTACTGGGGCGATCGCGAATGCGACCTGGCGATGCTCAGCTACTACGCCGATCTGCCGCGCCAGATTTACGAAGGGTATCATGCGGTGTGGCCGCTGCCGGAAGGCTTCTCACAGCGTCAGCCGGTGTATCAGCTCTACTATCTGCTCAACCGCGCCAACGTCTTTGGCGGCAACTGGGCCGGCGAAGCGCAGTTCGCTATCGGCCAGTTGCTGGAGGAGGATGCGCTGGGCCAGCGCCAGGTCAGACCGGCCTGACGCCTTACAGCATGCCGAGCAGTTTCAACACGAAGTAACCGGCCACGGCGATGATCACCGGCAGAATATACAGCGGAAAAATCTGCAGCAAAATGGTGTGACGCGGCACATGGATTTTCTCTTCCAGCTGCGCCCGCGTGCGCCCTTCGCTGCCCTTCGCCTGTTCCAGGATCATCTGGTCTTCAATGCCTTCTTTGATATGGCGCGCCTGACGCCACATGCGTGCGCCCGAGGCCTGCAAAGCGATGCCCACGAATATTAGGATATAGATCAGCCAGAAACCAATATTGGCCCCGCCGTTGAACTCCGGTACCGGCGAATTGTTCCAGAACACATTGAGAAACGGCGTGTTGAACTTAATCATATCCACCATCACATGCACGAAGTCGAGCATCACGGCGTCAATGCCGGGCTGCTTTTCGCTGTGTTTAAACATGAAGCCTAAGATGGAGATAAGGGTGGATAACAGCGCCGGAATAAAAATCACCCAGCCAGCCACTCGCTTGAGGATGGCGATGCGGCCAGCCTGTTGATACGTCATGGTGTCTTCCCTTCACAAACAGTAGTTTTGCCCTAAGTCTACCTGCACTACAGCAAATTTTCCTGAAAAATGCGTAACCTGCCGTAAGTCGGTTTTCGCCGCCGCCCATGTTAAGGTAGGGCAAACTGTCAATGGAGCTGTTGTATGACCTATCGTCGCCCTGTGCTGGCCGCTATTTTTGATATGGATGGCTTACTGATTGATTCTGAACCGCTATGGGATCGCGCCGAGCTGGAGGTGTTTGCCAGCCTGAATGTGGATATTAGCCGCCGCCACGAGCTGCCGGATACGCTCGGCCTGCGCATCGATCAAACCGTGCGCATGTGGTACGAAGCGCTGCCGTGGAACGGGCCGGATCAGGCCGAAGTCACTCAGCGCATTATTGCCCGCGCGCTGGCGCTGGTCGAAGAGACGCGGCCGCTGTTGCCTGGCGTAGAGCAGGCGCTGCAGCTGTGTCAGCAACAGGGCCTGGCGATTGCGCTGGCCTCGGCGTCTCCGCTGGCGATGCTGGAACGCGTGCTGGAGATGTTCAATCTGCGTCACTACTTTAGCGCCCTCGCCTCGGCTGAAGCGCTGCCTTACAGCAAACCGCATCCGCAGGTGTATCTGGATGCTGCGGCAAAGCTCGGGGTTGATCCGCTCAACTGCGTGGCGCTGGAAGACTCGTTCAACGGCATGATCGCCAGTAAAGCCGCGCGCATGCGTTCCATTGTGGTGCCTGCCGCCGAACATCGCCACGATGCGCGCTGGGCACTGGCCAATGTGCAACTGGAAAACCTGACGCAGCTGCAGGCGGAACATCTGTTTAACTGATCGGTGTGCATCGCGCGTTACGCCTGGCGGATGTTTCGCCCGGTTGCCAGGTGCAAAAGTAAGCCAGACCGTTAATTTCCCGCGCTTTTTTCAGGCGCGGGTCAGCAAAAAATTCACTCTTCGTTACAGCGTCACCGTTCTCATTTACTGGATAAATCCCTATACTGGATGCATCGACAGTTTTTGCAGCCAGGTTCCATCATGACGGCCGAAGGCCATATCATTTTTGCCATCGCCAGTGCGATATTTGCCAAACGCGCCGAACTGACGCCGGTGATGGCCAGTGCCGACTGGTGGCATCTGGTGCCGGCTGCGCTGCTGACTTGCCTGCTGCCGGATATCGATCACCCTAAATCGGTGCTGGGCCAGCGGCTAAAGTGGCTGTCGCAGCCAATAGCCCGCGCTTTTGGCCATCGCGGCTTTACCCATAGCCTGCTGGCGGTGGCGGTCAGCCTGTGGCTGTTTCAGATTAACGTGCCGGCTGACTGGTTCCTGCCAGCGGATGTCCTGCAGGGCATGACGCTCGGCTATCTGAGCCACATTGTCGCCGATATGCTGACGCCCGCCGGCGTGCCGCTGCTGTGGCCGTGCCGCTGGCGCTTTCGCCTGCCTATCCTCAACAGCCAGCAAGGTAATCAACTGGAGCGCGCGCTGTGCCTCGCTCTGGTGGGCTATGCGCTGTGGTTTCCGCCCGGTATGCCGTCGTTTGGCGCTAACGGCTGGCCGGAGCAGCTGTTCAACAATCTGCAGAACGGCATTGGCCGACTGGTGAACGGCAGTACGCGCTGAAGTGCTTTTCCTTCTGCCAGCGATTGCTGAAATAATCGCCTTAAATTCCATTTAGTTATAACCCAGACGATTTAGATATATTGTTCCCGCAGGGCCAACTGGTACCATGCCGCGACAGTTACAGAGGATCCCTCTGCTATTTTCGGTTACGCGGCGCGATCGCGTGGCGACCTTCAGGAGTTAACAATGAATATTCCTCTGATCATCAATATCGTGGCATTTGTCGCGCTGCTGATTGCATTAAACCGCGTCGGCAACCAGAGCTGGAGCCTGTCGAAGCGTGTGCTGACCGGCCTGGTGCTGGGGGTGATCTTTGGCCTGGCACTGCAGGCCATTTATGGCGAAAACAGCCCGGTGGTGAAAGAGTCGATTGGCTGGTTTAACATCGTCGGTAACGGCTATGTTCAGCTGCTGCAGATGATTGTCATGCCACTGGTGTTTGCCTCAATCCTCAGTGCGGTGGCGCGGCTGCATAACGCCTCGTCGCTGGGCAAAATCAGCGTGCTGACCATCGGCGTGCTGCTGTTTACCACCGCCATTTCCGCACTGGTGGGCGTGCTGGTGACCGGCCTGTTCCACCTCAGCGCCGAGGGACTGGTACAGGGCGCGCAGGAAACCGCGCGTCTGAGCGCCATCCAGAGCAACTATGTTGGTAAAGTCGCGGATCTGAGTACGCCGCAGCTGCTGCTCTCCTTTATCCCGAAAAACCCGTTTGCCGATCTGGCCGCTGCCAATCCAACATCGATCATCAGCGTAGTGATTTTCGCCGCGTTCCTCGGCGTGGCGGCGCTGCAGCTGCTGAAAGATGACAAAGCCAAAGGCGAGCGCGTGCTGGTGGCGATTGATACCCTGCAATCCTGGGTGATGAAGCTGGTCCGTCTGATCATGAAGCTGACACCGTACGGCGTGCTGGCGCTGATGACCAAAGTGGTTGCCGGTTCCAACCTCCAGGACATCATCAAGCTGGGCGGCTTTGTGGTGGCCTCGTATCTCGGCCTCGCGATCATGTTTGGCGTTCACGCGCTGCTGCTGTCAATCAACGGTATCAACCCGCTGCGCTTCTTCCGTAAAGTCTGGCCGGTGATTACCTTTGCCTTCACCAGCCGTTCCAGCGCCGCCAGTATTCCGCTGAACGTGGAGACACAGACGCGTCGTTTGGGCGTTCCGGAATCCATCGCCAGCTTCTCGGCCTCATTTGGCGCGACCATCGGCCAGAACGGCTGTGCCGGCCTCTATCCCACCATGCTGGCGGTGATGGTAGCGCCGACCGTGGGTATCAACCCGTTTGACCCGGTATGGATCGCCACGCTGGTCGGTATTGTCACGCTGAGCTCAGCCGGTGTGGCGGGCGTCGGTGGCGGCGCGACCTTTGCCGCGCTGATCGTCCTGCCGGCGATGGGACTGCCGGTCACGCTGGTGGCATTGCTGATATCCATCGAACCGCTGATTGATATGGGCCGTACCGCGCTCAACGTTAACGGCTCGATGACCGCCGGTTCACTGACCAGCCGCTGGCTGGGTATGACCGACAAAAAAGTGCTGGAGAGCGACGAACACGCGGAACTGGCGCACCGCTAAGTAACCCGTTTTCCCGTGACGGCAGGCCGCAAAGCCTGCCGTTTTTTTTGCCGTTTTCTGCACTTTTTTCCGCAATCATGGCGCTAACGTCAGGAAAACGTTAAGCATGGTAAACGGAGGCAAAATAGACGGTTTTTTGCTTGAGTTTGCGCGCTGAAAGGCGAATGCTGCGGGGAGTTACCGCAGGAGAACCCTCATGAGAAACGTTATCGCCTCAATGCTGGCGTTAACCCTGATAGCGCCAACTGTAAGTTTTGCTCATCCGTATGGCTGGGGTCCGGGCCCCGGCCCGCACTGGGGTGGTCCGGGACCCCGCTGGGGCCATCCCGGACCGCTGCGTTTTCTGCCGGAGGCCGCGACCGCCGTGCTGATTGGCGGACTGACCTACTACCTGCTGAACGGTAGCTACTACCAGCGGCAGGGCGACACCTACGTGGTGGTCCAGCCACCGGATGGCCCACCGGCCAGCGCCATGCGCGTTCTGGATTACAACGGCAAACGCTATTACGTGCAGGATGGTCACTACTATCAGCGCGAGATCAGCGGCAGCTACATTGAGGTGCCGCGGCCGTATGGGCTGTAAGCGCACAAAGAAAAACGGCCCGTCTGAGACGGGCCGTTTGTTATTCTGCTGCCGTTACTGCGCGGCTTGCGGATCGGTATCGTAATCCTTACAGCTCTGGAAGCCGTAGTTCATGACGCGACCGGTGTCGTTATAGCTCACAAAGTAAGTCTGCTGTTTGCCATCACGCTCACCAATCACGTAGGTCTGGCAGGTACCCCGTGCGTGAACCATGGTGATCTCGGTTGACGCCGGTCCGGCAATCTGGCGCACCTGTTCACGCGTCATGCCTTTTTTCACATCCTTCACCACAGGCTTAGTCACGTAGCTTTCCGCACGATCGTAAGTTGTACAACCAGACAGGGCTGCCAGCGTCATAGCGGCAGCGATACATCCCAGCACTTTATTCATCTTGTTGTTCCTCATACTTTGTCCATGTCCCACTAAGCCTGGAACATAATTCCAGATTTATCAACTCAATGGCGGTGCTTTCGGTCAGTTCTGAAGCGTCAGGATTACGAAAGATGCTGTGTTGCCGTCACCGGCTCCGTATAATCGCGGCGCAAGATACATCTTAAAGCCAAAAATAACACAGAGGATCAATGACACCTGCACACCCTAACCGGCTGGTTTATGCCATCACGCTCGGCCTGCTCGCCGCGCTCGGGCCGCTTTGTATCGATCTCTATCTGCCTGCCCTGCCTGAACTGGCGCGCGACCTCGGTAGCGAAACCGCCACCGCCCAGCTAAGTCTGACCGCCGGTCTGCTGGGGCTGGGCGCCGGACAGCTGCTGTTTGGTCCGATGAGCGATAAGTTTGGTCGTATTCGTCCGCTGCTGCTGTCGCTGGCGCTGCTGTTCATCGCCTCGATTGGCTGTGCGCTGGCAAAGGATATTCATGCTCTGCTGGTGGCACGCCTGTTTGAAGGGCTGGCCGGTGCCGGCGGCGCGGTGCTCTCGCGTGCCATTGCCCGCGATATGTATAGCGGCCATGAGCTGACGCGCTTTTTTGCCCTGCTGATGCTGGTGAATGGCCTGGCGCCGATTGGTGCGCCAGTGCTGGGCGGTGCGCTGATGACGGTGCTGAACTGGCGCGGCATCTTTGTAGTGCTGGGCGCGATTGCCGTGCTGCTGATTCTGCTGGCGCGCTGGAAGCTGCGCGAAACCCTGCCGGCCGAACGCCGTAGCCAGGGATCGATCTTCTCCGCCTGGGCGGCGCTCGGCCAGGTCATCACCCACCGGCCGTTTATGGGCTTCTGCCTGACGCAGGGCTTCATGATGTCCGGCATGTTTGCTTATATCGGTGCCTCGCCATTTGTACTGCAGCAGATTTACGGCCTGTCACCGCAAGCGTTCAGCTTGTGCTTTGCGGCGAACGGTATTGGCCTGGTGATTGCTTCCCAGACCAGCGCCCGGCTCTGTCCGCTGTGGGGCGAATATCGCGTGCTGAAGGGCGGCCTGACGCTGGCGTTTGTCGCCTCCAGCTGCCTGCTGCTGGCCGGCGTGAGCGGCGCGCCGCTGCCGCTGGTGCTGGTGGCGCTGTTCTTCACCATCGCCAGTAACGGCGTGATCGCCACCACCGCGTCATCGCTGGCGATGCAGAGCCAGGGCCACCGCGCCGGCAGCGCCTCGGCGGTGATCGGCGTTGCGATGTTCTCGCTCGGCGCGCTCAGCGTACCGATCACCGGCCTTGGCGGCACCTCGGTCATCAGCATGACGGCCACCATCTTTGGCTGCTTTATGCTGGCCATCGTGATGTTCATGCTGCTGGCGCAGAAACCAAAAAGCGCCTGAATTGCCAACAGAAACACCGGACAACAAGCCGTTCGGCTTGTTGTTTTTCTGCGGAGGCGTTAGCTTTAGCACATGATTCGCATTGTGCCGTCAGGCTACCGACTTGAGGAGAGGTTCATGTCACTGCAGCAGGAAATCATTCAGGCCCTGGGTGTTAAACCGGTTATCGACCCGCAGCAGGAGATCCGCGTCAGCGTCGATTTTCTGAAGTCCTATCTGAAAGCCCATCCGTTTATCAAAACCCTGGTGCTCGGCATCAGCGGCGGTCAGGACTCAACGCTGACCGGCAAGCTGGCGCAGACTGCCATTACTGAACTGCGTGAAGAGACCGGCGATCACGACTACAGCTTTATCGCCGTGCGCCTGCCGTATGGCGTGCAGGCTGACGAGCAGGATTGTCAGGATGCGCTGGCATTCATCCAGCCGGATCGCACGCTGGTGGTCAACATCAAAGAAGCGGTACTGGCCAGCGAGCGCGCGCTGCAGGAGGCGGGCATTGCCCTGTCGGATTTTGTGCGCGGCAACGAGAAAGCGCGCGAACGCATGAAAGCCCAGTACAGTATTGCCGGCATGACCAAAGGTGTCGTGGTCGGCACCGATCACGCCGCAGAAGCAGTGACCGGCTTCTTTACCAAGTACGGCGACGGCGGCAGCGACATCAACCCGATTTTCCGCCTCAACAAAGGCCAGGGCAAACAGCTGCTGGAAGCGCTCGGCTGCCCGGAACACCTCTATCTCAAGCACCCCACCGCCGATCTGGAGGACGATCGTCCCGGTCTGCAGGATGAAGTCGCGCTGGGCGTGACCTATCAGCAGATTGATGATTTCCTCGAAGGCAAAACCATCGACGCCGACGCGGCGAAAATCATTGAAGGCTTGTATACCAAAACCGAGCATAAACGTCGTCCGCCGATCACCGTATTCGACGACTTCTGGAAGAAGTAATCCCTGCGGCTTCCCGCTCCCCCGGCGGGAAGCCTGCCTCTTCACGTCCCCGCTGGCGGGAAAACGCGCACGCTGATATACTGTATGCACAACCAGTAAGCGGAGCGTTCTTTGGTCAGACGAGCAAACCGCCATCGCCTCGAATTTGATGCGGCGGCTATCTATCAATATCCCGAACATCTGCGTCAGTGGCTGGAAGGCTTGCCTAATCAGCCGGGCGTTTACACTTTCCACGGTGATAACGACAACCTGCCGCTGTACATCGGCAAGAGTATCAACCTGCGCAGCCGGGTGATGGCCCATTTTCGCACGGCGGATGAAGCCAGTATGCTGCGCCAGGCGCGGCGCGTCAGCTGGATCCCCACCGCCGGGGACGTAGGCGCACAGCTGCTCGAAGCGCAGATGATCAAAACACAGCAGCCACTGTTTAATAAGCGCCTGCGCAAAAACCGCCAGCTGTGCTCGCTGCAGCTGGGCGACGGCGCACCGCAGGTGGTGTACGCGCGCGATCTCGATTTCTCCTCCTCGCCTGACCTGTACGGGTTATTCCGCAGCCGCTTTGCCGCGTTAGAGAAGCTGAAAAGCCTCGCCGATGAGCTGCGCCTGTGTCACGGCCTGCTGGGATTAGAGCGCCTGCAGCCGGGGCGCGGCTGTTTCCGCGCGGCGCTTAAACGCTGTGCCGGTGCCTGCTGCGGGGCGGAACCGCTGGCGGCGCATCAGGAGCGCCTGCTGGCAGGGCTGGAGCAGCTGCGCGTGGTGTGCTGGCCGTGGCAGGGCCCGGTGGGTATGGTGGAGCGCGGGACGGAGATGACGCAGATTCACGTCATCGATCACTGGTTCTGGCTGGGATCGGTCAGCAGTGAGCAGGAAGCGCGTCAGCTGCAGCGTGCCCGTCACGGCTTCGACCATGACGGCTACAAAATTCTCTGCCGTCCGCTGCTGTCCGGCGTTTATCCGCTGATTGAGCTGTAACGCAAAACCGCCGACGCTGCCCAAAGCACAGTGTGCCATGGACAACGTCGGCGGTCTCAAACCGGTGAGCTAAACGGCTTATTCGCCATCAGCCGGCGGTGGCGGCATTTTACCGTCGTGCGGGCCTTTTTCTGTCAGACGTTTCTCAAAGTTGGCGTTGTACTGCTTCTTCTGGTCTGGCGTCAGCACGTTATAGATCTTGTTCTGGGTTTCCAGCATCTTCAGCGCATGCTCTTTCGCATTGGCGCTCATTTTGTCTGCCTGCGCTTCTGCTTTGGCACGGTCAAAGGTGTCGGATGCGATGATGCTGTGGTTAGCACGACGCTCTTCCAGCGATGGACGCTTCATGTCTTTATGGCTGTCACGCAGGATGTCGCGAATCTGGGTTTTCTGCGCGTCGGTCAGGTTGAGGTCTTTGAACATCATGTCCATGCCGTGGTGGCGCATCGGTTTGTGCATCGGTTTTTCACTGCCCGCTGGCGGCGGCGTCAGGTTGTCAGCCGCAGCATGGACGATATTGGCGGCGCCGAAAGCCATTGCGGTAGCCAGAAACAGGGAGGTCAGTTTACGCATAATATTGTCCTTACTTTTCAGTTTAATGACGACAGCCTGTGTCGCGTCTTCGGAAACAAGCATACGACGCTGAACGTCAACTACTCAGAGGCTGAGTAAAGCCCTGCAAGCATAAAAGACAGATATCGGGCAATCATGGAGAGATTGCGAAGAAATGCGTGAGGAATTGCAAAAGAGTATGACGATCAAGGGGAAAGCGCAGGAATTAAGGAGGAGTGTAATGGCTTTGTCGGTTTTGCGGAAGGGAAAATGTCGTTAATTTGCGCACGTTCTCTGCTCACCCGTGACCTCTCCCGTCACAGGGAGAGGAGGGATTGCCGGGTAAAGCTTTCGATTACAACTCCAGCGCCTGGGTCTGCTCACTCTCCTCTACCAGCATCAGCCCGGCGCGCAGGCCCGGTGCCACGCTGGGATTGGGGAACAGCACATATTCACGCGCCTGCTGCACGTAATAGCGCCGCTCACCCTCTTCCGCCAGCAGCGTACCCTGCGGGAAAGCCGTGAAGTTGAGAGTTTCCGGGCCCATATGCAGAACAAACTGCTCGCCGTGCCGGGTGATTTGCTGCGCCACGCGGTAATGGCGCGGTGTCTCGCGCACCGCCGGCAGCGCCTCACCGTACAGCAGCGCCGCCAGCGCACGCTGCACGCCGCTGAACTGAGTGAGATCGTTCTCGCCAAACGGCAGCGCCTTCCCCAGCTCCAGCGTACAGCTGGCTGCCGCATAGTGTTCACAGCTGAAGTGGGTGAAGGTGCCGCCCGGCGCACGGTGAAACACCAGCGCCTCCAGTTCGGCCGCTGCCAGCCAGTGTAAAAAATCTGCTGGCCACGGCTGGCTGTTGAGCGGCATCACGCCAAAGCGCGAATGCCACGAACCGCGAATCGCGGTGTGCAAATCGAGATGCCAGCGAATTTCGTGATCGAGGCACTCGCACCAGAAGTTCTCCAGCGCCTGCTCCAGCTGGAGCGCGCGCTGCGCCTCCGGCACGTCGGCCACCTGTTGCCAGCGGCCACCGAACAGCCGGTTGATATCATAATACTGGTAGCGTTTGCCGCTGCGCAGCGCCGCCGGGTTGCCGAGGATCACCAGCAGGCGCACGGCCAGCGGTTTTTCCCCCTGCAGCAGCGGCGTCAGCAACAGGTTGAGGATCTCCACCGGGGCGGTCTCGTTGCCGTGAATCCCGGCGGAGAGGACCAGCGCCTGCTGCGTGGGCGTATGCGGTGTCAGGGATAGTATGCCCTCATCATGCCACTGCCAGTGCAGGTGGGCGTTACTGCCCTGCCGCTGCGCGGGCGGCCTGCCTGACAGGGTTTGCTGTAAAAAGTCCTGCATGTTCACTCCTTTCTGACACAGGGGGCAACACATTTGCCCCCGGCGTTAACGCTGAAACGTGTAGACACTGCCTAAGTCTAGCAGCTGTGTCAGCTCGTCCAGCGCGCTTCGCCCTTCGCTCAGCAGCTGCGGATCGGCCAGGTCGGCCTGCGTCAGGCGGTCGCGATAGTGACGATCCACCCAGTCATTCAGACGCGTAAACAGGCGATCGTTCATCAGCACCGCCGGATTGACGGCCTGACGCTCCGCCTCGGTTAACACTACGCGCAGACGCAGACAAGCCGGTCCGCCGCCGTTGCACATGCTCTCACGCAGATCGAACACCTGCAGCGCGCAAATCGGGCCGCCGCTCTCCACCAGCTCGTTCAGGTAGCGCCACACGCCGGGATGCTGGCGCGACTCTTCCGGCAGCACCAGCCGCATGCCGCCGTCCGGATGCTGCAGCAGCTGGCTGTTAAACAGATAGGTGTTCACCGCATCAGCCACTGACACCCGATCGCGCGGCACCACAATCGGCTGGAAGCCCGGCACCTGATCCGCCAGCTGTTGCAGCAGCTGGGGCTGGTCGACAAACGCCTCTTCGTGGCAGAAAAACACCTGCTGATTGCTGACGGCGATTACATCATTGTGGAACACCCCCTGATCGATCACCGCCGGATTTTGCTGAGCAAACAGCGTGCGCGCGTCATCCAGCTGATGCAATCTTGCCACCGCCGCGCTGGCTTCACGCGTCTGACGCGCCGGATAGCGCGCCGGTGCGCTGCCCTGCTGCTGGCCGTCGCGGCCGTAGACAAACAGCTGCACGCCGGGCGCGCCATAGTCAGCGCCGAAGCGGTTATGGTTGGCTGCGCCTTCGTCACCAAACAGCGCCACCTGCGGCAGCGCGTCGTGTACGCTGAAGTGGCGGCCATCGCGGAAGATGGCGCGCAGCAGGTCGGCGGTTTCCGGCGCTTCAATCGCCCGGTGAAACTTATTGTTGAGGTTAGCAACGGTCAAATGCACTTTGCCGTCGGCGCTGTCGGCCGATGGCGAAACCGTGGCCGCATTGGCCACCCACATCGCCGACGCCGAACTGGCCGCTGACAGCAGCTGCGGTGCCTGCCGGGCTGCTTTGGCCAGCACCTGCGCATCGCTGCCGCTGAATCCCAGCTGGCGCAGCAGCGGCAGATTAGGCCGCTCGTGCGGAGGGATAACGCCCTGCACATAGCCCATGTCGGCCAGCGCCTTCATTTTCAGCAGCCCCTGTTTGGCCGCCAGCCGCGGATTGGAGGGCTGCAGCTGATTGCGCGTGGAGGCTTCGTTGCCAAACGACAGGCCAGCGTAGTGGTGCGTCAGGCCGACCAGACCATCAAAGTTTGCTTCAAACGCCTTCATGATGTCGCTCCTGAAGCAGCAAAATCGAGCCCTGGCGACAGGCTGCCCGGCAGCGCTAAGCTGCTGCTCTCCAGCGAGGCCATCGGCCAGGCGCAGTAATCTGCCGCGTACCAGGCGCTGGCACGGTGATTACCGGAGGCGCCCACGCCGCCAAACGGTGCCGAACTGGCGGCGCCGGTCAGCGGTTTATTCCAGTTCACGATGCCGGCGCGCGCTTCCAGCAGCAGCTGATCAAACTGGTCACGCTGCGGTGACACCAGCCCGCACGACAATCCGTAGCGCGTGTCGTTGGCGAGGCCAATCGCCTGCGCGTAATGGTCGTAGCGAATGACCTGCAGCAGCGGTCCGAACACCTCTTCGTCAGGCAGTCCGGCGACGCCGGTCATGTCGATGATGCCGGGCGTAATAATCGCGCTGTCGCGATCCGGCCAGCGCATCGCCAGCAGCACCTTGCCACCCAGCGCAACCCGCTGCTGCCAGGCGGCGAAGATCTGCCCGGCGGCGGCGGGCGAAATCACGCTGCCCATAAACGGCTGCGGTTCGGCGTCCCACGCTGCCGGTTTGAGGCGCGCACTCACCTCGACCAGACGCTGCAGGAAGGCATCGCCTGCCGCACCGCGTTTCACCAGCAAACGACGCGCGCAGGTGCAGCGCTGGCCGGCGGTAATGAACGCCGACTGAATGGCGATATGCACCGCGCCATCAATGTCGGCCGGATCTTCCACAATCAGCGCATTGTTGCCGCCCATCTCCAGCGCCAGCATTTTCTCCGGTTGGCCGGCGAACTGGCGATGCAGGTGATAGCCGGTGGCCGCGCTACCGGTAAACAGCAGGCCGTCAATCTGCTCCGCCTGCGCCAGCGCCTGGCCGGTATCACGTCCGCCCTGTAACAGCGCCAGCGTACCCGCCGGCAGGCCCGCTTCCTGCCACAGCTGCACGGTTTTCTCTGCGGTGGCGGGGGTCAGTTCACTCGGTTTAAACAACACGCAGTTGCCCGCCAGCAGCGCCGGCACGATATGTCCGTTTGGCAGATGGCCAGGGAAGTTATACGGGCCGAACACCGCCAGCACGCCGTGCGGCCGGTGGCGCAGTGAACTCTCACCCTCCGCCTGCTCGCCGGTGCGGGTGTGATAAGCCTTAACCGAAATGGCCACTTTATTGATCATCGCCTGCACTTCGGTCAGCGTTTCCCAGCGCGGTTTGCCGGTCTCACGTGCGATGATCGCCGCCAGCTCGGTTTTATCCCGCTCCAGCAGACGGGCAAAGTCCTCTACCCGCGCCTGGCGGGCAGCAAACGGCAGACGTGCCCATGCCGGGAATGCCGCGCGAGCCGCCTCACAGGCCGCCGCCACCTGCGCCGCAGAAGCGGCGTTGCCCTGCCATAAGATCTCGCCGCTCACCGGATTATGTTTACTCAGCGTCTCCGCGCTGCCCGGCTGCCATTCACCGTTGATAAAATGCGTCATGCGTTATTCTCCTCGCGACCCAGGGTAACCACCCGCAGCGAATCGCCATAGTCGCAGCGCAGCGCGGTGCGCTGCTGCTGATTAATCAGAACCTGACCGGATGCGACATCGACCGGCAGCAGCGCCACGCGGAACTGCTGATAGTCGCAGTTCGCCACCAGACACAGCGGCCAGTGCGCCTCAGCTTCGCCTTCGCTGGCGGTCAGCACTTTGCTCTTGCGGATGGCGCGGATGCGGTCGATCTCACACTCCAGCGTCGGGCCGCCGTCAAAGATGTCGATATAGTTGAGATAGCGGAAACCCTCGGCTTCCAGCACCGCGCGCGCCGGCGCGGTTTTCGGGTGGACTTCACCAATCACCTGCTGTGCCGCTTCCGACAGATAGTGGATATACAGCGGATGCTTGGGCATCAGTTCTGCAATAAAAGCTTTTTGCCCGGTGCCGCTGAGAAAATCGGCCTGGCGAAACTCCATGGAGAAGAAACGGCTGCCCACGCTATCCCAGAATGGCGAATGTCCCTGCTCGTCGCTGACGCCGCGCATCTCCGCAACCACGTGCTTCATGAAGCGCTCGCGGAAATTCGCCATAAACAGAAAGCGCGACTTGGACAGCAGATGGCCATTTTTTCCGTCGCGGTAGTCAGGATCGAGGAACAGCGTGCACAGTTCGCTGCTGCCGGTGTGATCGTTACTCAGCGACAGCGTCGGCAAACTGGCGTAAACGTTCAGCTCTTTCGAGGCGTGTACCTGAGTACCGACGCGGAAGTTGTACCAGGGATCCTGCAAACCTACCGCCACTTCAATGGCGCAGATGCCGACGGCGCGATTATCACTGCTATCCGCCAGCACAAACACGTAGCCCTGTTCAGCGCGCGGCAGCGCGTCCTGCCAGGTTTGCAGCGAGCGCTCAATGCGCGCCTTCAGCGTCTCGCTGTCAGCGGGCAGCGAGGTCAGACCGCCGCCGGTTTTCCCCGCCAGCGCCAGCAGCTGCGGCAGATCGTCACGTTCGACGGGGCGGATCACCATCATGATGTGGCTCCTTTGAGCACGCGTGCGCAGGCGCGTTCGAAGCGCGCCAGCCCTTCTTTTACTTCACGCTCGCTGATGTTCAGCGCCGGGGCAAAGCGCACCACGCTGGCACCGGCGATCAGAACCATCACGCCCTCTTCCGCCGCCGTCAGGTTGAACTGTTTGGCTTTACCGGCAAAATCGTCATTCAGCACCGCGCCAATCAGCAGGCCCAGGCCGCGAATCTCTTTAAACACCGGCAGCCGCTGGTTGATCTCCTGCAGCGCCGTGACAAACCACTGGTGCCGCTCGGCAACGCCAGCCATAAACTCAGGCTGATTGATCAGCTCCATCACTTTACCGGCCACCGCACCGGCCAGCGGGTTGCCGCCGTAGGTGGTGCCGTGCGTGCCGACGCCCATCACCTGCGCCAGATCTTCACGCGTCAGCATCGCACCGATGGGGAAGCCGCCGCCCAGCGCCTTGGCGGTGCTCAGCACATCAGGCGTGACGCCGTAATGCATATAGGCATACAGCGAGCCGGTACGGCCGACGCCGCTCTGCACTTCATCAAAAATCAGTAGCGCATGGTGGCGGTCGCATAGTTCGCGCAGTCCGCGCAGGAACGCCGGATCGGCCGGTAATACACCGCCCTCGCCCTGAATCGGCTCGACGATGACCGCGCAGGTCTGGTCATTAATTAAGGCCGCCGCCGAGGCCAGATCGTTAAAGGTGGCATGCTGAATGGCTGGCGGTAACGGGGCGAAATCGCGCGAATAGGCGGGCTGTCCGCCGGCTGAAACGGTGAATAGGGTGCGGCCGTGGAAGGCATTGGTGAAGGCGACGATACCGTTTTTTTCGGCACCGAAACGGTCGTGCGCCACTTTACGCGCCAGCTTCAGCGCAGCCTCGTTGGCTTCCGCCCCGGAGTTACAGAAGAACACGCGGTCGGCAAAGGTGGCATCAATCAGCTGCTTCGCCAGGCGCAGAATCGGTTCGTTGGTGTAGCCGTTGCCGGTGTGCCACAGTTTACCGGCCTGCTCGGTCAGTGCCTGCTGCAGCGCGGGATGGGCATGGCCAAGCGCGTTCACCGCGATGCCACCGGCAAAATCGATGTACTCTTTGCCCTGCTGATCCCACAGCGTAGAACCTTCGGCACGCACCGGCACAAAAGCCGCAGGGGCATAAACCGGCATCATCCATTGATCGAAATCGTGACGTGAAACCTGCAGTGACATAGCCATTTCTCCTGCCTCACTTCGGGTGAAGCTTTTGTTTTAAAATTGTTAAAAGTTGCTGAGTTGCAGCTCGACTATAGAGTGCAGTTAACGTGCCAGCCAGAGGAAAAAATGCATAAATCAGGTTCAGCAACGAAATATCAATAAGTTACACCCTTTCGCTATGCACATTTAATGCATAAAAAGTGAATAACCATCCGATGACAGCGGCACCGCAGTAATTTGTTTAGCGGATTTATGCATTCGCAAAATGAAATATTGCTTTTGTGATCGCACAGCAGATATTTCGCCAAAATGAGGCGTCTGCTGCGCCATTTTGGGGCGCGCTGCGCTCAGCGGGTGCAAGTGACAGCCCGGTTCAGGCATCGGCGTGGTGCAGGTCGGTCGCTTATTAGTAACAACTGATTAACTTATTCTGACTACCCTGTGCCAGGCTGGCCGGTAATTAGTCGTATTAAAGATCGGGATATTATTTAGCCTGAAATAAACCGACACAGTGCGTCAATGCGGATAATTTACGGGGTGACTATCAGCCTGCTTTGATTCATAAGCATTGAACTTTAAGGCATAGGCTTGTGCTATTTAAGGCAATAAATCGCTATTTTCATTAAGTCATACCTTTCTTAGTTTAATCATTATTTATCAATAATATAAATATTAATCGTCGATTAAACGCTCACTCAATCATGATAAGTAAAAGCGATTCACATTTCCGAATAATGGAATTGGCGTATAAAAATCGCACAAATAGCCAATAAGAAATTATTTGTTACAACTATTGCACTACTGATCTTTATCCTTTTGTGTCATTTTCTTGTCACCCCACCAGGGGCTTAAAAAATTAAAAAATAACACAGGGTAAAATATAAATGATGAAGCGCACTTTACTGGCAGCAGTCATGCCATTGCTGCTGGGATTTTCTGTGGCTCAGGCCGCTGAAATCTATAATAAGGATGGTAACAAGCTGGATCTGGTCGGCAAAATTAACGTGTCGCACCTGTTCTCCGATGACACCACCAATGATGGTGATACCTCATCGTATGTCCGTATCGGTTTTAAGGGCGAAACCAAAATTACCGATCAGCTGACCGGCTACGGTTTCTGGCAATCGCAGTTCAGCCTGCGTAACACGGAAGGTGCCGATGCGCAGGCCGGTAACAAAACCCGCCTCGGCTATGCGGGTCTGAAGTTTGCGCAGTTTGGTTCGATCGACTATGGCCGTAACTATGGTCTGATTTATGACGTGCTGGGCTATACCGATATGCTGCCTTTCTTCGGCGGTGATTCCGGTTATGTCGATGCTTTCCTGTCCGGTCGCTCCACCGGCGTGCTGACCTGGCGTAACAAAGATTTCTTCGGTCTGGTTAAAGGCTGGAACGTCGCAGCGCAGTACGAAGGCAAGAACGAGCGCAGCGACAGCGCGGCAACGCCAAACCTGGCGGTACGCCGCTCCAACGGTGATGGTTTCGCGCTTTCCACCTCGTATGACACCGACTTTGGCCTGAGCGCGGTTGCCGCCTATGCCAGCCTCAATCGCGTCAGCGCGCAAAACCTTGCCACTTACGGCAGAGGTGAGAAAGCCGAACACTGGGAAACCGGGGTGAAATATGATGCTAACCAGCTCTATCTGGCGACCATCTACGGCGAATCCCACAACGCTACGCCAATCGGAAACAGCGGGTTCGCCAACAAAGCGGTGAACTTTGAAGCCGTGGCGCAGTATCAGTTCCTGAACGGTTTCCGTCCGTCGCTGGGCTACGTGAGCTCAAAGGGCAAAAATATTGAAAACGTCGGTGACGCCTGGCTGTTCAAATACGCGTCCGTGGGTGCCACCTACTACTTCAACAAGAACATGTCGGTCTACAGCGAATACCGCATCAACCTGCTGAAAGATGACAACGCGCTGCGCCTGAAAACCGACGATATTACCGCGGTCGGTCTGGTGTACCAGTTCTGATGATGATTTACCCTCATGGCATCCCGGCAAGTGTCGGCTGAGGATGCAGCAAAGGGCAGCTCCGGCTGCCCTTTTTCTCTGGTGCCGCGCTGATTATGGTGCCAGCAGGTCGAAGCGGTTTTCGCCCCCCTGATCCAGCATCACCGGCGGCTGCACCTGCAGCGTAATCCAGTTGGAAGTCACGCGATTTTGCTTGCTGTCCTCCAGCGTCACCGACAGGCGATAACTGTTGTTCGCCTCAGGCGACGCATCCCACGCCGGCATAATGATGCTCCAGCCCTGTGGATCGTTGGGATCGGCTCCCGGCGTCAGGCTCAGCGCCTGCGTATCGCCCTGCCAGCTGACTTTACTGATTGGATGAGCACTGCGGATCTGCAGTTTCAGCGGCAAACTCTCGCCCGCATTGAGCTGCCACGGCGGCGTGGCGAGGAATACCGACAGGGTTTTACGCTGGCGGAACTCCAGCACCGGCGTATTGCTGCGCGTGACCAAATCATAGCGGCTACCGCGCAGCGAACGCGCGGCGGCGACGTTATCCGGATTGAGCTGCTGACTCAGCGCCACGCCAAAGCGGTAGTTGAGTCGTAAGCCGAGCTGATCCTGGCTCTCGCCTTCATTACTGGTTTTGTGGCTGGCTGATACGGTAACCAGCGGCACCGGCGTATAGGAGACGCCCAGCGTCAGCGCTGAAGGATTGTGGTAGCTGTTGCCGGAATTAAACAGATCGACATTGTTGCCGAGATACTGCTGCCAGCTGACCGACACGCCCAGCTGGCGGTAAAACGGCAGATAGCCCTGAGTGGTGACATCATACCCGCGCGCCAGCCGCTGCTGCTGGAACGGGTTGCGATTGCGCCAGCCGGACAGCGGCGTGTAGTAGTTGGCGGATAAGCGCAGGTAGTCGCTCCAGGCCTCGGTGCCCAGCGAAGCGCGCTGCAAGCCGCTGTCAAACAGCCGATCAACGAAGCCGTTATAGCCCAGCAGCCAGCTGCCGGCCACCCAGCGCTGTCCCAGCCCGGCATTGCCCACCAGCCCGTCATCGGTCTGGTGCACGCCCAGCTGGCTGAACGTGAGGTAATTGTAGCGATCGGCCCATGGCGTCAGCAGCGAAGCCCCGCTGCCGCTGAAGTTGCCCTCCATATCGACGTTGAGATCGATCTGTGCCTGGCCATAAGGCGACAGCAGCGACTGCCCTTCATCCGCCACCCGGGTGGCAACCTCATCACGAAAATGGTTAAACGCCCAGATACCGGCCTGCTGCCCCAGCGTGGTATCGCTGTCGCTGTTCTGGCTGGCCTCACCGATGCTTTTGGCAATGCCCGCCAGCTTTTTACTGAACGCCGACGTATCGTCCTGATAGCCCAGCGCCGGTAATTCATCAGCGATTTTCTGAAAACGTGCCGGATCGGCAAACGGTGTTGCGGAGACGTCGCTGTTGTCGGTGAAGGCCTGCGCAGGCGCAACGGCCGCCAGTACAGGGGCCCCTAAGCTTACAGCAGCGAAAATTTTGCGGGTCAGAACCAATGGCAGCATAGCGAAAGAGTAGTCGTTTCAGTTTAGAATTTGAAGTAGCTCACAAAACTGTACGAGGTTACCTTAACATATCCTCGCGCCAACGTAGGACTTGTCTTGCTATGTTTCAGAATTTACGCCACCCAAGGGCATGCAGGGCGATCAGACGGGAAAACACGTCGTGCGGTCCCCTCTCCCGGGCGGGAGAGGGTTCGGATGCGGGTTGAACACCCGATCAGCATTAAAAACCTAAACTGTCCAGCAGGTCGTCAACCTGGTCCTGGCTGGAAACCACACCTGGCGCGTTAGCATGGATCTGCGGACCGTTCAGCAGGCTGTTGCCCTCTTTACGTGCCGCCGCATTGGCTTCCGGCATGTTCTCCAGCAGTACCATCAGCAGCTGTCGTTCAATCTCCTGGATCACATCCATCATGCGCTTGATTACCTGACCGGTCAGGTCCTGGAAATCCTGCGCCATCATGATTTCCAGCAGCTGCTTGTTGGTGTACGCCGTGTGAGACGGAACGTCGTCAAGGAACTGGCGCGTATCCGAAACCAACTCGCGTGCATCCGCCAGCTCGATCGGGTTTTCAAACCAGGCATCCCAGCGGCCTTTCAGCTGGGTGGCGCCGGCTTCCATCTGGTCCTGGTGTGGCTGCGCCGCTTCCACACAGTTCAGCGCACGTTCCGCTGCCTGTGCGGTCATCTGCACCACATAATCCAGACGGTCACGCGCGTCCGGAATCGCTTCTGCCGCTTCGGCAATGGCCTGATCCAGCCCCAGTTCGCGCAGGCTGTCACGCAGCATACGTGTCAGAGAGCCAATCCGGGCAATAATCTCGTGTGCCGAAGCTTCTTCAGTTGGTTTCGGAAGGTCGCTCATCACATCTCCTTACATACCCAGTTTTTCGAAGATTTTGCCCAACTTCTCTTCCAGCGTGGCGGCGGTGAAAGGCTTCACCACGTAACCGCTGGCACCGGCCTGCGCGGCGGCGATGATGTTCTCTTTCTTGGCTTCGGCAGTGACCATCAGCACCGGCAGTTTGCCCAGCGTGGCGTCGGCACGAATGGTCTGCAGCAGTTCCAGACCGTCCATGTTCGGCATGTTCCAGTCAGAGATAACGAAATCGAAGCCGCCTGCACGCAGTTTGGTCAGGGCGTCGACGCCATCCTCGGCCTCTTCCACGTTATTGAATCCCAGCTCTTTCAGCAGGTTACGGACGATACGACGCATCGTGTTGAAGTCGTCCACTACCAAAAAGCGCATGTTTTTATCAGCCATATCTACTCCTGTGTTGTCTTGTCCGGCAGGACCGGCTCGTTAAATTCGCAATGCCTGTCCGGCGCTAATTTTGGCCAGCATATGCTGGCTGATGTGGCCCAGATCGACCACTTCACTGGTGCCGCCCATCGCTATCGCTTCGCGCGGCATACCAAATACCACACAGCTGGCTTCATCCTGGGCGATGGTCCACGCGCCGGCGCGGTGCATTTCCAGCATCCCGGCCGCGCCGTCGTTGCCCATGCCGGTCAGAATGACCCCCACTGCATTTCGCCCGGCGTTGACCGCAACCGAGCGGAACAGGACGTCCACCGACGGTTTATGGCGGTTCACCGGCGGTCCGTCGTTCAGTTTCACCACGTAGTTGGCACCGCTGCGCGCCAGCTCCATGTGCATCGCGCCCGGCGCGATATAGGCGTGACCGGGCAAAATTCGCTCGCCGTCTTCCGCCTCTTTTACGGTGATCTGGCACAGCTTGTTCAGCCGCTCGGCAAACGAGCGGGTAAAACCGGGCGGCATGTGCTGCGTAATCAGCAGCGCCGGACTGGTGGCCGGCAGCGGCTGCAGCACATGGCGAATCGCCTCGGTGCCGCCGGTTGAAGAGCCGATAGCGATCAGCTTTTCACTGCTCAGCAGCGGCCCCGCTTTCAGCATCACCGGCTGCGGCGTGGCGGCACGCGCATGCAGTTTGGCGCGCGCGGCGGCGCGAATCTTGTCGGCGATCATCTGGCTGTAGGCCAGCATGCCTTCACGGATGCCGAGCTGCGGCTTGGTGACGAAATCCACCGCGCCTAACTCCAGCGCACGCAGCGTCACTTCCGATCCTTTACCGGTCAGCGACGAAACCATCACCACCGGCATCGGCCGCAGGCGCATCAGTTTTTCGAGGAAGTCGAGGCCATCCATGCGTGGCATTTCGACATCCAGCGTCAGCACCTGCGGGTTGTACTGTTTGATCAAATCCCGCGCTACCAGCGGGTCCGGCGCCGTCGCGACCATCTCCATATCGGGATGGCTGTTGATGATCTCCGTCATCAACTGGCGCATCAGCGCGGAATCATCCACGCACATCACGGTGATTTTGCTCATCGTCTTTCCTTGGTCAGTCCATAGACAGTCTGTCCACGCAGCCAGAACTCTTTACTGATCTGACTGAAGTTTTCCGAATGCCCGGCAAACAGCAGACCGCCCGGCTTCAGCAGGGGGACAAAACGGCGCAGGATTTGTTCCTGCGTCTCTTTATCGAAATAGATCATCACGTTACGACAGAAAATCGCGTCGAACGGCCCCGGCAATGCCCAGTCGTGCGCCAGTAAATTGAGCTGCGCATAGTTCACCATGTTGGCCAGCTCGCTGCGCACGCGCACCATGCCGGCGTGCGGACCGGTGCCGCGCAGGAAGAAGCGCTGCAGCTGCGACTGCGATAAGGTGCGCAGCTCCTCCTGGCGATAAACGCCCGCTACCGCTTTCTCCAGCACCTGCGTATCGATATCACTGGCGTGGACGGAAAATTTCCCCGGTCCGGTGCCCAGCGTTTCCGCCAGCGTCATGGCAATCGAGTACGGCTCTTCACCGGTTGAAGCGGCGGTGCTCCACACGCTGTAGTTGCCGCTGCGTTTGCGCGCATGCTCTGCCAGAATCGGGAAGTGGTGCGCCTCACGGAAAAATGAGGTCAGGTTGGTGGTCAGTGCGTTAATAAACGCCTGCCACTCGGCACTGTTCGGGTCCTGCTCCAGCAGCGCCAGATAGCGACCAAAATCATCAATATTCAGCATGCGCAGCCGACGTACCAGACGGTTGTAAACCATCTCGCGTTTGTGGTCGGCCAGCACGATGCCCGCACGCTGATAGATCAGCTGGCTGATACGACGAAAATGTGTATCGGAAAGCGGCAGGCGCTGCACCATTTGTGAGAGCAGCGTCGTGGCTTCATTTTGATCCAATAACGTCGATTTCTTCATTTCGGGTCACCCGGCAACAAACTGATTAAATTGTGATACTGCGGTTGCTACTGTGCTGCCAGTGCACACCATTCACACGGGCCGCCCTGCGGCGGCCACAAGGGTTAAAAGGTTTCCCAGTTATCGTCAGCGCCACGAGCTCCTGCCGCTTGCGCCAGCGCCTGCGGTGCAGACGGACGCGCAATTTTTGGCGCTGTAGTTACGTTAACGGCCTGGGCGACAAATTCTTTACCAATATTGAACACCGCCACTGACTGTTTCAGTCGGCTGGCCTGATCTTCCAGCGCCGCTGCCGCCGTCGCGGACTCTTCCACCAGCGCGGCGTTCTGCTGGGTGACGCGGTCCATCTCGTTCACCGCCAGGCCAACCTGGTCGATGCCGCGGCTCTGCTCATCGGAAGCCGAGGCGATTTCGCCCATGATGTCGGTCACGCGGGTCACCGCGTTGACGATCTCGCTCATGGTTTCGCCCGCGCTCTCTACCAGCACCGAGCCGGTATTGACGCGGCTGACCGAATCTTCAATCAGGCCTTTGATCTCCTTCGCCGCCTGCGCGCTGCGCTGGGCCAGACTGCGCACCTCGCCCGCGACCACGGCGAAACCACGCCCCTGCTCACCGGCGCGTGCCGCTTCCACCGCAGCGTTCAGCGCGAGGATATTGGTCTGGAAGGCGATACCGTCAATCACGCTGGTGATATCGGCAATCTTCTTCGAGCTGCCGGCGATGTCCTTCATGGTGCTGACCACGCCATCGACCACTTTGCCGCCCTGCTGCGCCGTTTCGGACGCGTTCAGCGCCAGCTGCGACGCCTGACGGGCGTTTTCCGCGTTCTGCTTCACGGTAGCGGTCAACTGCTCCATGCTGGCCGCGGTCTGCTCCAGCGATGCTGCCTGCTGTTCGGTACGCGAAGAGAGATCGTTGTTGCCCATGGCGATTTCGCTGGCGCCGGTGTAGATGGCGTCAGAACCGTCGCGCACGATACGTACGGTGCGCGCCAGCTCCTGCTGCATGTGCTGCAGCGAACTGAGCAGGTCACCCATTTCGTTGCGCACGCTGAGATCGACCGGCTGCGTCAGATCGCCGCGCGCAATATGGCGGATGTGCTCAATGCTCTGCTGCAGCGGACGGATCAGCGCCGTACGCATGCCGCTCCACACCAGCGCAATCACCAGCAGCGTCACCAGCAGCGTACCGACCACCAGCATAATCGCGTGTTGGTAAGCGCTCTCGTTGGCGTCAATGCCCTGTTTTGCCAGCACGATGTTGTAGGCGAGCCAGGCGTTGTAATCCTTTTCAAATTTGTCCTGAAAACCCTGCGTTGGCTGATCGACAAAGCCTTTAAAGTTACCGGCACTGAGAAAATCAATCAGCTCGGCCAGCGCCCCGCGAAACGCGTTGTAGTTGGCCTGCAGCGTCAGCACGTTCTCCGCGCTTTTGCCCTTTTCCGACAGGTTAGCGTTGAACTCGGCAAAGCTCTGATCGGCGGTTTTCAGCTCCGTATTGGCCAGCGCCACCAGATCTTTTACCGTGGCACCGGAGCCGGCCTGCTGGCTGTCCAGCAGATAGCGGATACCGGCACGGTTCAGCGTGTTACGCGCCTGTACCAGCGAAACCCATGAGGTGCCCATCGCCCGCTGCAGGGTGCTAAGACGTTGGTTGTACGCAAAATTATCTTTATCGGCTTTCACCGTTGAAAAAAACATTCCTCCGGAAAACAGCTGCAGTAAGGCAAATAACGCCAGCACGCACAGCAGGCCGGATACCACTCGAACACGACTAAACATAAACACCTCATTAATTGGCGGATCGCTGGTGTTATCGGCGCGCAGGCGCGGATCTTTATGTGAGGTGAAAGGGGTAAGACCAGCAGCAAACCGGGGAAGGGCCAGCCACGCGCCCCTCTCCCGCTGCGGGAGAGGGGACAATTCAGGCAATGATTAAAACGTTTCCCAGTTTCCGTCACTCACCGGGGCCGCAGCGGCTTTGCGCACCGCCGGCGGTGTCGTGGTCAGCGGGGGACGCACAGGGGCCGCTGCCGATGCGCGCGGAATGCGGAACACCGCCACCGACTGGCTCAGGCGGCTGGCCTGCTCCTCCAGCGAGGCCGCGGCGGCGGCCGACTCTTCTACCAGCGAGGCGTTCTGCTGCGTGACGCGGTCCATCTCGGTCACCGCCTGGCCCACCTGGTCGATGCCACGGCTCTGCTCATCCGAGGCCGAAGCGATTTCGCCCATGATGTCAGTCACGCGCGTCACCGCACCGACGATATCCTGCATAGTGTCACCTGCGGTGCCGACCAGCTGCGAACCGGCGTTAACCCGGCTGACCGAATCATCAATCAGTCCTTTGATCTCCTTCGCCGCCTGCGCGCTGCGCTGCGCCAGGTTACGCACCTCGCCCGCGACCACAGCAAAACCACGACCCTGCTCACCGGCGCGCGCCGCTTCGACCGCCGCGTTAAGCGCGAGGATGTTGGTCTGGAAAGCAATGCCGTCGATCACGCTGGTGATATCCGCGATCTTCTTCGAACTGCCGGCGATGTCATGCATGGTGCGCACCACGCCTTCGACCACGTCGCCACCTTTGCGTGCGGTCTCCGACGCGCTGAGCGCCAGCTGCGAGGCCTGCCGGGCGTTCTCGGCGTTCTGCTTCACCGTGGCGGTGAGCTGCTCCATGCTGGCCGCGGTCTGCTCCAGCGACGCCGCCTGCTGCTCGGTACGCGCCGAGAGATCGTTGTTGCCGGCGGAGATTTCGCTGGCGCCGGTAAAGATGGCGTCCGAGCCGTCGCGTACGTTGCCGACGGTGTGCACCAGCGACTGCTGCATTTCATGCAGACTGCTGGCCAGCTGGCTCATTTCGTTACGCCCTTCAACGGTGATGGTCTGCGTCAGATCGCCTGCGGCGATATGGCGAATGTGACCGAGCAACTGATGCAGCGGCTGAATCAGCACCGTGCGCAGGCCAAACCAGCAGGCGACGATTACCGCGATCACCATTACTGCGACAATCGCCAGCAGCCACATCATGGTGTGGAAGGCACGCTGGTTCTGCGCCACGCCCTCAGCGGCTAAAGCACTCTGCGCGCTGCGCCACTCTTCATAGGTGGCTTTCATTTTGACCTGTTTGGCTTCAATGTTCTGATCAAACATGCCCTGCAGATCGTTGGCTTTCAGCCGGGCCAGCATCGCCTTCAGGCCGTTATTGAACGCGGCATAATCCGCTTCCAGCCGGTCGCGCAGCGCATCAGACAGTCCCGGCGTCGCTGGCAAATCGTAATAACGCTGATAGTGACCGGCCGCGGTGTCGAGCTGTTTCTCCGTCTGCGCGATCAGTGCGTTAAGCTGGCCGCCGTTGGTCTGTGACGCCATGCTGCCCTGCATGCGCAGCATGGCGCGGTTGAGCACGGTACGGGTTTGATTGAGTTCAATCCAGGCATCGGACATGGCAGCGACGTTATTACTTGACGTTTGTGCCACAGCAAACGCCTCTTTATCTTTTTGTAATGCCGACCAGAACAGCCCGCCGGACAGTAATTGCATAGCACCGAACACCAGCAGGACGGCGATCAGGCTGGTGACGACGTTGATTCGTTTTAACATGGTGTCTCCAAAAAGGGGGGTTGCGCCCTGTTTATAGACCGCTGCGCTGAATATTTGAGAGGGTTTACCGGACTTTACGAGGGATAATGCTGAATTAAAGCTTTTTTACAGCGTTTTATAAGTAAAGAAAGCAGGAGATGAGGGAGCGGCGCGTTGTCCGCTCCCGTTTCAGCTTAGAACGTTTCCCAGTTGGCGTCGCTGACCGGCGCGGTCAGCGCTTTGCGTGGCGCACTGGCCTGCGGGGGGGCGATCTGCGGATGGCGCACACCCGTGCTGCTGACAGGCTGAGCGCCACGTGGAATGCGGAACACCGCCACCGACTGGCTGAGACGGCTGGCCTGCTCCTCCAGCGAGGCCGCCGCCGCCGCCGACTCTTCCACCAGCGAGGCGTTCTGCTGCGTGACGCGGTCCATCTCGGTCACCGCCTGGCCGACCTGATCGATACCGCGACTCTGCTCGTCCGACGCCGAGGCGATCTCGCCCATGATGTCGGTAACGCGCGTCACCGCATTGACGATTTCGCCCATGGTATTGCCCGCCGTGCCGACCAACTGTGAGCCGCTGTCAACGCGACGCACCGAGTCTTCAATCAGCCCTTTAATCTCCTTCGCCGCCTGCGCGCTGCGCTGGGCAAGGTTGCGCACTTCACCGGCCACCACCGCGAAGCCGCGGCCCTGCTCTCCGGCGCGCGCCGCTTCGACTGCGGCGTTGAGCGCGAGGATGTTGGTCTGGAAAGCGATACCGTCAATCACGCTGGTAATGTCGGCAATCTTCTTCGAACTGCCGGCGATATCGTGCATGGTACGCACCACGCCTTCGACCACTTCTCCGCCTTTCTGCGCGGTTTCCGATGCGCTGAGCGCCAGCTGCGAGGCCTGCCGCGCGTTCTCGGCGTTCTGCTTCACCGTGGCGGTGAGCTGCTCCATGCTGGCCGCAGTCTGTTCCAGCGACGCCGCCTGCTGTTCGGTACGCGCCGAGAGATCGTTATTGCCGGCGGAGATTTCGCTGGCCCCGGTAAAAATAGCGTCCGAGCCGTCGCGCACGTTGCTGACGGTGCGCACCAGCGCCTGCTGCATCTCCTGCAGCTTGCTCGCCAGCTGGCTCATTTCATTACGTCCTTCGACGGTGATGGTCTGGGTTAAATCGCCCTGCGCAATGTGTTCAATGTGCTGGATGCTGTCGTTGAGCGGCTTAATCAGCACCTTACGCAGGCCGAACCAGCACAGCACGATCACGCCCACCACCAGCGCCAGTACCAGCCCCAGCAGCCACATCATGTGCTCGTAAGCGGCGCTGTTCGCCGCCACGCCGGCCGCCGTCAGACGATCCTGATCGGCGCGCCACTGGGTGTAGTTTTCCAGAAAGGCACTTTGCGTCGGGGCCACCGGTACTTTGCCGGCTGCGGCGGTATCGTTGTGCTGCAGTACCTGCTGCATCTCAGCCAGTGCGCTGGCGTAAGCTTTATAGGTCTGTTCCAGCTGCTGATTGAGCTGCAGGTTCTGGCCCGGCGTGTCCGGCGTGTTTTTAAACAGGGTGAATTTGTCCTGCGCCGTCTGCTGGAACGTCCTGCTCTGCCCGAACAGCGTACTGATGTCAGCTTCGGTGCCGGTCAGTTTACTGGTGGCAATACGCAGCTGGATGCGCGTCAGGATCACGCGGCTTTGGTTAAGGCTCATGTAAGCATCATTGATGGCGGCAATGTTTTTGCTCGCCAGCTGAGAGGTATTGAAACTTTTTTTGTCGTCACTCAGCGCTTTAAAAAACAGCGAGCCGGAAGCCAGCTGCAGTACGCCAAACACCAACAACACCAGCAACAGGCTGGTCACAACGCGGATTTTCGTAAACATAGTTTGCCCTGGGAAATGAAGAAAAATCGTGCAATACAGTTATCGACCTGGCGGCGGGAATATTGAGCGAGGGCAGGAAATATTTGTGGGCTTTGCTATTGATTTATAACGGTTTAATAAAGAATGTAATAGTCACGGGCCGCATCAGCGACCCGTGACTCTCTGCGAACGATTATGCGCTACGCAGCGTATCTACCAGCGCCATCTCTTCACTGCTCAGCAGTTTTTCGATGTCGACCAGAATCAGCATACGCTCGCCCAGCGCACCGAGACCGGTGAGGTACTCGGTCGACATGGTGACGGCAAATTCCGGTGCCGGACGGATCTGATCCTGCGTCAGCGACAGCACGTCAGACACGCCATCCACCACGATGCCGACCACGCGATGCTCAAGATTCAGCACGATCACCACGGTGTTTTCGTTGTACTCCACGTCCGGCTGCGAGAACTTCACGCGCAGGTCGATAATCGGCACAATCACACCACGCAGGTTAGTCACGCCCTTGATGAACTCCGGCGTGTTAGCGATACGTGTTACCTGATCGTAACCACGAATCTCCTGCACTTTAAGGATATCGATGCCGTACTCTTCGTCACCGAGGGTGAAAACCAGGAACTCCTGGCCGACGGTTTCGCCGGCGATTTTCGTCACGGTTGCCATGTCAGTCATTTTTTTACCCTTTCGTTATCTGTTACGCTGCGGCACCGGCCACACGCTTCTCACGGTTCAATGATTGCAGTGCCGATACGTCGACAATCAGCGCAACGCTGCCATCGCCGAGGATGGTGGCGGCGGAAATGCCCGGCACTTTGCGGTAGTTGCTTTCCAGGTTCTTCACCACCACCTGATGCTGACCAATCAGCTGATCGACCAGCAGCGCATAGCGACGTCCTGCGCTCTGCAGGATCACCACGATGCCCTGCGTGGCGTCGGTTTTGGCGTTCTGCACGTCAAACACGTTCCACAGCTCAACCAGCGGCAGGTACTCGCCGCGCACTTCCAGTACGCGCTCGCCACCGGCCAGCGGTTTCAGCTCTTCAGCCGTGGGCTGCAGTGACTCCATCACCGCGTTCAGCGGCAGGATGAACACTTCGTCTGCCACGCGCACCGACATCCCGTCGAGGATCGCCAGCGTCAGCGGCAGCAGAATGCGAATGGTGGTGCCTTTGCCCTGCTTCGAGGAGATTTCGACGTGACCGCCCATCTCCTGGATATTACGTTTCACCACGTCCATGCCGACGCCGCGGCCTGATACGTCGGTCACCTGCTCGGCGGTCGAGAAGCCTGGCGCGAAGATCAGCATGCCGACTTCTTCATCGCTCATGCTGTCGCTGACCGGCAGGCCGGACGAGAGCGCTTTCGCCAGGATACGTTCACGGTTGAGGCCGGCACCGTCATCGATCACTTCAATGCAGATGTTGCCGCCCTGATGTTCCGCGGACAGCGTCAGATTGCCGACCGCCGTTTTGCTGGCGGCCAGCCGTTTTTCCGGCGTTTCGATGCCGTGGTCGAGGCTGTTACGCACCAGGTGTGTTAACGGATCGATGATGCGTTCAATCAGGCTCTTATCCAGTTCGGTTGAGCTGCCAAGCAGCGTCAGTTCAACCTCTTTGCCCAGCTTGCTGGCCAGATCGCGCACCAGACGCGGGAAGCGGCTGAACACGTACTCCATCGGCATCATACGAATCGACATCACCGATTCCTGCAGGTCGCGGGCGTTACGCTCCAGCTGACCCATGCTGTTGAGCAGGTCACCATGTGCCACCGGATCCAGCGCACCGGAGCGCTGCGCCAGCATTGACTGGGTAATCACCAGCTCGCCGACCAGGTTGATCAGCTGGTCAACTTTTTCCACCGCCACGCGAATACTGCTGGATTCGCTGCTTTTGGCGGGCGCGGCGGCACGCTTGCTCTCACGCTTCACCGCCGGAGTAATGTCGGTGACGGTCGCCGTTTGCTGCACCGGCGCTGCGGCTTCGGCCTCAGCGACTGGCGCGGCGGCAACGGCGGCAGGTGCGGCGTCCTGCGGGAACTGAATCTGCGCTTCATCAATCACGAAACACAGCACCGCCACGATATCGTCTTTGCCGACACCGTCGATGGTGGCTTCCAGCGAGCTGGCGCCTTTCACCACATCGGTCAGGGTGCCGAGGTTGCCCAGCTCTTCCAGCAGCAGATCCGGCTCTTTCTCTTTCAGATTGATCAGCTGCAGGCGCAGGCCGCTGCTGGCAGGCGCGGCAGGTGCTGCCACGTCGGCGAGCGCCACCACCGGTGCGGCGGCTTGCGGGGCTATTCCTTTGGCTTCCAGCGCCAGCTGGCGCAGGGCTTCACAGATGTAGTTAAAGCTTTCTGCGTTTGGCTCCTGCGCGGTTTTATAGGCATCGAGCTGTTCCTGCATAATATCTTTGGTTTCCAAAAACAGGTTGATGATGTCGGTGCTGAGCTGCATTTCGCCACGGCGCGCACCATCCAGAATGTTTTCCAGGATGTGGGTGGTTTCCTGTAAAACCGTAAAGCCAAACGTACCGGCTCCGCCCTTAATGGAGTGGGCGGCGCGGAAGATGGCATTCAACTGCTCGGAATCGGGCTCCTGGGGATCCAGTCCCAACAGGTGTTGCTCCATATCCGCTAACAGCTCATCGGCTTCATCAAAAAACGTCTGGTAAAAATCGCTGATGTCCATGCTCACGGGATCACCTCGGCTGTGAGGGTTGGTCTGGTGTCACCGCGCTGGCGGCGGGCGGTGCCGCTGCCGGCGGATTCGCCGCGGCTGCCGGTGTGGCCGGTGCTGCGGTAGAATCCGTGGGGGCAGTTGGCGCCGCCGGACCAGCCGGTGCGGTAATGCTAGGTAAAATCTGCGCCGGGTCACTCACCTGAACGGCATCGCTCTCGGCATTCTCTTTTTCAATCGCCGCTTCGGTGTCATGGTTCAACACCAGCAGGCTGATACGACGGTTCACCGCGTCGTTGGCGCCGCGGTTTTTCAGTTTCATGGTGTCGGCCATGCCGACCACGCGCAGCATTTTGCCGCCGTCCAGCCCGCCCGCCACCAGCTCACGGCGTGAGGCATTGGCACGATCCGCCGACAGCTCCCAGTTGCTGTAGCCGCGATCGCCGCTGGCGTACTGGAAGTCATCGGTATGACCGGACAAACTGATTTTGTTAGGAATATCATTCAGCAGCGGCGCAATGGCGCGCAGGATATCGCGCATGTACGGCTCCACTTCCGCGCTGCCGGTTTTAAACATCGGGCGGTTCTGGCTATCGATAATCTGAATGCGCAGCCCCTCTTCCACCATGTTGATGATCAGATGCGGACGCAGCGCTTTCAGGCGCGGATCGGCCTCAATCAGCTGGTCGAGTTTTTCATGCAGCCGGTTCAGGCGAATGTCATCCAGCTGGCGCTTTTGCGCATCCATATCGACCTGTTTTTGCACTTCGCCTTTCTTCTGCGTCGGATCATCGCCGCCGCCGGGAATCGGACTTTCGCTGTCGCTGCTACGCTGACCGCCGGTCAGGGCGACCTTGAGCGGCGTTTTAAAATATTCGGCAATCTGCACCAGCTCCTGCGGATTGGCGATCGAGATCAGCCACATCACCATGAAGAACGCCATCATCGCCGTCATAAAGTCGGCATAGGCAATCTTCCATGAGCCATGGCTGCCTTCATGCTTTTTATGTTTGCGCCGTTTGACCAGCACAATCGGGCGATTACCGTGCTTCATGAAGGCGTATCCGAAGTCTGCTTAGCCGGGTTTTTCGCGTTGCGCACGTGCTCTTCCAGCTCGGTAAAGGACGGACGCTCGGTGGAATACAGGGTTTTACGACCAAACTCGACGGCGATCTGCGGCGCATAACCGTTCAGGCTGGAGAGCAGCGTAACTTTGACGCACTGCATCATCTTGGTGGTTTCCGCGCACTTCTGGCGCAGCACGGATGCCAGCGGCGAAATGAAGCCGTAAGCCAGCAGAATACCGAGGAAGGTTCCCACCATGGCGTGCGCAATCAGCGCGCCCAGTTCTGCCGCCGGGCGGTCCGCGGAGGCCAGCGCGTGCACCACGCCCATTACCGCAGCGACGATACCAAACGCCGGCAGGCCATCACCGACTGCCGCTAAGCTTTGTGCTGGTACTTCGCACTCGTGTTCATAGGTTTCGATCTCTTCATCCATCAGGGCTTCGATCTCGAAAGCATTCATATTTCCGCTCACCATCAGACGTAAATAGTCGGTAATAAAATCCACTAAAGGTTTATCGGACAAAATACGCGGATAGTTAGCGAAAATTTCGCTCTGGCTGGGATCTTCAATATCGCGTTCCAGCGACAGCATGCCCTGCTGACGTGATTTCGCCATCAGGCGATACAGCAGCGCCATTAAATCCATGTATACGGCTTTGTTATATTTTGAGCCGCGCATTAACAAAGGCAGCGCTTTTAGCGTCTTTTTAATCGATTTGCCGTTGTTGCCCACCAGAAACGCACCAATGCCGGCGCCGCCAATAATCAGCAACTCCGACGGCTGGTAAAGCGCGCCCAGATGGCCGCCTACCATCATGTAACCGCCCAGCACGGAACCGAGGACTACGATATAACCCACAATAATCAGCACAAAAACATCCTTACGTCCGTAACGTGTTGGTGGAAGTTAAGCCAGAGAGCCGCAGGTGTTATTCACAGGGTGTGGGCAAAAAAAAAGCAGCGGTATTAACCGCTGCTGGATGCTTTCCACGATGCGAACAAACTTAAACGGCGCGTTTAACCTGTTCATCCAGCAGTTGTGGAAAGGTATCGGCAGAATCTGCAGAAAGTTTACGTCTTTTTACGGCACGTGATGGCGGCTGGCACAGGCTGCAAACAAAGCTGCCCGGCGGCTGATGCGCGTGGTTGATGAAGCTTCCGCCACAGCATTTACAGTCCGACAATTCCAGCATGCCACTTTCAACAAATCGCACCAGGGTCCAGGCGCGGGTCAGCGCCAACAGCGGGCCCTCGTCCGATAGCGGACACTGCTCAAGATACAGGCGATACGCTTTGATAACCGCCTCTACGCCACTGCTCAGCCGGGTTTTCAGCAGAAACTGCCAGGCGTTGCAGAACATCGACGCATGAATATTTTGTTCCCAGGTCATGAACCAGTCGGTAGAGAATGGCAGCATGCCTTTCGGTGGGGGTGCACCACGCAGCTCTTTGTACAGTTTAATCAGGCGACCGCGGCTCAGCTGGGTTTCACTTTCCAGCATCTGCAGTCGTGCGCCCAATGTAATCAGCTCCATTGCCAGCTGAATATCACGCGCTTCCTGAACGATACTTTTTTCGGTCATTATACCGCCCTCTTTTTAGCAGAGGCATCGTCTTTCGATGCGCTGCGCAATAAACGGCTGGATAATAAAATACCGGTGTGGATTTGCTGCAAATCATCCACACGTGATTCCTGCGTTAAACGGTTAATAAGATTGTGATCGGTAAAGCGGAACTGGCAAACCAGTTGATTGGTTTCCGCTAATTTTACCATCTCAGGTAAAGTCAATTGCTGCAATGCATCCGCCATTGGCTCATCGATACCTAAACGAAACATTGCTGAAGCTTTTTCCTGGTTTATCAAACGCTGTGCAAGCAATAAATATGACAGATTGATGTCATATATGTGTTTTAGTAATTCTGATGTACCCATTTTTTTCCATCCTGATAGACGCGACATATATACGGCCACAGAATTAAGTGTTCTATGGTTCGGGTTGCTGGTTGGTAAATCTAAAGATGGCAAAAAATAATCAGGCATAAGCCAACGCGTACTGAACTGTTTCACTTCCCACCGGGATATTGATCAGTAGTAGTCAAAACTCCAGGCCAATCTTTTCTTGAGTTGTAACCATCTTCCGTGACGTCTGCTTACAGTTTTTTAAGACTAATCCGAAAACAAGGCAAATCTATATCGTCTGATTTCGACATACAACGTGATTGGTATGAAATTTTAGATAAAGTGTGATCTGCGTCACACTTTTAAGGCAAATTTTTCAGGTGAAGCTTCAGTAATGCTTTTCTGTTGTTCCTTTTTTGAGCGATTTTGAAACGTTTCGCTAATATTTCACAGGAAAAGTCTGAATTTTGAAGTGTGTCGCAGATCGCCGCCATGGGACGATCTTTTATCTGCTACGTTGGCTTTAGGCAAAGACAAGACCCCGAAATAAACCAAAAAGGCAGCATAAAACACCAAAAATGGCTGTAATTATTCGCTTTTAAATTAATCACTTACAGGGAATATTGCCACGCAGGACTAATGGCGCTGTGCTAGCGAAGCGTGAAGAGTGGATGCAGCGCGCTTGTGGTGTGTAAAGAGTTTGTAGGGAGGGTTTAGCGAGTCACAAGGGATGTAACAGCACGTTACATTAGCGATATGAATGAATTGACTAACTAACACACTGATGTATTAGAACTATCGGCCTGGCCAGCCAAATCTTTAGGGTTGGAAGAAAAAATTCAGCGTTTCAGTGATTAACTGGCTTAATTTTAACCAATTCGTGCGTTTTTTGGTGCCGGGTCAGCGGGTTAGCGCTTAACAAAATGAAATCGATTTCATCCGGTAAGAGTATCGCGTGAAAACGCTACGCAGCACGGTCCTGCCTGCGTTGTCTGACGGATGCCTCTCCCGCGTACGGGAGAGGCATTGCCTGAGGGGAAAATCGCGCCTTGCGGGGCTAATTACGCCAGCTTCTGAAAGGTCGCGACCTTGTTATCGCTACCGTGGCTGGCGCTGCGTGCCGGCAGCGTGTTCAGATCGTTCAGGAAGCTTTCGCGCCAGTGCGAAATGTCCTGCTTACGCAGTACGGCCATCATGTCGTTATAGCGCGAGATACGCTCGGTGCGCGGCATGGTCAGCGCGCGGTCCAGCGCCGCCGCCACATCATCACGATCGTACGGGTTGACGATCAGCGCAGAAGTCAGCTCGTTAGCCGCTCCGGCAAAGCGCGACAGCACCAGCACGCCCGGGTCGTCCGGATCCTGCGCCGCGACATACTCTTTCGCCACCAGATTCATGCCGTCACGCAGCGGCGTAACCAGCCCCACGTCGGTCAGGCGGAAAATCTTCATCAGCAGGCGGCGATCAAAATGCTGGTTAAGATAGAAGAGCGGCGTCCAGCCCAGCGTGCCGTATTTACCGTTAATGCGCCCCGCTTCCGTCTCCAGCTGGTGACGAATATCCTGATAGGCCTGCACGTCGCCGCGCGAGGTCGGCGCAATCTGTGAGTAGCGGATTTTGCCGCGGTGCTGCGGGAAGTTTTCCAGCAGCGCTTCATAGGCAAGGAAACGCTCCGGCAAGCCTTTGGAATAGTCGAGACGCTCACAGGCGATAATGTTCTGCAAATCGCCCAGCTCACGCTTCATCGCGGCCATCTTCGGTGGCAGCGGCCCTTCTGCCATCTCTTTAATGCTGTCCGGCTCGATACCGATAGGGTAAACCTCGGTCATAAAGGTGTTGCCAAAGGCGCGATGCTTCTTCTCGCCTTTATTCTGCAGCTGCGTCAGCTGGCTCAGGCTGTCGAGAAACGCCACGCGATCGGATTCTGTCTGGAAACCCAGCAGATCGTATTCACACAGCATTTCCAGCAGTTCCTGATGCGGCGGCAGCGCATTGAAAATTTCCGGCGTCGGGAACGGGATATGTAGAAAGAATCCGATTCGGTTATTGATGCCCTGTTTACGCAGTTCGGCGGCAAACGGCAGCAGGTGGTAATCGTGGATCCACAGGATATCGTCCGGCTTGATCAGCGGTTTCAGCCGCTGCGCCAGCAGGGTATTCACGCGGCAGTAGCCTTCCCAGGCTTCACGCTGATACTGCACCAGATCGAGGCGATAGTGAAACGCGGGCCAGATCACCGTATTAGAAAACTGGCAGTAGTACTGATCGTAATCGTTTTGATTGAGGGGGAATGAGGCATAGGTAATGCCGTCTTGTTCGATCTGGGTAAGTTCCTCATCTTCTTCACCGGAAAACTCACTGATCTCTCCGTTCCAGCCAAACCACAATCCTCCGGTGGTCTGCAGCGCATCCAGAATGCCGACGGCGAGACCGCCTGCGTTGGTTTTGCTTCCATCAGGAATAGCGATACGGTTAGATACGACGACTAAACGACTCATAACCTAAACTCCTTACCGACGTTGTCATGTTCTAGTTGTAATAATAGTTGTTCCAGCCAGTGCCAGACCGCTGCCACATCGGGCAGACGATAGCGCGCCTGGCTTGGACCTTCACCGACCTTGACCGAGATGCCGTGCATGGCATTGACTGCAAGAAAGCCTTTCTCATCGGTCAGATCGTCGCCCACAAATACCGGAATGCGACCGGTAAATGGCGCTTCCTGCATAAATTCGCGTACCGCAGCACCTTTATCGATGCCCTGCGGTTTCAGTTCCACCACACATTTACCTGGCTGCAGCGCCAGCGCCGGAAAGCGGGTTACCGCCTCTTCGGCCAGCTGCATGATGGCGTTTTCATACTCTGGCGCGTTGCGGTAGTGCAGCGCAAAGGCCATACCTTTTACTTCCAGCAGCGTACCGGGCCACTGGTCAAGCGTCTGCTGCAGTTCAACCTGCAGCGTTTGCGCCACCTCATCGGGCAGCGACTGACGATGCAGATGTCCGCTGGCATCGCGGCGCTCAGCGCCGTGCACGCCCGCCGCCGGGGCTTCCAGCGGCGCGACCAGCTCATCCAGCTGGCTGATCGGACGGCCGGAAACCAGCGCCAGCGCGCCGTGACTTAAATTAGAAATTTGTTGCAGATGCTGGCGCACCGATGCGGGGATGGAAACCGACTCGGGCTGCGACTGAAGCGCGGCCAGCGTGCCGTCAACATCAAAAAAGAAGGCGTAAAGTCCGCCACTTAGCGACGGCAGGGTGCTGTTCTCATTAACCGCAGGGGTCACGTCTCCTCCTGTATCTGAACGTAAACGAGCAGTCTGTTCGCAGGCAGGCAGGAAGTGAGGAGGTTTTTCCGTAAACACGGGAATCGAAAGGGTAACGCTCCAGAACTAAACGAAATTTTCATCAACACTGCAACCGCACTACGAACATCGGCAACATTAAGTGTAGACAACAATTGAAGTTTCGCCAGACGGGCGCACAGAGTGCTTAGCGAAGAGTGCACTTTTCAGCGGTTTGCCCGGCAAAAAACTGAATTCTGCTGTTTTTCATACGCTTCGCTTTTTTTACCGCAGGCAGACTTGATCATAGCAAAAATCGCCTGATACTGTATATAAAAACAGTATCCATGGAATATTCGCTATGACGCGTTTCTTTTTGCCACAGCTTTCACCGCCTTCGCGCTCCCGCCCGCTATTCCTTGACGCGGTGCACGGCGGTTTCCCCTCACCCGCTCAGGACTACATTGAGCGCCAGATTGATCTCAATGAGCTGCTGGTGACCCGCCCGAGCGCCACCTATTTTGTGCGCGTCGAAGGCGACTCGATGCGCGATGCCAATATCCGCGAAGGCGACCTGCTGGTGGTCGACAGCTCACTCAATGCCCGGCACGACGACATCGTGATCGCCGCCATCAACGGCGAGTTCACCGTCAAGCGGCTGCAGACGCATCCCTGCGTACAGCTGATGCCGATGAATCCGCGCTATCAGCCCATCCGGCTGCGTGAAGAGGAGGAGCTGGAAATTTTTGGCGTGGTGACGTTTATTATTTACGCCGCACGCGTCCAGCGTTAGCGCATCGTTTCGGCGCGGATCATCTCAATCAGCCGGCGTAAACCTGGGTGCAGCTGGCGACGGTCGGGGTAATACATCACCAGCGGTTCGTCTTCGCTGCACCAGTCCGTCAGCACGCGCACCAGCTGCCCGCTCGCCAGCTGCGCCTGTAAGTAGCGCTCCGGGCAGTAGCCGAGACCGTAACCGCCGGCGACCGCATCAATAATCATGTCGCTCTCATTGAGCGTCAGCGTGCCCGGCACATCGACCTCATACGCCACCTTGCCCTGTGCCAGCGGCCACTTATACAGCGTGCCATTGCCAAGGCGCATGCGAATACAGCGATGGTTGCGCAGATCGTCCGGATGCTGCAGCGGCGGTGCGTCGCGCAGGTAATCGGGTGACGCCACCACGATCCAGCGCAGTTTGGGCGTCAGCGGCATGGCGATCATATCTTTCGGTACGCTGGCGCCATAGCGAATCCCGGCGTCATAGCCGCTGCCGATGATATCCACCAGATTGTTATCCACCGTAATTTCCAGACTGAGCTCCGGATAGGTCGCCATAAAGCGCGCCAGGATCGGCCGAAACAGCAGCTGCCCGGCATCACGCGGGATGTTCAGTCGCAGGCGGCCGCTGGGTGATTCGCGGTACAGGTGCAGATCGTTCAGCGCCAGCTCAATCTGCGCAAAGCCGGTTTCCAGATGGCGCAAAAAAGCGGCACCGGCGTCCGTCGGCACCACCGCCCGGCTGGTGCGGTTGAGCAGGCGCACGCCAAGACGCGCTTCAAGACTGCGTAACGTGTGGCTGATGGCCGACGTGGTGACCCCCAGTTCCAGTGCGGCGAGGCGGAAACTCTTGCGCCGGCAAATCAGCAGAAAAACATTCAGATCGGCCAGTTCATTACGTTGCAGGGCGGGCATTTTCGTGTCTCCTGACTCATTGCCTCGTTGAATCTGATTCAACTTCGGATGAGCTATCATAGCGAAGCTGCCGTACCGGACGCTATGCGCGCGTGGCATGGCAGGCAAAACGTCACTTTTAACCCCGAGCTCATGATGCTGCCCGAAGACCGAAAAGACGCTATTTATCGCTACCTGTTTGCGAAACGATCGGCCACCATTCACGAACTGGCCACGCTGATGGCGGTGTCGGCGATGACCATCCGCCGCGATATTAAATTCCTGCAGGACGCCGGCCTGGTGGTTGGCATACACGGCGGCGCCAGGCTGCCTGCCGTGGTTCATCAGGCATTGCCGTATGTGGAGAAGGCACAGCTGAACGTGCACGCCAAACAAAGCCTTGGCCGTTATGCTGCGTCACTGGTACAGGATGGCCAGGTGGTCTACCTCGATGCCGGTACCACCAGCTATGAAATTGCGCGTGCGTTAGGCGATCAGGTAAGTCTCACCGTGCTGACTAACGACTTTACGATTGCCGCCTGGCTGATGCGTCACAGCCACATCACGCTATTTCATACGGGTGGCAAAGTCGATAAACGGCATATTGCCAGCGTGGGTGCCATGGCGGCGACCGCTCTTGCCGCGTTCAATATTGATCTGGCCTTCCTCAGCGCCAGCGCGTGGGATGTCACGCACGGCCTCTCGACACCCGACGAAGACACTTTGCTGGTGAATCAGGCGGTGCTGGCCGCCTCAGCGCAGCGTTATCTGGTGGCTGACAGCAGCAAATATGGTCGTTACAGCGTGTATTCCGTGTGTAAGCTGCAGCAGCTGGACGGTGTGATCACCGATGACGATTGCCCCTGTGCTGCCGTTGAGGAGATGAAACAGCGTGGTATTCGTCTGCACCGGGTAAATCGCCGCGGCTGAGCGGCATCCTGGTAAAGGCCATTAATTAAAAAGGAGGCGCGAACGCCTCCGGTGGCTACAGGGAAATCACATCGACTATTTATTATGGGGCACGGTTTACGGCGTAGGGGCGACTTTAGGATTGGAGCTGAACCAGCCGCGGCGATCCTGCCAGTTGCCATATTCATCCACAATCGCCCCTTTACTGTTGGCCATCAGGAAATGATAGCTCTCCAGTTTTTTCAGCGACAGCGTTTCGCCCTGATGCTGAATGACGACATTGTGGCTTTGCACCGGACCAAAACTTTTCGGCGTCGGCGGAATATCCGCTGATGCGGCGCCAATTTCTGAGAAGTTATATACCCAGCCATCGAGGACGCGCCACGATTCATGTTTTGCCGGACGTGCCGGCGGCGCGCTAATCGGCATGTGTCGATGCTCCGGAATCATCTGATTCGGCAGCAGATACATGGTCATAGCGTAATAACCGTAATCCAGATTATTGACCCAAGTGATGCTAGCCAGGCCAACATGCTGATAATCGCCCAGCCCAAAATCATTAACCCACAGCTGCTGGCGCATGGCCGGCGTCAGCGTATGACCGTAAGAGGCAAGCAGTTGCGCTATTGCATCTTTCGCCACCTCTTTCTGGAAGACGCCATTTTTATAGAAATCTTTATTGGTATAAACGTGATGCGGCTGAGCCGCAACGGATGCGGTGGCATTGAGCGCCAGTAAGGCCGCAGCGAACGCCAGAGCAGGTTTTGTCATAATTCACCTCCTGTTTATGACAGCCATGTTGATGCAAATAAAAATTTCACCGGCCGGTAAAACGCAAGGGTGGCCAGCGCGGAGAACAGAGTTGCAGATGGCGATGCGGAGGGGAAATTCATTTAGAGAATCGGATCTATCTAATTATCAGATACGGCTGTGCTTTTTTGTGATTATTAACAAATAATCACAGGCTATTCTGCCCGGTAAAGCATCCAGCTGCTGACGGGCACAATTTATCTGCTGCTAAAGAAATTCTTAAAATGTTGGTTGCGCTCGCAATTGTGACAGGCGCGCGGCCAATTGTGTTTGACCTGCTTTTCACATCAATGCACACTGGCGGGCGTGAAAAACGGCAGATGAAGAGCCAAGAGATGTTGCAGAATTATAGTCAGCGCGTCCATTTCTATTACTGCATTCTGGTTGCGTTAAAACTCTATGTGAACAGCAAGAAATCCGGCGGCGTACGCGGGAAAAATAACTTTTTGCTGAAGTGGTTACGCAACGCGCAAAACAACACCATCTTTCATCCTGATATCACCAGTGAAATTGAATGGCTGCGCGGCAAAATTATCAGCGCCGGACCGGATGCCGATTTAGAACCGATGCTGCAATACGTTTACGAGACAGCAAAACGCGCCGAAACGCTGCGTCTCGGGCCGTAATCGCACGGGCTGCGCATTGCATTACCCCTGTCTGCAGGCAAAAAAAAGGGGGCAACGCGCCCCCAACCACTACAAAAATTTCATCCCTGACGCCCTGGTGCGGGTTCCCTTCCGGCTGACGCTAATTCTCTTCACACTGGCTACGCGTTACAGGGTTAGCACCAGCACGCTGATCAATAACCAGCAGCCCGCGCAAAATGCGCCCGCCGCCACCCAGGTTAACGCCCGGGTATTTAAATTGCAGACATCGCGTTGCCAACGTTTAACCGGCTGCATAACCACTCCTGAAAATACATTCTCATTATGCCTGGCAGAGGATTGCCGTGAACTGAGGATAAGCTTGTCACGTATTAATATCCCTGACCATCGGATGTGCTTACCGGTTATGTAGGCGCAGGACTACAACCCATTAATTACCGCTTATATCGCCGTCGAGAAGAACGTTATTACCAGGATAAACGGAAAAGTGTTGTAGTCGCAGGATGACAACCTAATGATGCATATTGTTTGCTCTTTATTCCTGTGCCAGAGTGAGATGAATAATGGCGCGAATAATATCAGGACGCTTATGGCGAATTTTATCATCGTGGACGATCACCCGCTTGCCCGCCTGGCCATGCGTATTATGCTGGAAAATGCGGGGCACCATATTGTCGCAGAAAGCGAAATGGCGGAGGGTGTCGAAAGGCTGATATTACAGCATGATGTTTCTGCCCTGATTATTGATATCGACCTGCCGGGTATGACGGGCATTGAACTGATCGCCGCGCTGCGAAATGCCGGCGTGCAATTACCGATCATCGTCATGAGTGGCAAAGACCCTGGCTACTATTCTGCTGAAAGCATTAAAGCCGGCGCAAATGGTTTTATCAGTAAAAAAAACCATATGAACGATTTGCTGCAGGCGGTGCATGCCGTATTTTCCGGTTATGGTTACTTTCCGCTGCGCATGCAGGAAAGCAGTGGCATCAGCAGATTAAAAAGCGATGCGGAAAGAATGCGGTTATTGTCCCGGCGGGAGCGGGAAGTGCTGAAGCTTCTATCGCAGGGAAAAGAGATTATTTATATCGCCCACCAGCTGCAAATCAGTAATAAAACCGTCAGCACGTATAAAGCCAGGCTGATGGAAAAACTGGGGTTAAAGAACCAGCGCGATCTGCTGGAGTTTTCGCGCCGCAATCGTATTGGCTGATTTATCCTGCGGGTAGAGGTAAGTCACCTGATTAATGTGGCATACAATGTGCATTTTACGCTAGCGCGCGGCTGCGAGCGCAAAACGCCGCGGATGTGCAGACTATCCCCGCTCAGGTTTATTAATAAGCACACCGGACGCGATAGTTTGCAGATGATAAAGGGATGTGGCGTGGCCAATCTCTTGATGCACAGCCTGACCGCGTTCAGTGCCCTTTCTCAGTTTGTAAATTACGTTAGCATTTAACTTTGGATTCAATCATCAATAAAAACCCGTCTGGCCGTTATGGCCTCTGTTGCTGCAATATTATTTTCACAGCAGGCATTCGCCAAAAACCTGTGCACCCTGATTGTTGACGCTGAATCAGGCAAAGTCCTGCTGGAGAGTGGCAACGACTGCAGTGGAGAAGTCACACCCGCATCCACCTTTAAAATAGCCATCAGCCTGATGGGATTTGATGCCGGCGTGCTGAAAAATGAAAAGGAACCCGCCTGGGATTACCAACAAGGATACCCGGACTGGGGCGGTAAAAACTGGATGAATAAAATCGATCCTACGGCGTGGCTAAAATATTCGGTCTTCTGGTATTCGCAGCAGGTTGTTAAAAAAATCGGGCAACATCGCTTTGAAGACTATGTAAAGGCGTTTGCTTACGGAAACGAAGATGTTTCCGCCGTTGACGTCAGCGCCCCCGGTCAGAATGGGGTGTGGGTTATGTCATCCCTGCAGATCTCACCGGTTCAGCAGATTGGCTTTTTAAGGAAAGTCGTTAACCGTGAGCTGCGCGTAAACAAGCATGCCTATGACATGACAGATAATATTACCCGCTACGACGTCAGCGTTAAGGGCTGGACGGTGCACGGCAAAACAGGAACCGGCTCACCGGGGAAAAATAATCAATACGATCCGCACCATGCCTATGGCTGGTATGTCGGCTGGGCGACCAAAGGCAGCAAAAAAATTGTTTTTGCCAAACTGATTCAGGATGAACAGGTGTTAACGCCGAATGCTGGCCTGAAAGCACGTGACGAAGTGTTGAAGCAGATGTCGGCGGTCATTGCGCCGTGATGGCATAACACATGGATGCCACGGATTTTTATTAACCTCCCGGTTTTCATGCGGCTGACAGATTGCGGCGAGGCCCTTCATTATGAAACTGACGGTTAGCCAGCAGATGAAGTGACCTCCTGAGCGCCGCTTATCTTTCTTTACGCAGCGTCGTCAGCAGTGACTGCGCAGCAACAGAAGACTGACCGGATGGCGAACACACCAGTCCAAACTGACGCTAATCGCTGGCCTGCGCTACTGGCGTATATGGCACGGATCAATGCGCGCCCTGCTGTGCAGGCGGCGTTGCTGGCAGAGGCGTCTTAGTGAGACTGGCAGACAGAGTTTTGTGCCGGCGATCAGGCTCTGTCTGCAAGGTTAGATGTCAGTGTTATTGTGACAACGGCGCGCAGAAAGTTATGCTGTGCGCGCCAGGCTACGAAGCCCGCTATTGGGCCCGCGTGGCAACATCAACATCGAACCTGTGCTGTTTTGAAGACACTGACATGACCCCTTTTTATCAGTTTTCGGCCACCAGCCTGACCGGTCAACCTATCTCTATGGCCGATTACGAAGGCAAGGTGGTTCTGGTGGTGAATACCGCCAGTCTTTGCGGCTTCACACCCCAGTACGCCGGCCTTGAAGCGCTCTATCAGAAATATGCCGCGCAGGGTCTGGTGGTGCTTGGCTATCCCTGCAATCAATTCGGTAAGCAGGAATCGGGAAACGCTGATGACATCTCACAAACCTGTCATGTTAATTACGGGGTGAGCTTCCCGATGTTCGGCAAAGTCGAGGTTAACGGCAGCGCAGCGCACCCGATATTTCGCTATCTGAAAGCGGAACTCCCCGGCGTGCTGGGCGGACGGATTAAGTGGAATTTCACCAAGTTTCTCATCGGACGCGACGGCCAGCCGCTGAAACGCTTTGCACCGATCACGTCCCCGGAGAAAATAGAAGCCGCGATACTCGCTGCACTTTAAGGTGGGGCTAGATTTGCCCCGCCCTTAAAAGGTGCCGACATCAATAAGGATGATTATTTGCGCACAAATCAGGGCTTCTTTGGCCGTCCATTGAAAAACGTTTATGACGCTTTTTCATTTACCGTCATGATAAAGTTCAGCGTGTTTTCTCCCTGGTTTGCGTAGAAGTGTGGAACATCGGTTTTGGCTGTAACGGAGGATCCCGCCGTTACCTGAAATACGCTCTCTTTCACGCCAAGCGTGAGGGTTCCGGATTTTACGTGCAGTAGCTCCAGCGTGCCTGAGGTATGCCCGGGTGATTCAAACTTTTCGCCTGGCCGCATTTCCCACAGCCACAGCTCAAGCATATCGGGTCCACCTGAGCCGGCCAGCAGCCTGGCGCTTCCCCCTTTGTCTCCTGTCCAGAGTTCGGGGATGTCCGTATCAGCGATGATGTGTACATCAGGCCTGGCGCTGACATCAACAAAATCCGCCACTGACACGCCCATGGCAGCAGCAAGCCGGCATAGCAGTGCAATGCTGGGATTAGCCTTGCACCCTTCTATCTCAACCAGCATCCCCTTACTGACACTGGCTTTGCGGGATAACTCATCGAGAGAAATTTTTCTTTGTTTACGAAACTGCTTAATCCGCAGGGATACGGCTTCGTTAACCGTGTTGACATCTGCGCCGGCGAAGGTCACTAAATTGACTTTTTTGGTCATTGGTCGCTATTATGAGATAAAATGGTCATTACAGGATTATCGCGTGTTAATCGTTTCCCCGTCAATTTCCCCTGAAATCTACCAAATTGCCCCTGGTTTTCGGGCGCTCAGCATTAGTGTGCAGGCAGCGCCTGTCGTGAATCCGCACGTCGGGGTAACGGCACTCAAGGCGGCCTGTGAGGCGGTGCTGTCAGATTCCCCCGCCTGGGCTGAATCCCATCTGGCTGCATGGGCCGATGTGTTTCAGATATTTGGTGCCAAACCCAAACGCACGCCCTGTTCTGCTGAGGCGCTACGTAAACGCGTGCTTCGCGATGGCACCCTGCCCGCGCTCGATCCGGTCGTTGATCTTTATAACGCTGTCAGTCTGCGCTATGCCGTGCCCGTAGGGGGAGAAAATATTGCCGCGTACCAGGGTGCACCTCGCCTGACGGTGGCAACAGGCACGGAACCCTTTGATACCATGAAAGAAGGGGTTATGGCGGTGGAATATCCTGCGCCTGGCGAAGTCGTCTGGTGTGATGATGCCGGCGTAACCTGCCGTCGCTGGAACTGGCGGCAGGGAATCAGGACTCGCTTAAGCGTTGAAGCGCAACACATGTGGTTTATTCTGGAAAGTCTGCCGCAGATGCCGCCTGAGCAGCTGCATGAAGCAGGAAAGATGCTGACCGACGGCCTTGAAGAAATGATGCCCGGACGGCAGTGTAACGTCACCCTCATCGGCGAGTAACACCTTTAACTCAGTTCTGGAGACTCTGCATGTTCACCGGCTTGTCTGCTTTCCCGTTAACGCCTGTCACCGCGCGTGGTGTCGATGAACAGGGTTTCACGAAGATCCTGGCTCGCCTGACGGCAGCCCGTGTCGATTCTTTAGGTGTTCTGGGTTCAACCGGCAGCTATGCTTACCTGAGCAGGGAACAGCGCAAACGCAGCGCAACGCTGGCCTGTCAGGTTGCCGGGGAGATTCCCGTGATGGTTTGCGTGGGTGCTATCAGCACCGATGCCGTACTGCATCTGGCTGAAGATGCGCAGTCCGCAGGCGCGGATGCGCTGCTGCTGCCGGCGATGAGTTACCAGCCACTGCGTGATGAAGAGGTGTATGCCCTCTTTGAGACGGTTACCCGCCATGCTTCAGTACCGGTTTGTGTTTATGACAACCCCGGAACCACGCATTTCCGTTTTACCGATGAACTGCTCGGGCAGCTGTCGTCACTGAAAGGGATTCGCTCAATTAAAATTCCGGGAGTACCGGATACCCTCATTGCTGCAGCTGAACGCGTTGCTGCATTACGACAACATCTTCGTGCTGGCGTGACCCTGGGTATTAGTGGTGACGCCAGTGCCGGGCTGGGGCTGAATGCCGGTTGCGAAGTCTGGTATTCCGTTTGCGGCGGTATCTTCCCGGAAACCGCCAAACAAATTATGCAGGCCGCAGCCATTAACGACGCTGAACGCGTTATGGCCTTAACAAACCGCCTGAAACCTTTATGGGATTTGTTCCGTAAGCATGGCGGAAGTATCCGCGTGATCGCAGCGGCAGCAGGCATACTGGGGCTGACCGATGCCGACTGTCTGCCTCGTCCCCTGTTACCCTTATCGGCCGCAGAGGTGTCAGAAGTAGCAGCAGTGATGGCCGCTCTGGACCTGAAGTAACGCGCCGGCGGAATCGATCCTGCGTCAGGCCGTTGATAGAAAGTAGGGTTTGAAGGGTGCACAAAAGGTCATGGTGCCTGCATGTATCAGCTTCTGATAAAGAATGCCCGGAGATAAACATCACCGGGCATAAAGCGGTGTTTAAGCTGATTTGTAACGCGCTTCGAGCTTATCCATGAAGCCAAAAAGTACCTGATTCATTTCGCTGTAATCGTGCGCACGAAGTTCTTCTGGCGTATGAACAAAGCGATACTCTGCGGCTCGGCTCAGGTCTTGTTGCGAATGAGCGATGAGCCGTTCTACAACATCCAGCGTCAGTTCCATGTGGCACTGAAAACCAAAGACGCGATCTGAATAGGAAACGATCTGGCGGGGACAGCCTTCGCTGTAGGCGATGATTTTTGCATCCGCGGTCAGGCCCGGCATGTCGTTATGCCAGTGACCGACCTCAAGCGACTTCGCAAAGTGAGAAAACAACGCATCCTCGCGAGCCTCTTCAGTTAGCGTGATCGGGAACTTACCAATCTCTTTTTCAGGGCTGTGAGCAAACGGCGCGCCCAGCGCCTCACCGATCAGCTGTGAGCCAAGGCAGATACCGATAACGGCTTTACCGGTTTTAACAGCAGCAGCAATCAGCGCCTGCTCGCCTTTCGCATCGAAGTGCGGACACTCTCTCTGGGTCGTGGACGGGTCCTGCGGACCGCCCATCACGATCAGGAAATCAATACCTTCGGCGTCCACGGGTAGCTCATCGCCTGCGTATACACGCGAGTAAGTCACATTATGACCTTGATTTCTGGCCCATGTTTCATAAGCCCCTGGCGCTTCAAAACTTTCATGTACGATAAAGTGTACCCGCATAAGGATAGGCTCCTGTTATACCTGTGATAATCTGACCGATAAACGACACACTCATCCAGTGAGTTGGTACACCGGATGGTTTCGAGGCAGCATCATAGTTGCAGGACCCTAATCTGAAATGCCAGGTAGTATAGATAAAGCGCCAAGACATGAAGCATCCACAGGCTGGTCCGGCACAGCGATTAGCTATCAGCGAGGAGAAACCGATCCTCCTCATCATCACCTTGAAGGGCAACTCCTCTATGCAACCAGAGGCGTGATGCTGGTCGAAACGGAAAACAACCGCTGGGTTATCCCCCCTCAGCGTGCATTGTGGCTACCACCTCTGCAGATACATAGTTACAATCTGCTGTCTCACACAGATCTCAGGGCCGTCTATTTCAGTGGCAGCCTTATCGCGGAATGTACAAATTTTGCGAAGAGTAACCAGGTGCATGTCATTACGGCTACGCCACTGGTGAAAGAACTGATAACCGGTCTGTTCAGTGATAACTACAACAGACCGAGCCAGCGGAAAATGGCACTGTTGCTTCTGGAAATACTCAGCGAAGCACCTTCTCTGACTGCGGAACTTCCAATGCCACGTGATGAGCGATTATTCTCTGCGGCCAGAGAACTTGTGGTAAATCATCGCTGGGAAATACCACTGAGCGATCTGGCTTTTATCGCGTCAATGTCTGAACGTACCTTTTCGCGATTGTTTATTAAGGATACGGGTTTTAGTTTCAGAACCTGGAAGCAAAGAGCAAGAATTTATGCTTCGTTAGATCTCCTTGCGAATAACATCCCTATCAAACAGGTCGCTTATAAGCTCGGTTTTTAATGTCCGGCTGCCTATACCGCTGCTTTTCGCTCCATTTTGAATGCAACGCCGCGCGATTATTTGCCTTAATCTATGAATCAATGCCTGCTTCTCGCTCCAGGCAAACATTTTTCCTGAGAGTCAGTCTGCCTTATCACAGGAAATGACGCTGCCGTTTCAGGCCATTTAATGGCTGTGCGCTGTGTCAGGGTAAATTTATCAGGCGATGTCTCTTAATCACCTGAGCAATAGCCACCTTGAGTTTCCACATCCTGTTAAACACGAGGCCGCGATGACCTCCCCGATGACACAACGGGGGGGCATTCAGCCTTTAGCATTTTCGTGCTGGCACCGGTGTTCAGCGCCAGCACGGCAGCCTCTACGGTTTCACCGGTTCCGCCAGCGTTATGATAAACAACTCACTGTCCGAGCTGGCTTTGTCCAGCGGTTTCACGCTGATGGTGGTGGCAACCGGCTTATCATCTACCGTCAGCTTCCCCTGGTCGTTGACCCGATAATCCTTGCGCTTCTTACCTTCCACCGGATTTTGCAGCACCATTTTCACGCCGAAGTCATTGTCATTGATGACCGCCAGTGTGTTGCTGTCGATCAGCGCCAGCCCTTCGGCCTTCTCCTGCTGCCAGCCGAGTTGACGCAGATCCACCACCCGCGTTTTCGTTGCCAGCACGATGCCGCGCTGCGCCAGCGTTTTTGCGTCATCAAACTCCGGGTAGTCACCGGCCTTATCGAATGCGGCCAGATCGCTAGCCTGGCTAAGATCCACCTTATAGATAAGGTTACGCATCGCGTCGTCTTTGTCGCTGCCCTGCTCAATCAGCAGGATGTGCTGATTATCGATCGCCACGATATCGCCAATTTTCGCGTCGCTGTTTTTACTGTACGCCTCGCTGTCGATAGGGTAACCATACATCGCGGTTTTCCCGGTGGCCGGATCGAAGCTCACCAGGCGGGTAAAGCGTGCCTGCTTTTTACTTTTCCCGTTGATATCCAGCGTACTCTGCACCGCGGCGATGATGCGTCCATCCGGCATGCGCGTGATCCCTTCAAAGCCACGATTTGGCTGACGCCATTTAAGAACGTTCGGCAGACCACCCGCGATCGATTTTTCCCCTTCCATGGCCTGCGGCCCGTGAATCGCCAGAATTCTGCCCTGCTTATCAACGTTAATCAGGAACGGACCATACTCATCGCACAGCCAGTATCCGCCCTTCCCGTCCAGCGTAATGCCTTCCGTATCCAGACCCCGGTTATCGCCCTGCAGCACGTGCAACTTATCGCTTAGCGCGATCTCATTGGTTGACCCGATGACGCCATTCTGCAGCGGCAGGCCGTTAATATTGCCCTTTGCGTCGTGCAGCGGTCGGGCGTCCGTCGCCTGGGCTTTGCCGTTCTTCACCTGGATATTCATCAGCAGCGGCGCGAAGTCCGGCGTGACGAAAATTTTCGACTCCTGTTTACCCATGTCAGGCGAGTCGGCATTCGGTCCGCGATCGGTGACGGTCACAAAGTTGAGCGTATCTCCCTGCCTGCCGGTAAACAGCAAACCGGAACCGATGCCTACCGGCAAACCCTCCGGAAACGCGCTGGCGAACGCACCGCTGTAGCTGACGCGCGTCCCCTGAGGAAAAGTGACGCTATAGTGTTCGGTTGGCGGCTGCGCCGCCAGCGTGGATAACGAGAGGGTACAACCGAGAATCAGGGGAAGCGTTTTTCTTTTCATATTATTCATGTCCATACAGAGGAGCTGACACCCTAAAGACTAAAAATGACAGGAAAATGAAATGGCAGAGCAACAGTGGCGGCTGACATCATCCCGGGCGATCTCCCCGGTTCGCAACCGTACCGGTTTTGCTTCATTCATCAGGAACCGGCTTTCCTGTTGTCCCCCTGCAGCTCAGCCCTGCCAGACATTTCTCAGCCTTTTCCTACAACCTGACGCAGGCCGTCTGATATCGGCTCAGCGCGGTTTCCGTTCAAATGGGTTAACCGCGAGCACAGGAGGAAACAATGCTGAACATCTTCACTATGGATAGCGACCGCTGGATTACGGAAGGTCTGCGCCTCTACTTTTCCGGGCAGATGATAAGCTGCCTGACGCTCACCTCGCCGGATGACCCGATCCCTACCGGACGCGGGCGTAACGTGGTGATCAGCGAGCTGCATTTTGCCAGTAAAAACCTTGAAGAGACGCTGCGTAGCCTGCTGCTGATGCAGCTCAAAACACCGGGCGTCGAGCTGGTGATTCTCACCGACATCAGCGATGAAGCCGTGCTGAATTACGTCGCCCGCCACCTGAAGAAAGCGCTGATCCTGAGTAAAAAATGCCCGCTGGCGACGCTGGTCAGTGCGGTGCTGACGCCGGAAAACGTTGCTGCAGTCGCCGTACCGCACGGCAACGCCGATGTGCTGACCGAACGCGAGTTCACGCTGCTGCGCTGGCTGGCGGGTCCGCGCCGCATGACGGAGATCGGGCATGCGCTGCACCTCAGCAATAAGACCATCAGCCACTACAAGAACACCATCTCACGCAAGCTGGGCTGTAAAAACCACATGGATTTTTACCATCGCCTCACCAGCTACGGCTTTTAATTCGCGCCTCCCGCCTCAATTCTGGATGTTCAGCCCGCTGGACATCCTGCGCCTGCCTCCTTTCCTGTTAAAAAATCAAGACATTCAGCCAACTTCCTTACCGCAAAAGGGATGACACCCGGTTTGATTCGCGCATAATGACGGGTCACCTGTACGGGCAGGATGCCCGCTGACACCCCCACTCTGCCGTAACGCAGGATAAAACATAAAAACTGAAGGAAGACTGGCATGGAATTCACCATACGCAACGCGCAGCCTGATGATGCTGAACTGCTGCATCAGCTGGGGCGCATGACCTACAGCGCCCACTTCAAACATATGTGGGTCTCCGAAGCCGAGCTGGATGAATTCATCGATAAAGAGTACGGCCTGGCCGAACTGCGCAGCAGCCTGGTGGCCCCCAACGAAAGCTGGCTGATTGCCGAAACCAACAAACCCATCGGCTTTGCCAAAGTGACCTGGAACACGCCGGTACCGGACTCCGGCATGAGCGGTGCCCAGCTGAATAAGCTCTACCTCAATCCGCAGGAAACCGGTAAAAACTATGGCCGGCGCATGTTCGAAAGCATTATCCACGCCGCGCGCGATAAGCAGGAAGGCTATCTGTGGCTGGAAGTGATGGGCGAGAACGTGCGCGCACGCAAATTTTATGAAGCCTTTGGCATGCAGCACATCAAAGACATTCCTTTTATTACTGCTTCGCAGCAGAGCATCCTGCAGATTTTAGGCATGGTTATTTAGCGTGGCTCACGGCGCCGGGTCAGCTGTCTGGCCCGGCCGGTTGGGTGCACTGGAGTGTTTCATTTTATTACTTCACCGCCGCAAAAAGTTTAAATAAGCGCAGCGACAACGCAGAATTATTGTTATTTCAACAAACTAAGATAAAAAATAAAAACGCGCTTTTTATGCGCCGTCACGCTTGCAGAAATAGCACCAGCGATTAGTATTAAATACGCAACACGCACATGACAGCGCAACAACGTCATGTTATTTATTACTCATGAAGAGGATATATTATGACTCAGCATCGAGGCGGTTCAGGTAATTTCGCAGAAGATAAACAGAAAGCATCAGAAGCCGGTAAAAAAGGCGGACAGCACAGCGGCGGCAACTTTAAAAACGACCGCGAAAAAGCGTCCGAAGCCGGTAAAAAAGGCGGTCAGAGCAGCAATCGCGGCTCGTGATTTGCCGGCCAGCACAGGATGAGGCGGCCATGGCGCAGGGAGCGCGCCGTTACCCCCCGGATTATTGTCTTACCCTGCGCTGACTTTCCTCACGTTTAACAGATAACTCTGAAACCGCCTGAATCTGGCAGAAAACGTTATATGATCAATTAACTATTTATTGCCTTACAGGAACAGCCTGACGTGATATTGCGCTATTTTACCTCTCTTTTTTCCAGTCCGGAATCATTACTGCAGGTAATGAGCCGCCAGGATATTCGTGAATCCATTCAGGAAGGTGACCGGATTATTATTGACGAAGACGGTAACGCTTCGGTTAATCCCCTCAGTCCACAGGTACAGCAGGACTTCGCCGATCATATTAAGCGCTTAAAGGATATCTGATGGGAACCGCGATATTTATGGTGCTGATGGTCTGCGGTTACTGGTACACCAGTCGCGATATGTCCAGCCGACTGAAAATAAAACGATCCTTTGGCTGGGACGTCTATTTTCTCATTGCGCTGTACGGCTGCATTTTTGTCGTTCAGGGCGTGGTCGCCACCGGCCTGGTCTGGCTGCTGCTGCTGGCGGCCTCGGCCATCAATAACAGCCTGGCACTGTCTGCCGATCTCCATGCGCGCTGGCACGTCGATTTCATGACCTGGAGTTTTCTTGGCATTCAGGCACCGGTGGTGATCATGCTGGCGTTTGCCGTGCTGTTTTGTGTGTATCGTTCCAATGCCGGCAGCGCGCGGCTGACCGCCGGCAGTCGCAAAGAGCTGTATCAGCGCCTGTCGCGCTCTAACGGTATTGAACAACTGCTGCTGCACTGCATGGAAGAAGGTGAACTGGCCTGGGTCACGCTGAAATCGCGCCGTATCTATATCGGCATGATTCATGCCGCCACCTTTGAATATCCCAGCACCGCCAATATCGTGCTGATTCCGATGCTCAGCGGCTACCGCGATTCGCGCACGCTGAATCTGGCGATTGAGCATAACTACAGCCGCTGGTATCACCAGCACGAGATTAGTTTTGTCTCCAAACCCAAAAGCGCGCTGGAGTTCCGTAAGGTATTGATGGTCGACCAGATTGAAAGCCTGTCGCTGTTCGATCCGGCCAGCGCCAGCGCACTGGCTATGGGGAAACATCAGCAAACTGAGAAGCGGCAGAATGTTCCGGGCTGAGCCGCGCAGCCGCCCTTTACATCCGCGCAGCTGGCAACGGTGGCGCGGGTTCACTTGGTAACCGTTAAGGAGTATACAATGACCGATCGTCCCGTTCACGGCGACCAGCCGGATTACGATCCGCGTAAAAGCAGCCCCGAGCCGAAGCCGAAAGATGACGAAACCAGCGCGCCTGAATCCGGGGATAAACAGGCCGAATAAACCATAAACCGCCTTCTCAGGCGGTTTTTTTTCGCGCCCGGGCGGGGTTAGCCCGGCCACAGCCAGTCACGCACTTCCGGCACGTCTTCACCGTATTCGCGCACATAGCGATGGTGTTCCGCGATGCGCTGCTGCAGATCGTCGAGCAATTCAGGATGGCGATCGGCCAGGCCCGGCACGTGCAAAATTGCCGCCTGCGCCAGATGATAGCGGTCCAGTTCGTTGAGCACCGTCATATCAAACGGCGTGGTGGTGGTGCCCTCTTCGTTAAATCCGTGCACATGGAAATTGGCGTGATTGCTGCGCTGATAAGTCAGACGATGAATCAGGCTGGGATAGCCATGAAAGGCGAAAATCACCGGTTTGTCGCGGGTAAACAGCGCATCGAAATCCTCTTCCGACTTGCCGTGCGGGTGCTGCTGCTGCGTCTGCAGCGCCAGCAGATCCACCACGTTGACCACGCGAATGCGCAGCGTGGGCAGGTAGTTTCGCAGTAGATCCACCGCCGCCAGCGTCTCCATGGTGGGCACATCGCCGGCGCAGGCCATCACCACGTCCGGCTCGCCGTCATCGCTCGCCCAGCGCCATTCGCCCATACCCGCCTCGCAGTGGGCAATGGCGCTGTCGATATCCAGCCACTGCGGTGACGGCTGCTTGCCGGCGACAATCACGTTGATGCGATCCCAGGTGCGCAGACAGTGATCGCCCACCCACAGCAGGGTGTTTGCGTCCGGCGGCAGATAGATGCGCACGATATCCGCCTTTTTATTCGCCACGTGATCGATAAAACCGGGATCCTGATGGCTGTATCCGTTGTGATCCTGGCGCCAGACGTGTGAAGACAACAGATAGTTGAGCGACGAAATCGGCTGGCGCCAGCCCAGTTTGCGCGTCACCTTCAGCCATTTGGCGTGCTGGTTAAACATCGAGTCGACAATATGGATAAAGGCTTCATAACAGTTAAACAGCCCGTGTCGTCCGGTCAGCAGATAGCCCTCCAGCCAGCCCTGACACTGGTGCTCGCTGAGAATTTCCATCACCCGGCCGTCACGCGCCAGCTGCTCATCATACGGTTCGATGTCCGCCATCCAGCTGCGGCTGGTGACATCAAAGACCGGCGTCAGGCGATTCGAGGCGGTCTCATCTGGCCCGAACAGCCGGAAGTTATCGGCGTTGCGCTGAAAAATCGCGCTGAGGTAGTGGCCGAACTGTTTAGTGGCTTCGCCGCGCTGGCTGCCCGGCGCGCCGGTGTCGAGCGCAAACTCGCGGATGTCCGGCGTGTTGAGCGTGCGTCGTAGCCGGCCACCGTTGGCATAGGGCGAGGCGCTCATGCGTTTATCCCCCCGCGGCGCCAGCGCACGCAGTTCCGGCCTAAGTTTACCCGCCTCGTCAAACAGATCCTCCGGCTGATAGCTGCGCAGCCACTGCTCTAACACCTGCCGATGCGACGCGTCTTCGCGACACGCCGCCACCGGCACCTGATGCGCACGCCAGAAATCTTCCACCTTTTTACCGTCCACCTCTTTCGGGCCGGTCCAGCCCTTCGGGCTGCGCAGCACAATCATCGGCCAGCGCGGGATCGTCTGCTCTGCCTGGCCACTGCGCGCCTGCTGCTGATAAGCGGCAATTTTATCAAACGCGTTATCCAGCGCTGCCGCCATCTGCTGATGCATGTCGGCCGGCTCGTGCCCGCAGACAAACAGCGGCTCATAACCGTAACCGCTGAACAGCTGCTGCAGATCGTCATCACTGCTGCGCCCCAGCAGCGTCGGGTTGGCAATTTTGTAGCCGTTCAGATGCAGAATGGGTAACACCGCACCATCACGCTGCGGATTGAGGAATTTAATGCCGTGCCAGCTGGCGGCAAGCGGCCCGGTTTCGGCTTCGCCGTCACCAATCACGCAGGGTACGATCAGCTGCGGATGATCGAAAACCGCGCCAAACGCGTGCGACAGCGAATAGCCCAGCTCGCCGCCTTCATTAATCGAGCCCGGCGTTTCCGGTGCCGCATGGCTGGGAATGCCGCCAGGAAACGAAAACTGCTTAAACAGGCGCTGCATGCCTGCAGCATCTTCACTGATGTGCGGATAGATCTCGCTGTAGCTGCCTTCAAGCCAGCTGTTCGCCACCATGCCCGGACCGCCGTGCCCCGGGCCACAGACGTACAGCAGATCCACCTCGCGCTGGCGGATGATGCGGTTGAGGTGCGCATAGATAAAGTTCAGGCCGGGCGTCGTGCCCCAGTGGCCAAGCAGTCGCGGCTTGATATGCCCGGGCTGCAACGGTTCGCGTAACAGCGGGTTGGCCATCAGGTAGATTTGCCCGACGGACAGATAATTGGCGGCGCGCCAGTAGCGATCGATCAGCGCCAGTTCATCGGCGGCACTCGGATTGGTCATGCCCTCTTCTCCTTTGGTTAGCCATCAGTTAACCCTAATAGAGGATAGGCGATGCTGCGAGCCAGACGGTATTTCTGCGCTGCCGCTATTAGCCGCTGCGCTTATTCAATCTTTCACGCAAATATAAGCGCAGCGGTAAAAGCTGTACACGTAAATATTTTTTTCATTTTGTGCACTATTTAATGGGTCGTGACCCGCAAAACTGGCGCTTTTTCGCTTTTGGTCTATTGTGCCTTTTACAGGTAATACCAGTAGAAAATAGAAAAATAAAAGGATCCTAAAATGGACTATAAAATGTTCGCTAACCGACTGCAGCAGTGGCCGCAGTTACATTTTACGGCGATTGAACTGCAGCAACGCGAGATGGCCTGCGAGATCTACGCCACGGCAGCTGAGCACCAGACCATGAGCCAGCTTTTTATTTGTCGCGCCAGTGACGAAAAAAATGCACAGGAATTAATCAGACAGTACCGCAGCTGGCTGCATAAATTTAATCTCGGTCGCAGCAGGCGCGATAATTCCCGCCCGCCGCGCAGCGTGTCGGTGAATGTTCCGGGCGCAATAAGCGCAGCGTTAAAATAGAGTTATCGGTGTGCTCAACCATTTTTTAGTTGCATGAATCTGCTTCAGCAGCGTATTACTATTCGCGCAGCGTGATAACACCTGGCAATCTGTCTGACTAATAATCTGTGCCATTTTCACTGACAGCAGAAAAAGGTGTTGGGTTGTTATCACCTGTGCAACACTGTACGGATATACAAGTCCCGGAGGTGACGTGAAACAAGTTAACCGTCCTGCACCGGATCTGTATGCGCTGATAGGCATCGCGGTGACGGAATTTATCAGGGAAGGTAGGGTGTTCAGGATACATGACGTGACGCAGGTGCTGCACACGATGAAAGCTGACGCGCGTGATGAGGATTTCCGGCATCGCTGCGATGCCGCAATAAGGCTACTGGCAGATCTTATGCACTGAACCGATCCCCGCCTGCGCGGGGACCTCTGCGTCAGGCGTCGTCTGGCGTATAACCCACCACAATTTCCAGCGTTCTGCGCAGCACACTTGCCTGCGCTTCATCCTGTGTCGCTTCCAGCGCCATAATCAGACAAAGAATGATGGATTTGTTACTGACGCGGCCTTCACTGGCCAGCACGCTACGAATGATATCATTCAGTACCGCGGCTTCTTCACTCAATGCCACTCCGGCATCGCGAAAATGCGCCGCCAGTTCCGTGTCCGGCAGCGCAGAATAGAGAGAGTGATTCTCCGACATCGTTCTTTTCCCGTACTGTGAGCAATACAGTCAGATTATAATTTAACGGTCAGTTAATGCTTGCGGCTGCCGCCAGCCTGACCGTTGTGGCCAAACAGTGGATGCACGTTATCGCGATCCGGTTGTTCGCCACGCCGCTTTTGTCCAGCCGTTATGCTCGACCGGACTTCATCGATTGCCGTGCGAATCGCAGCCGCCTGCGCATCATCGCTGGCCTGCTGCTGCATAATGTGGAGCTCATCCAGCAACGCCTGGGTGGTGACTGGCCCGGAACGCTGCAGTAGCGTTAACGCCGCTTCGCCGATGATCTCATCAATAAGAGTCTGATGTTCGCTTCTGTTCATATCATAATAAATCTCTGCATGCTGCCTGCCCCAACCGGGAACGCGACAGAAAAACAGCGCCGCTATCCCGCGGCGCGATACAGCCCGTCACAAGTCATACATGCAGTGATACGTTATCAGAATGGCGTTTTCGTGTGTACAACCTGGACGCTTTCGCTTCGCTCTCAGCTTTCGCGCTCAAACAGCAGGCCAATCAGCTGGTGATAGTGGTGCTCTTCTTCCGTGGTAGAAGCGAGCTCCAGACGACGCAGCAGCTTAGTACACAGCGATTTACGGTTCAGATTACGGCCTTCACGCAGGATTTCGACCACGACCTGGCCCAGCGTCTCCTGCTGCGAAGGCAGCGTGGCTTTGCTAAAATAGTTGGCAATCGCCTCGACTGAGTTCGGAGTGTATCCGTTCTGGCGCATAAGTGACTCCCGTTAACATTAAGTTGTCAGAAAAATGTTCTGGCTAAGTTGTACAAGTTTTTCAAAATCTGTACAAGAGGATAAACAACTGAATGGGGGATTTTTGTTGCAAAAAGTGCTACCGAAAAGTTATTAACCCGCGCTTAAAGTGAAATTTTTTAACATCGCCGCTGCCCGATCAGGTCCACCTTAATAATGAGTCGCTGGCGTATTGCGTCATTATCAGTGCCACCGAATCTGCCTGTCGCTTATTTCCTCTCGCGCTAATAACTGTTACTGCTGGTTGCAGCCGTTGCGCTTAATATGCACTGCTGCATGTAATTCTTTAGTACCCTGCGGCGCGGCCGCCGATAATATAAAATGCGTGCGGCGCAATGGTTCACTCCCTGAATTGCGCCGCTGCGTTAGCGATTAAGACTGCCTGCATGGCAGCTTAAGGATTACGCTGACTGCATTTACCTTAAAGAAGGCGGTTTAAGCTTCCGCCGTTGCGGTTTTGCCGCGACGACTCACTTTTCCACCGCGCCTGCCCGCTTCTACTGCCCTTTCGGGACAATTTTTAAAATTCCCGCTGCTGACGCTGCCGCCTTTTTTACCCGCTTCGCGAGCACGCTCGGTATTTTCTGCAAAATTACCTGCACCACCACGTCGTTGTGTCATATGTCACCCCATTGATTAAAATAATTAAGCAGTTAAACGACAGAATATCTCCACACAGAAACAATATGGATGGGATTGGCGATAAAACAACATTTAATATGCATATTTGCGCGGGCGAAAAGCCATGCGTAAATGGTTATTTTCACCGCTGCGCTTATAGCGGGTTGCTTGTAAAGATTTTTTTCTCAAACTTGTACAAAATAATTTTAGTGGTATAAAATCAATTAATTAACAAAAGTGTGACCTCCATCACAAACAAGTATTGAGTGGTTATTGCTATTTTTCAGTTTTATCTGAATTTTCCGGGATGATGGAAATATGACCGCTAACTTCCAGCACCGCGTATTTAATTTGATCGATGCGTTCCAGCCCCTGCCCTGAACGGGCGGCTTCGAGGATATCTTCCCGACTGATGCCCGACATTTTTAGCCGCTGCGTTAATATCCGGCCATGCTCCACCAGAATCAGCGGCCCACCCTCCGCCATTTGTTCAAATAGCGGGAAGCGCGCTTTGAGTTTGCCCAGCACGATATCAATGGTGATTAAGGTAATGATGGTGAGGCTGGCACCGGTAACGGAAAAGTCATCACCCAGCAATGCCTGCTGTGTGGCTTCGCTAATAATCAGCAGCAGAATCAAATCGAATGAGGTCATTTGCAGCAGCGTGCGTCGACCGGCAATTTTAAATACCACCATTAACAACAGATAAATGGCGGCTGCGCGTAGTACCGTTTCCATAACGCTCTCCTTTTATGGGTAAATCCACTGCGATACCTTTACCGGTACCTGGTGATTGACGTGCACGCTCAGCGCCACCCGCCCCGCCGCCTGCGGCTGAATCCCCAGCCAGATCACATGGCCTTCTGCCGCCTCGCTGGCGTAAGTCAGCTGCAGCGTGTTATCCCGCGTAATGGCCTGTTGTGGCTGTGGCTGTAGCGTCTGAATCTGCAAATCGTCTAACGCGCCGCTGCCCAGCGTGACGGTGAAACGTTCGCCGCTCTGCGGTGCCACGCGAATCCGCAGGTTCATATTGCTGTCGATGCGACCAAAACGTTCATAGCGCAGGCTGACGGAACCATCAGCCGACTGCGCCTGCCCGTCACTTAATATGCCTTTGGAAAACAGCCCGCAGGCACCCAGGATCACAATCACTATCAGCACGTATTCACCGATACGCTGTATAACGCTCTCCCTGCGTTGCCAGCGCATATCCTCCTGTACCGGATAATCACGGCTGGCTAACTCATCTTTCTTCATGGCGTTATTCCTCTTACAGTTAATTAGCTGACATCTTATCGCTACGGTTATTTCCTCTTCGTCCTGAATTTTAAGCTTAGCGGTAAACGCCGGGATCCTCGGTAACAGTTTAATTCGGCTAAGCAGCGGTGCAGAAATTACGCCTATAATTCGGATGCCCGCCGCTGGCAATGCCTGTGAGCAGCGCCAGAGACGGCGTTTATTAATTTCACTCTGACAAGGAATACAGAATATGGATGAAGAACTGGTTAATTTAGCGACCGAAGTGGGTAATAAATTACTGGCCGCCGGCCTGAGCGTCACCACCGCCGAATCCTGCACCTCTGGCTGGGTCGGTTCCGCGCTGGCGGCCGCCAGCGACAGTAGCCGCTTTTACAGCAGCGGCTTTATTACTTACACCAATCAGGCGAAGCAGCGCGTGCTGGGCGTCAGCGCGGAGACGCTGGCGCGTGATACCGCCGTCAGTGAAGCCGCGGTACGGGAGATGGCCTGCGGCGCGAAAAAGCTCTCCGGGGATACGCTGGCTATTGCCGTCAGTGGCTATGCCGGCCCGGACGGCGGTGAGGACGGCACGCCAGCCGGCACCGTGTGGTTTGCATGGTGCCTGGCAGATGGCAGCGTGCACACCAGCCGGCAGTGGTTTTCAGGTGAAGGTGAAGAAGTGGTGCGCAAAGCGACCCTTTTTAGTCTGGCGGAATTGAACCGTCTGCTCGACGCTATTTAGCGCCGCTTCGCCGTTCAATGATTAAACGTAAATAAATAAGCCGGGCGGATAGAATTCCCACCGGAGGAAAATGTGTTGAGCACAAATAATCATCAGGCAGGTTAAAAGCGAGACCGTAATATTTACCGGCTCGCTAAAAATAGCGTGGTTATTTTACGCCACAATCTCCAGCCTTCTCATCCATATAGCGTTAGCGAGGCGTGAAAAATATAGCCGTCGCGCTTGTCAGTGAGGCAGCCTGCATTAGTATTAAGTGTGCAAAACATGCATGGCGGCAGATGCGTCATGTTATTTATTACTCATCACGAGGTAATAGTATGACAGAGCATAGAGGCGGTTCAGGTAATTTCGCAGAAGACAAAGAGAAAGCATCTGAAGCGGGTAAAAAAGGCGGACAAAACAGCGGCGGTAATTTCAAAAACGACCGTGAGAAAGCGTCCGAAGCCGGCAAAAAAGGCGGACAGAATAGCCATCGCGATTCCTGATGCGCTGTAACGCAGAGTTAGGAATGTCTCGGAGCAGGGAATGCTCCGTCATCAACAGGATGATAGGGATTTATTGCTTCGTTTCATTCCCTCTCTTAATCGCGTTATCACTTAATGGCTTCAGCCTCCCGTTAATCACCGATTCGGAGAATATTCCATGAAAGTTAAATCGCTACTCGATCTTTTTATTCACGATCTTTCGGACGTTTACAGCGCGGAGAAACAGATTACCCGTGCGTTACCCAAACTGGTCCGGGCAGCCTCCGATGAAAGTTTAAAAAACGCTTTTCAGCAACATCTGGAAGAGACCCAGGGACAAATTGAGCGCCTCGATCAGGTCGTAGAGAGCCACGATGAGCTGCGCATCATGCGCATGAAGTGCCATGCACTGGAAGGCCTGGTAGAAGAAGCGCAGGAGCTGATTGAATCCACCGAAGCCGGCCCGGTGCGCGATGCTGGCCTGATCGGCGCGGCGCAGAAGGTTGAGCACTATGAAATCGCCACCTACGGCACGCTGGTGGCGATGGCGAAAAAGCTGGAGCTGAACCAGGCCGCAGAGCTGCTGGCCGCCACATTAGCCGAAGAAAAATCCACCGATGAAAAACTCACGGATATCGCGGAAAAGCAGTAACGCGACTGCCGTACAACGGAGGTAGATATGACGACCACATCCGCACTTTCGCATTATCACGACTGGCTGCGCGACGCTCATGCCATGGAAAAACAGGCCGAAACCATGCTCGAGCAGATGGCAAAACGCCTGGAAAACTACCCGCAGCTGCGTGCACGCATTGAGCAGCACATCGAAGAAACCCGCCAGCAGCAGTCTTTGCTGGAATCCATTCTCGACCGTCACGGCATTTCCCACTCCAGCGTAAAAGACGTTATGGGGAAAATGGCCGCTATGGGCCAGGCCTTTGGCGGCACCTTCGCGGAAGACGAAGTGGTGAAAGGCGCTATCAGCGGCTACGTGTTCGAGAATGCCGAGATTGGCAGCTACACCAGCCTGATCAGCGCCGCCACGCGTGCCGGGGATCAGGAGAGCGTGGCCATTCTCAAACAGATCTGTGAGCAGGAGATCGCGATGGCGGACTGGATGTTAACGCACATGCCTGAACTGACCGATCAGTTCCTGCTGCGCAGCGAAGACCCGGACGCGAAAGCGAAACGCTGATTTTCTCTTTTCGTAAGAGACTTTTTGAGGTGAGCTATGTTTCGACACGTTAAGAAACTGCAGTACACGGTGCGCGTCAGTGCGCCGAATCCGGGCCTGGCCAATCTGCTATTAGAGCAGTTTGGCGGTCCGCAGGGCGAACTGGCCGCGGCCATGCGCTATTTTACCCAGGGCCTCGGCGATGAGGATTTAGGACGCCGCGACCTGCTGATGGATATCGCTACCGAGGAGCTCAGCCATCTTGAGATTATCGGCTCGCTGGTTGGCATGCTCAATAAAGGCGCCAAAGGCAAGCTGGCCGAAGGCACTGAAGAGGAAGGCGAACTGTATCGCTCAATCACGGGTGCCGGTAACGATAGCCATCTGACTTCGATTCTTTACGGCGGTGGCCCGCCGCTGACCAACTCCGGCGGCGTGCCGTGGACCGCGGCTTACGTGGATACCATCGGCGAAGTGACGGCGGATCTGCGTTCTAATATCGCCGCCGAAGCGCGCGCCAAAATCATCTATGAACGTCTGATCAACGTCACTGACGATGTCGGCGTGAAGGATGCGTTAGGCTTCCTGATGACGCGTGAAGCTGCGCACCAGCTTTCATTTGAGAAAGCGCTGTACTCTATTCGCGACAACTTCCCACCGGGCAAGCTGCCGCCAATTGAGCAGTATGCGCACAACTACTACAACATGTCAGAAGGTGATGACGTGCGTGGTAGCTGGAACTCCGATGACAACTTCGATTATGTGGCCGATCCGCAACCGGCGGTGGATGGCGGCGATGGTCTGCCTTCTGTGACGCTGTCGCCGGATGAGCAGCGCGACATTGACGCGCTGGCCGCACGCACCGCATCCGATCCGCTGATCGATCCGATTACCGGAGCGGAAGCAGGCAGCAAGAAGGCGCCCTGACGTTCAGTCAGACCAGGCAGTGACACGTTTTTTTCTCGCGCAGTAACTGGCCCCTGGCCCACGGCGTTTCCCTGAGGGGAACGCCGTTTTTTTCGTCCGGTTGTAATAAACTCTTCCGAACAGCTTTCCGCCGGGATGTGTTTATACCTGTGTCCGGCCTGCTAAAAACTCAGGCATGTAAAGCAAAAAAGCTCCCGGGACAGGAGCTTTGATTCTGCTAACGATGCGATTGCATATTGTTAACTGGCGATTCGTGCCTTCGCTGATGGCTTCTCCGGACCAATAACGTCCGCGTCTTTTTCTGCAAAACCTACTCTGGCAAGCTTCGCACCATCAATGGAAGACCAGAAAGCGACTGAACGTTTGGCAGCAGTCATCGCCCTGGATGTATCAATTTTTTTACTTTGCTTAATCATGATGCCTCCTGAAGTTCCTGCTGTGATCATAATTTACCCTACCCTTGTTTATTTATCAAACAGGATGCTGAACCCCTGCATTGATTCACTTTTCCTCAAAAAAACCGCCTCACTTTCTCGCGTATTTTATCTTGTATTTCTTCTACCGATGAGGACATTTTATCAGGAGCATCAAATATGAAAGCAAACCCATACGATCGGTATCGGGACTGAGCCTCGGGAACAGGGTCGCAGATATGCACGTCATCCAAACCCACCATTGCACAAAAAGTCGTGGCATATACCAGCGCTATAATAAAGACTTTACCTGATAATGATGTCTCTTTATCAGCAATAAAATTTTCCAGCATACAAATAGCAAACTCGTCACGCAGCATGTCATATTTACAAATAATAACAGCATGCAGTGCCTCGGGGCCTGCATAGTCAACGACCTTGAGGCTTATATCTAATATCCCTTTGTCATTTGCTGTCCCCTGGTAGCGCTCCATTCCCCACGCCCAGTTGAGCTTACTCCCCGTAACGCCTGCGGCAAGGGATTGCTTATCCGCTTCGCTCAATACGTCTGTGGTGATATTTTTCCAGTTAAAGCTTTTAATAATACGTTGCGTTAAGTTGAGACAGTAATCGTGAACTTCCTGTATTGATAAATCGCTCACACCTATAGCCTTGCAACCGAATAAATATAGAACTATTTTAAGATAAACACATCCTGATTTAGATGATCGGAATCAAATGAGACCTTGAAATTAAATTCAGCGAGAGGTAAGTAAAAACCTTATTTATTTATATTACTTATACTGCCAAAAACGTTGAGCAAAATAGCGTTACTTTACTTTTTAATCTCACGGTTAAGTGGGTTTATGGTTTACTACTGATTATCCTTCAGACTGTTAATTTTTTCACAGGAATGCATGCGACCAGGCAGGCTTGCTGGCGTTTCGACGCATTAGACTGGGATACGGAAATGTCATAAAAATTTCGTCTCTCAGAGACCGGTCAGTTAGCAACTTGCTCCAGCTCTCACATTCGGCAATGCACAATCCTGCCGCTTGATCTTTACCACGCCTCTGGCACATACTGTTTTTATATACAGCATTTTCAGGGTGCCGATGATGTATGCATTGGTCGACGTAAACTCTTTCTACGCCAGCTGCGAAACCGTGTTTCGCCCGGATCTGCGCGGCAGGCCGATCGTGGTGCTGTCAAACAACGATGGCTGCATTATCTCGCTGAGCCGCGAAGCGAAGGCGCTTGGCATCAAAATGGGTGCGCCCTGGTTTAAACATCGCGACGAGCTGATGCGTCATCAGGTGGTGGTGTTTTCATCTAACTATGCGCTGTACGGCAACATGTCGGCGCGCGTGATGGAGACGCTCGACCGGCTGGCACCGCGCGTGGATGTCTACTCGATTGACGAGGCCTTTCTTGATGTCAGTGGAATTGAAGGCTACACCTCGCTGACGCGCTTTGGACAGCAGGTACGTGACTGCCTGTGGAAAGAGACGCACCTGAAAGTGGGCGTCGGCATCGCGCCAACGAAAACCCTCGCCAAGCTGGCTAACTGGGCGGCCAAACGCTGGACCAAAGCCGAAAACGTCATGGACCTCTCTGATCCGGCGCGCCAGCGCGGCCTGATGCAGCGGGTGGGCGTAGAGGAAGTGTGGGGCGTCGGCCGCCGTTTATCGAACAAGCTGAACCTGATGGGCATTCAAACCGCCCTGCAGCTGGCGGAGACGCCCACTGCGCTGATCCGCAAGCATTTTGGCGTGGTGCTGGAGCGCACCGTGCGCGAGCTGCGCGGCGAACCGTGCCTGGCGTTTGAAGAGGTGATTCCGCACCGGCAAAATATCCTCTGCTCGCGCTCGTTTGGCGATCGCATTACCGATTATCAGGATATGCGCGAAGCCATCGCCAGCTATGCGGCACGCGCAGCGGAGAAACTGCGCAGCGAGCGCCAGTATTGCCGCTACATCGGCACCTTTATCCGCACCAGCCCGCACGATCCGCATCAGCCCTACTATGCCAATGCCGCCAGCCAGACGCTGATTACCCCTACCGCCGACAGCCGCGACATTATTCAGGCCACGCTCAACTGCCTGGATCGCATCTGGATCCCCGGCAAGCGCTACCTGAAAGGCGGCGTAATGCTGGGCGACTTTTTCAGCGACGGGGTGGCGCAGCTTGATCTGTTTGCTGACTATCAGCCGCGCCGTAACAGCGATCAGCTGATGGCGCTGATGGATAAGATCAACGCTCACCAGCGCGGTGCCTTGTGGTTTGCCGGTCAGGGCATCCAGAAACCCTGGGCGATGAAACGCGACATGCTGTCTCCGGCTTACACCACGCGTATTAGTGACGTGCCGCGCGTGAAGGCCAAATGATGCTGCATGCGATCAGCCCAGGCCGTTTACGCATGATGAGCGAGCCGCGTCGGGCTAAGCCGCGCCAGGTTGCGCCAGAAATGTTAACAGAAAGCGGCTTGAATTCAGCGTGCTGAACCCCCACTCTAACGCTTTCGCCCTGACAGGAGTAAAACAATGGCAACCGAATATGCGATTATCGCGGGTGGCTGTTTCTGGTGCACCGAAGCAGTATTCAAAGATGTGATTGGCGTCGAGTCAGTCGAAAGTGGTTACACCGGCGGTGAACGTCCTAATCCCACCTACGAGCAGGTGTGCAGCGGCGCGACCGGCCACGCCGAAGCGATTCGCGTAGGCTTCGATCCGCAGAAAGTGAGCTACGGCGATCTGCTGGACATCAGCTTTGCCACCCACGATCCCACCCAGCTGAACCGTCAGGGTAATGATGTCGGCACTCAGTACCGTTCGGCTATTTTCCCGGCTAACGCGGAGCAGGAAGCCGAAGCGATTGCGGCGATTGCCCGCGCGCAGGAAGATCACAGCGAGCCGGTGGTGACCACTATCGAGCCGCTGAAAGCCTGGTACCCGGCAGAAGATTATCATCAGGATTACTGGGATGGCGCTGGTAAGCGCAACGGTTACTGCCTGGCGGTGATCCCGCCGAAGCTGCAGAAACTGCGGAAAAGCTTCGCTAACCGGGTGAAACAGGCTTAACCCGCCCGCTCTCCCCCACGGAAGGTCGTCATCGCTGACGGCCTTCCTGCATTTAGCGCGACCCGCTGCGGATTATCCGTCATAATAGCCCCCCGTTTTCCGCAGAGCACGACCATGATCTCACCACAGCAAGCCACGCCGGTGCGCAGGCGACCGATGAAGCTCAACACCCTGGTAACGCTGATGCTCAGCGCGGTGATTGTGCTGGTGCTGCTGAGCGTACACATGTTTTATTTCTTCCAGATTGGCGCCGCGACGCGCAGCCAGCTGGAGGATAAAGCCATGGCGGTGGCGCGCACGCTGGCGAAATCACCCGAAATTCAGCAGGCGCTGCGCCTGCCGCCCGACCGGGCCGCTATCCAGCCCATCGCCAAAGCGGTGGAAGAGAGCAACCATCTGCTGTTTATCAGCATCACCAACATGGATGGCATCCGCTACTCACACCGTAATCCGGAGCTGGTGGGCAAACACTTTATCGGCCCGGACATCGAACCGGCGCTGCGCGGCAACGAGAATGTCTCCGTGAATCAGGGCTCGCTGGCCAAATCGCTGCGCGTGTTTACCCCGGTGTACGACGCCCAGCAGCGGCAGATTGGCGTGGTGGCTATCGGCATCTCGCTGGAGGCGGTCACCGACCAGATCAACCAGAGTCGCTGGAGCATTCTGTGGACCATTCTGATCGGCACTTTTGCCGGCGCGGTTGGCACCTTTATTCTGGTGCGCGTGCTGAAGCGCATCCTGTTCGGCCTTGAGCCATACGAAATTTCCACCCTGTTTGAGCAGCGCCAGGCGATCCTTAACTCCGTCAAGGAAGGCGTGGTGGCGATGGACGATCAGGGCGAGGTGACGCTGGTCAATCAGGCGGCGCGCCAGCTGCTGAGCGATAAAATGGGCAGCAGCATAGTGAGTACCGCGCGCATTTATGATGCCTCGGTGATCGACCAGCATCTGCAGGAAGTGCTCAACGGCGGTCGCGCACGGCGCGATGAGGAGCTCAACGTCAATGGCCGACTGCTGCTGAGCAACACCGTGCCGGTGCGCAGTCAGGGACGCATTATCGGCGCGGTCTGCACCTTCAGGGACAAGACCGAAATCAGCCAGCTGATGCAGCGTCTGACCGGCATGGTAAACTATGTTGATGCCCTGCGTGAGCGCTCGCATGAGTTCATGAATAAGCTGCATGTGATCCTCGGCCTGCTGCACATGAAAAATTATGCGCAGGTAGAAGCCTATATTCTGAAAACCGCCAATAACTATCAGACGGAAATCGGTTTCCTGCTGGAGAAGATCAAATCACCGGTGATTGCCGGTTTTCTGCTCAGCAAAATTAACCGCGCCTCTGATTGCGGCCATCGCCTGACCATCAGCGATGCCAGTTACCTGCCGGACAGCGGCAACGAGCAGCAAATGGCGGCGCTGATCACCGTGGTCGGCAATCTGGTGGAGAATGCGCTGGATGCAATGAGTGAGCAGACCGAGGGCGAAATCCACGTCATGCTGCACTATCAGAATGGCTGGCTGACCTGTGAAGTGAGCGATGATGGACCGGGCATTGCGCCGCAGCATCTGGCAACCGTGTTCGACAAGGGCTTCTCCACCAAAGGCGAGGATCGCGGGGTCGGCCTGTTCCTGCTGAAACAGCAGACGGAGCACCTCGGCGGCAGCGTCAGCGTGGAGTCCGAGCCCGGCGTGTTCACCCAATTTTTAGTCCAACTTCCGTGGGATGGAGGAACCAAACCGCATGATTAACGTGTTAGTGGTCGACGATGACGCCATGGTGGCCGAGCTGAACCGCAGCTTTATCGGCCAGGTGCCGGGCTTTCACTGCGTGGGTACCGCCGCGACGCTGCAGCAGGCGCGCGAGTTCCTGTTTAATAGCGAAACGCCGATCGACCTGGTGCTGCTGGATATCTATATGCAGCAGGAGAACGGGCTCGATCTGCTGCCGGAGCTGCGCCAGGCGCAGAGTTCAGTGGAAGTGATCATCATTTCGTCAGCGGCCGACGCGGAGAACATCAAAACCTCGCTGCACTACGGCGTGGTCGACTACCTGATCAAACCGTTCCAGTTCCCGCGTTTTGAAGAGGCGCTGACCGGCTGGCGGCAGAAAAAGTCGCTGATGGACAACCAGCACTATTATCAGCAGTCGGACCTCGATCTGCTGATGCACGGCAGCCCGGCCACCCAGCATGACAACAAACGGCTGCCGAAAGGCTTAACGCCGCAGACGCTGCGCACGCTATGTCAGTGGATTGACGCCCATCCCGGCCATGAGTTTTCCACCGACGAGCTGGCGGCCGAAGTGAACATTTCGCGCGTTTCGTGTCGCAAATACCTGATCTGGCTGGCGCAGATTAATATTCTGTTCACCAGCATTCACTACGGCGCCACCGGCCGCCCGGTGTATCGCTATCGCCTGCAGCCGGAGTACCATTCGCTGCTACAGCAGTACTGTCAGTGACGCAGCTGCCAGCTGAAATCCAGCTGGCTGAAGCGGAAATGGCGCGCCGGCGAGCAGATAATCTGCCGATCTCGGGTGACAAACACCGCGTCGATATCAGGCTGGCCGGCGAGATACGCCAGCCCCTGCTCTACGCCCATGCCGTACAGCAGCGTGGTATAGATATCGCCATCCAGCGAGCGATCGGCAATCACCGTCACGCTCAATAACGCATTGTCCAGCGGATAGCCGGTGTGCGGATCAAAGATGTGATGCCAGCAGCGGCCGTCGCGTTCAAAGTAGCGCTCATAAATCCCGGACGTCACCACCGATTTGCCCTGCACCTGCAGCGTACCCAGCAGCTCATCGTCCCGGCCAAACGGTTTCTTGAGCCCGATGCCCCAGCCCTGCGGCTGATGCGGCGGGCTGCCGAGCGTCTGCACATTGCCACCGAGATTAATCAGCGCCTGCGCAACACCCTGCTGACGCAGAAACGCCTGCACCACATCAGCGATGTAGCCTTTCGCGATGGCGCCCAGATCGATCTCCATGCCCGGCAGCGGCAGAAACACCGAGTGCTGTTCAGCATCCAGCACCACCTGATGCGGATCGGTCAGGCACAGCAGCGCCTCAATCTCCGCTGCGGGCGGCACTTCACGTCCCTGAAAACCAATCTTCCAGCGTTTCACCACCGGACCGATGGTGAAGTTAAACGCGCTGTCCGGCAGGATGCTCACCGCGTGCGCCACGCTAATCAGCGCAAAAACCGGCGCGCTCACCACCACCGGATGGCGTCCGGCGGCCTGATTAATGGCCATCACTTCGGATTCGGCGCGGTTGACGGTAAACAGGTTTTCCTGCTGTTTGATCAGGCGAAAGACCTGGCTGGCCAGCGTGGGATTGTCTTCGAACAGTTTGAGCAGAATGGGCGAACCCATGAGGACGGCAGAATAGGAATGGACGCCAGCGTCGCTTGTCATTGTGGCCCCGCAAGAGAACGATGCCCGCAGGGCGCGGGCATCGTGATAGCTTAGTTACCTAACGCCAGTTTAGCGGCATTACGACCCGCTTTGATACCAAAGATAATGATATCGGCGACGGCGTTACCGCCGATGCGGTTCGCACCGTGGATGCCGCCGACCACTTCACCCGCCGCCCAGGCACCAGGAATCACCTGTTTCTGCGCGTCAAGCACCGCGGTCTCGGTGTTGATGGTCACGCCGCCCATGGTGTGGTGCACGCCCGGTGCGATACGAATCGCGAAGAACGGCCCCTGATTGAGCGGATGACGCAGCGCGGTGGCACGGCCAAAGTCTTCGTCTTTCTGGTTAATCACAAACTCATTGTAACGGCCCAGCGTGCTTTGCAGCGTTTCCTGATCCATGTTGAGTTTCACCGCCAGCTCGTGTGGCGTTGGCGCGCTAATCACAAAGCCTTTGGCGATGTATTCGTCCGCCGCTTTGTTGTTGGCACGTACCTGCTCATCGAACACGATCCACGCGCTTTTTTCCGGCAGCGCGATAATCTCGGCAGAAACTTTGTCACGGGTTTCCATTTCATTGTAGAAACGCTTACCGGCCTGGCTGACCAGAATCGCCCCGCCGCCGCGCATCGCTTCGGAAATCAGGTACGAGGTGGTCTGTTCAACGGTTGGGTGAATCTGGATTTCGCCCATGTCGACGGTCTCGGCGCCAATTTTCTGCAGCATGGCGATACCGCTGCCGGTGGCGCCTTTGTGGTTGGTGGTGACGAAACCATCCAGCTCCGGACGGTATTTCACCACCATCTCGCGGTTGGCACTGAAGCCACCGGTGGCCACAATCACGCTTTTCGCATTCAGGATGCGGCTGTCGTTGTACTCATCGACCACTTTCACGCCGGTCACCGCACCGTTTTCAAACAGGATCTCGGCCACTGAGGTTTCCAGCAGCACTTCGATGTTGCGCTGGTTGACGTTTTTCACCAGGCCGCTAATCAGGAAGCCGCCCACCGCCGAGCGATCTTCCGGACGGTGCGTACGGTCAATGCTCATGCCGCCGGTGATGGTGATATCACTCAGCTCAATGTCTTTCGCCGCCAGCCACTCAATGGCTTCTGGCGCACGCTCAACGAACTCACGCAGCAGCACCGGGTTGTTTTTGAATTTGCCGCCTTTCAGCGTTTCCTCGTAGAACAGCTCTTTGCTGTCTTCGATGCCTTTCAGTTTCTGATAACGGGTTTCCGCCGCGTTCATCCCCACCGACGCTTTGATGGTGTTACCGCCAATGGTGGGCATCTTCTCAATGATCACCACGCGCGCGCCGTCATCGTGCGCCTGAATCGCCGCCGCCAGACCGGCCCCGCCGGTACCAACCACCACCACATCGTAATTGACCGGCGCATTCGGATTGCCGCCCTCTTCAATCACATACTCTTTGCTGGAGGTAGTGAGCGCGCGCGATACTGCTTTCTTCAGCGCCTCACTCTGCGTGGTAGCACCGGTGATGGCATCGACGTGCGGACTGTTCGCCACCAGAATACGTTCACGCAGGCTTTCAAAGGTGCTGGTGAAATCGACGTCGAGGTTAGGATCCGGCACCAGCGAGATGTCGGTGATACGGTCGGTGTCGAGCGTCACGTTGATTTTCAGCTTCAGCGCTTCGGCTTCCACTTTCGCCTGGTAAACGCCGGCTTTGTACTTACGATGGCCATCGCTGACGTCACGGATCATCGCATCCACCAGCGAGAAGCGCCACAGCGGTTCCGGAATGGTCAGCGCTTCGCGTTTGGTGCTGTCGATGTACAGATCCATGTGCTCGTTTTTGATGATGCGATCGGCCCAGTCCGGATAGGCAATACAGGCTTTACCAATCGCCACCAGATCGAAGCCCGAGGCCAGCGCCAGTTCGGCATCCTCTTTGTTCACCACGCCGCCAACGCCAATCACCGGCACTTTCGCCAGCGTCGCCGAGCGCTGTTCAATGTATTTGCTGATTAACGGCGTCGGATCCTGGGTGTCGACAATCGACGGACGCAGCAGCTGGCCGACGGAGAAGTGCACGTAATCCAGCCCGCGCGCCGCCAGTTTTTCCAGCAGGTACAGCGTGTCGTCCCAGCGGATACCGGGCACTTCCAGCTCTTCCGGCGAGAAGCGATAGCCGATGATGAAATCCGCTGCGGCGAAGCGCTCCGCCATTTTGTGGGTGATTTCCAGCACTTCCAGCGGGAAGCGCGCGCGGTTGTCGCGGCTGCCGCCCCATTTGTCGTCGCGCTGGTTAGAGTTAGGCGAGTAGAACTGCTGAATCAGGTAGGTGTTAGCGCCGTGGATCTCCACGCCGTCGAAGCCGGCTTTGATGGCGCGGTTCACCGCATCACCAAACTTGGTGATCATCACCTCCACTTCTTCCGCCGTCAGCGCCTGCGGGGTGCTGGCACCTTCACGCGGCGCGGCGATAGCGCTGGGCGCGACCGGGGTTTTCCCGCCGATCAGCGCCGGCTCAACCATGCGGCCGCCGTGGTAAATCTGCAGAATGGCTTTGGAACCCTGGGACTTGATGGCGTGCGCAATTCTGGCCAGGCCGGGAATTTTGTTGTCGCTGTCGATGCCGATAGCGCCCGGGAACGCCGGACCGCGGTTATCGATAAAGGCGCACTCGACGATCACGGTGCCGATGCTGCCGGCACGCACGCGATAATACTCAACGAGATCGCTGGTCACGCCGCCGTCGTAATAGCCGGTACAGGTGGTCATCGGGGCCATCACCAGGCGGTTTTTCAGCACCGCCCCTTTCGGTAATGTCAGCGGATTAAGAATCGGGGTGAGCGTATTCATGATGAGCAACTCCAGAATTAAGAAATCGTGTATTCAATTCTTTGGCAGTTCGGAGGTCTTTATAATTAATTTAAGTGGTCCGACTTCATGGTATAAATATACCATTTTATTTAGTTACATAACCCAGAATGTTAGTTATATAAGTTTTACGCGTGAAAATACTTTTTATTGCTCATTACTGAAATCCGCGCTCCGCTAAGTTTTAACCAATACTTGACAAAAATCAACTTTTTCCTTACATTTAAAACAAATAACGTAATATCAAAGAGATAAAAAGCACCTTTCGCCCGATTCTGGCGGTATTTTTGCCGTTCCGTTCACTTTTAACACATATTTTACACCTGTTGGTTCATTTATTACGGCGCAAAAC